>JALEOL010000101.1 GCA_022766785.1 Oscillospiraceae bacterium
TACAGCGCCATTACATTATTCTGTCATATCACACCCTGAAAACCGCGCTTGTGTAACCCGGGAGGGTAAGTCCGCCAAGCTCCGCTGTTTCTCCGGTGAGCAGGTTTTCCTTTGCGCCGCCCATGTTCAGGTTAAATGTGAACGGCTGCGAATCCGCGTTGATGACGGTCAGCAGGGTCTCTCCCTCCGCGCTTCTCGAGAAAGCGTACTGGCGGTTGGTGAGCTGCACCTGCTTGTAGTCGCCCTGGGACGCAGCAGGGTGGTTCTTCTGTATCTCCGCGAGCGCCTTTATGTGGGCGGTGAGGTCGCAGATACCCTCGCTCTTCATCTTTTCAAGGTCGAATTCCGGGCGGAGCTGGTCGTCGCCACCGTGGTTCTTGTCGCCGGGAACGCCGAACTCGCTGCCGTAATATACCGCAGGGATACCCGGCATCATGAACAGCAGGGTGTATATCTCCGGCAGGTGCTCCTTGGTTTTCAGCATGGTCGCGATACGGTTCACATCGTGATTATCAACAAATGTATAGAGGTGCTTTCCTCTGTAAAGGCACCAGTTCTCGCTGCCGAACTGACGGTTGATAGAGTGCGCTATCTCGAACATGTTCATATCGTTGAAGCTGGAGAACAGCCCCTTGTAGCACTCGTAGTTGGTCACGCTGTCCAGCATTTCGGGGTTCATCCACTTGTTGTAATCGCCGTGGAGAGTCTCGCCCAGCAGGAAGAAATCCTCCGCCAGCCACTTGCAGTGACCGTGCAGCTCCTTGAGGAAGTTCAGGTCGAGGCAGTACGCAACGTCAAGGCGCAGTCCGTCAATGCCGAACTCGTTCTTCCAGCCGGTGATAACGTCCTTCAGGTACTGTTTCACCTCGGGGTTGTAGAGGTTCAGCTTTACAAGCTCATAGTGCCCCTCCCAGCCCTCGTACCAGAAGCCGTCGTTGTAGCCGTTGTTGCCCTCGCGCACATGGAACCAGTCCTTTTTGGCACTGCCCAGCCTGTGCTCGCGCACGTCCCTGAAAGCCCAGAAGTCCCTGCCGACATGGTTGAACACACCGTCCAGAACCACCCGGATGCCGTTCTCGTGCAGCGCGCCGCATACCTTTTTGAAATCCTCGTTGGTGCCCAGGCGGCGGTCTATCTTTGTGTAGTCGGCGGTGTCATAGCCGTGGGCGGAGCTTTCGAACACCGGCCCGAAATACACCGCGTTGCAGCCCAGCTCCTTGATGTGGGGGATATCGTCGATCACCCGGAGTATCTTGTGAGAAGGCTCAGACGTGAAGTCGTTCTGACGGGGGCAGCCGAAATAGCCGATTGGGTAGATGTGGTAGAATACTGCGTTCTCAAACCAGTTCATGTAAAGTTCTCCTTATAATAAATAATAATGCGTATCCTGAGGCACGCGCAATTTGTCGGATAATTGCGAAATACGCCTGCCCTCTGTGCAAGATCACGCGATACCGCACCACGGAATGGCGTCAGATAACCCGTGATTATGACGAAAATCTCAGAATAATTACAATTTATTATATCACAATTGTAACGCAATGTCAAGTTACTTGTGCAAAACTAACAAAAATTTATCATTGTTATTGCCGACCTATGAAAAATTGTTACAATCCACTTGAAATCTTTTCATTAATTTGATATAATATTTATGAACGATGCAATAACGAATTTGGTAAAAATTGAGATAAATGTCTGCTTTCTTAGCATTCCTAATTATTACCAGAGTACCAGGAGGTGCTTCATGAAGAAGTGTTCACGGGATCGGCTGGGCGGTTCATTCGTCAGACGGCTGGCACAGCTTATCCGGAAAAGGCTTCTCCCACTGATGGCGGCGCTTGCAATGGCGCTGACGGCGTTTCCCATGCCTGCTTCAGCCCGGGGAAGGATAATCAGGGTCGGAGTAAACGCAGGCTTTGGAATTTCCACGATCGGCGGCAGCAACACCGGCTTCGCGCTTGATTATCTTCGCGAAATAGCAAAGCGCACCGGCGATACCATTCAATATGTAAGCGCCAGCGCGCCGGAGCTTGCAAAGCTGATCGCCCGGGGAGAGATCGACATTATCCCCTGTGTTACCGCGCAGGAGCTTTCCGCATGGAAGACTATCACGGCGGACGAGGGCTACGACGGCGAGCTTACCCTCAGCAGCTATTCGCTGATGACGAAATTCTCCGCAGTGTATGTCCGCAGCGACAGCAGCGTTTCCTATTACGACACGGACGCGCTCAAAACAAAGCGTATCGGCTATCTGTCAGAGGATCGTTTCAGGTTCTTCCCGGACGGCAACTTCCTGCTGCCGGAGCTTCGCCAGGCGGAGTTCGTGGAGTACAACACCGAGGAACAGATGCGCGAGGACTTCAATTCCGGGAAGATAGAGGCTGTCACCAAGGACTGCTTCCGCGCCTGGACGAACGATCTGATCGTCTGTCAGACCGCCACCGCGGACTGCTTCTTCATGGGCGCCGACAACACGGAGGATATCCTTGCGGACATCGACGAGGCGGTAGGCGGCATCTCGATGATCGACAACAGCTTCTCCTCCGGGCTTTATGACAAATATGTTTCAAAGTACGGCGGTCAGCGCTACGCTTATTCCGAGTCCGAAAAGTACTTCATAGCGAACAATCCCACGCTCACTGTCGGGGTGAACATTCAGTCCAGCATGCTGGATCTCTCCGACGGGCAGAATGTGACCGGCGTTCTGGCGGATACCATGGATCAGCTGGGAAAGCTCTCCGGGTTCAGGATCGAGCTGACGCCCTACGACAGCATCAAGGACTGCGTTACCGCCATGAGAGAGGGAAAGGTACAGATGGTGTGCGGCGGCGTAAATCCGTCCTCCATGTCTGCCTATTCCGGGCTGCGGATCACCGCCCCCTACGCAAGGTCGCCCATCGCGGCGGCTGGAAAAGACGGCGCGTCCGTCAGCGAACGCTCCAGGATAGCCGTACCGTCATATGCCGAGGATATCAGCGTCTATATCTCCTCGCTGTACCCCAACGCGCCGGTGCTGCGCTACAGCAACGAAAGGCTGTGCCTTGACGCAGTGGAGAAAGGCGACGCAGACGTGACCTACGCCGGGGCGTATGAGCTGTTATATGCTCTCAACAGGGAATACAGCGATCTCAGCATTGTTGACGTAAGGGACTCCGTTCACACGGAATGCATCGCGATCCCCGAAAGCTCCACCGATCTTGCAAACATCATCGGCAAATCCCTGGCGGTGATGAGCAATAACACCACCCTCGTCAACACTTTCTCCGCGATAATCGACAACGGCAGCAGTTCATCGCCGAACGCTTTCTTCGATAAGTACCTCGTGTGGACGATCATTGGCGTGCTGGTCGTTCTGGCGGCGATATTCGCGGTGGTGTGCTTCACCACGTTCCGCTCGCGCAGGATAACCGACGTGGATCCCCTCACCGGCGGCAGGAGCAGGCACAAGTTCCTGGAGGACGCACGGAAGCTGCTCAAAAAGAACGGCGCGAAAAACTGGGCGATCGTGCTGTTCGATATCGACAAGTTCAAGTACGTCAACGACCGTCTGGGCTACGAGGAAGGCAACAGAATGTTGGAGCGCCTGCACAAGACGATCTCCGACCACCTGGATAACGACGAGATATCCGCGCGCCTGTCCGACGACAACTTCGCGATGATGATAAAGACCGGCACCGAAGCCGAGCTTTCCACCCGTATCAACAGCATATTCACCGAGTTCGAACGCCGCAACGGTCTGTTCGTGAAATATCCCGTGATATTCAGCGCCGGCGTTTGCTGCATGAACCAGTTCATCAGGGAGGATCACCGCAGCGACGTGGACATCAACGCCGCCCTCGACCGCTGCAAGATCGCAAAGAGCACGCTCAAAGGCACGCACTTCTCCTCCATAGCGTTCTACGACGGGTCTGTCCGCGACAAGGCGCTGCGCGAGAAGGACTATGAAAACATGATGCCGGCGGCTCTTGAACGGCACGAGTTCCAGTGCTATCTCCAGCCGAAGTACGGGCTGCGCTCACGGAACATCGAGGGCGCCGAGGCGCTTATCCGCTGGAACAGCAAGGATTTCGGATTTATCTCCCCCGGCGAATTTATCCCGATAGCGGAGAAGAACGGATTTGTGGTGGAGCTTGATTTCTTCATTCTGGAGGAAGTCTGCCGCACCATGCGCCACTGGATCAACCAGGGCAAAAAGCCTGTGGTGGTGTCGGTAAACCAGTCGCGGCTGCACCTTAATTACGACGACTATATCTGGCGGCTGCGGGAGATCGTGGACAAGTACGATATCCCCTACGAGTACATCGAGCTGGAGCTTACCGAGAGCGTGTTCACCGAGAACGCGGAGAAGCTGCTGAAAATAATGCACAAGCTGCACGAGATAGGCTTCAAGCTGTCGCTGGACGATTTCGGCTCAGGCTATTCCTCGCTGAACATGCTGAAGGATATGCCGGTGGACGTGGTGAAGATAGACAAGGAATTCTTCAGCGACACCATGAACACCAGCAAGGGCAGGGCGGTCATCTCGACAGTCGTTGACCTTGCCAAGAACCTTGACATGGACGTCATTTCCGAGGGCGTTGAAACAAAGGAGCAGGTGGAATTCCTCACCGAGATACACTGCGCTATGGTGCAGGGGTATTACTTCGCGAAGCCCATGCCGATAAGCGATTTCGAAAAGCTGTGGTATGCCGACCTCGAGGATATCCAGAAAAAGAAAGACGCTGCCGCCGAAAGCCAGCTGCACAGGCTCGAAGAAAAGGAAAAGGCAGAACACCCTGAGCAGGACGCGTCCACCGATGATACGGCGGAGCATGAACCGCTGAACAACTGATATCAGCAGGAGGGGATATCCCTCCTGTCAGGCTGTCGATAAACCCGTATGTTAAAGATAATGCGGAACTTCTGTTTAATTCGGAATTCGGAATTCGGAATTCGGAATTTCGGTGTCCGCTTCGCGGACGGATTTAAATGGTTGTAGACTGAAAGGTGCAATGGTATTACTATTATGTGACCTATCACAGTATCACAAATTAGGCTTCCGGCATTTTAAAATACGTCCCCGAAGGGGACACATTCAATTCCGAATTCCGAATTCCGAATTCCGAATTGAATTAAGTTCCGAATTCCGAATTATCTTTAAGATACGGGTTTATCGACAAGCTGGCAGGAGGGGATTTCCCTCCTGCTTGTTTATGGAGGAATATTCATGTTTTCTGAGAAAATAATGATCGGCGATATCCCCGTGAAGATATTCACCGAGGGCGACTACAGCCGGACGCTGCTGGTTCTCCACGGCTTCGGCGGAAACAAGGAAAGCCCGACGATATCGGGACTTGCCGAGCGCCTGTGCCCGAGAGGATTTCGCGTGGCGGCACCCGACCTGCCCTGCCACGGGGAGCGCTCCGAGCCGGAAAGCTGTCTTACCCCCGAGCGCTGTATCTCCGAAATGATGACATTGGAAAAGGAGCTGTCCACGGAATACGCTTTCGGCACCAGCTTCGGCGGCGCGCTTATACTGCGGCGGACAGAGCTTTACGGCAACCCGTTTTGCAGAATAGCGCTGAAAGTCCCTGCAATAAACATGGCGGATTCCATGATAAGATGTATGCGCCTTTTCCAGCCGGACTATACCCTGGAGCAGGCAAAGAAAAACGGCTTTAGAGTGAAGATGAGCAAGGAGTTCAATATGCCGTACAGCTTCTATGAAAGCCTGTCGGGTATCGGCGAGGTGCGGCACTGCGACGTCTGGGACAGCCCGGATATACTGACGGTGTATTCCGGAAAGGACGAGCTGGTAGCCCGTGCGGATACCGAGGAATTCCTGCGGCTGAACCCCCGTATCCAGCGGCTGTGCATCGAGGAAAGCGGACACCGTTATCTCAATCCCGGTCATCTCCGCGCGGCGCTGGACAGGGCGGCGGAGCATTTTCTTGCAGATCTGGGATAGTTCCGGCAGCAGACCGGTCAATGTGAGGTTTTTTTGCCATAATGATTGACAACCGCGCGGATTTATAGTATAATATATGATTGAGATATTATATCAAAATCCCACTGAAAGGACATCAAAAAAAATGGGCTATGATTTTGCCGCCATCGAAAGCAAATGGCAGAAATACTGGGACGAGCACAGAACGTTCCATGCTGAAAACGACTATTCCAAGCCGAAGTTCTACGCGCTGGTAGAATTCCCCTACCCCTCCGGGCAGGGACTTCACATCGGACACCCCCGTCCCTACACCGCCATGGATATCGTTTCCAGAAAGCGCCGGCTCCAGGGCTACAACGTGCTGTTCCCCATGGGCTGGGACGCATTCGGTCTGCCGACTGAGAACTATGCGATAAAGAACAAGATCCACCCGGCTATCGTCACCGAGAACAACGTAAAGCGCTTCAAGAGCCAGCTGAAAGCCCTCGGCCTTTCCTTTGACTGGGAGAGAGAGATAAACACCACCGATCCCGACTACTTCAAGTGGACGCAGTGGATATTCCTGAAGCTGTTCAACGCCGGTCTTGCCTACAAAAAGGAAATGAACGTCAACTGGTGCACCTCCTGCAAGGTGGTTCTTGCGAATGAGGAGGTCGTAAACGGCGTGTGCGAGCGCTGCGGCGGAGAGGTAGTACACAAGGTAAAGAGCCAGTGGATGCTCAAAATAACCGAGTACGCACAGAAGCTGCTGGACGACCTGGACAGCGTTGACTATTTCGAGAAGATAAAGACCGCCCAGAAAAACTGGATAGGCCGCTCCACCGGCGCGGAGGTGGATTTCACCACAACAGCCGGGGATATGCTGACGGTCTACACCACACGCCCCGATACGCTTTTCGGCGCGACATACATGGTTATCTCTCCGGAGCACCCGATAATCGAGAAGTGGGCTGACAGGCTCACAAACATGGACGCGATAAGAGAATATCAGGCGGCTGCCGCACGCAAGTCCGACTTCGACCGAACCGAGATGAACAAGGACAAGACCGGCGTAAAGCTGGAGGGCGTGCGCGCGATAAACCCCGTGAACGGCAAAGAGATACCGATATTCATCTCCGACTATGTTCTGATGACCTACGGCACCGGCGCTATCATGGCTGTTCCGGCGCACGACACCCGTGACTGGGAGTTCGCAAAGGTGTTCGGTCTGCCGATAATCGAGGTAGTAAAGGGCGGCGAGGACGTTCAGAAAGCGGCGTTCACCGACTGCGCCACCGGCGTTATGGTGAATTCCGAGTTCCTGGACGGGCTTTCCGTTGAGGACGCAAAGGTAAAGATCAAGCAGTGGCTCACCGAGAACGGCAAGGGTCGTGAAAAGGTGAACTACAAGCTGCGCGACTGGGTATTCTCCCGCCAGAGATACTGGGGCGAGCCTATCCCGGTGGTATACTGCGAGAAGTGCGGCTGGGTAGGTCTGCCGGAAAGCGAGCTGCCGCTGAAGCTGCCGGACGTTGAAAGCTATATGCCCACCGACACCGGCGAAAGCCCCCTGTCCACGCTGGAGAGCTTCATCAACACCACCTGCCCCAAGTGCGGAGGCGCTGCGAAGCGCGAGACCGACACCATGCCCCAGTGGGCTGGCTCCAGCTGGTACTTCCTGCGCTACTGCGACCCGAAGAACGACAAGGAGCTTGCTTCCAGGGAGGCTCTGGAATACTGGATGCCTGTTGACTGGTACAACGGCGGTATGGAGCATACCACGCTCCACCTGCTGTACAGCCGCTTCTGGCACAAGTTCCTGTACGATGAGGGAATAGTCCCCTGCAAGGAACCCTACATGAAGCGCACCAGCCACGGCATGATACTCGGCAAAGACCCGGAGCGCCCCGGCGAGTTCACCAAGATGTCCAAGTCCAAGGGAAACGTTGTAAATCCCGATGATGTTGTAAGGGAATTCGGCGCTGACACGCTTCGCCTTTATGAGATGTTCGTGGGCGACTTCGAGAAGGCTGCGCCCTGGCAGGAGAACGGCATAAAGGGCTGCAAGCGCTTCCTCGACAGAGTGTGGGCGCTTCAGGAGAAGGTAGTTCCCGGCGACGAATACAGCGACAAGCTGCGCGCTTCCATGCACAAGACGATAAAGAAGGTCAGCGAGGACATCGAAACGCTGAAATTCAACACCGCTATCGCTACCATGATGGGACTGCTGAACGAGATAGACGCCGCAGGCTCGCTCACAAGAGGGGATTACAGGACTCTGCTGATACTCCTCAACCCGTTCGCTCCGCACATCACCGAGGAGCTGTATCAGGCAATGGGCTATGAGGGCGTGCTCAACGAGCAGAAGTGGGTAGAATACGACGAGAAGCTCTGCGTTGAGGACAGCGTAGAGATCGCCGTACAGGTAAACGGCAAGGTGAAGGCGCGGTTCAACGCCCCCGTAAACTGCGACAAGGAGGAGCTGGAGAAGCTGGCTCTCGACCTGCCGGAGGTAAAGTCCCTCACCGACGGAAAGACCATTGTAAAGAAGATCGCCGTGCCCAACAAGCTGGTCAATATTGTAGTAAAGTGACGTGATATGAACAAGATGTCAAAGCTGTTATCTGCAATAATTGCGTGTATGCTGGCATTAACAGCGTGCTCCGGGAATACCTCCACGAACAGCGCCGACAGCCACACCTCACAGCAGACCGAAAGCGGCAAAGACACCGCCGGGGTCACACAGGACAGCGCGGAAGAAAGCGACAGCAAAACCGCCGATGTCACCACCCCCGGCACCGCCGAACAGCCGGAAAATCAACCCACGGAGGACGCAGAGATGAACCAGGAAGTTAAAGTGATCGCGCTGACCTTTGACGACGGTCCCAACACGACCACCACGAATGAAGTCATAGACAAGCTGGAGAAATACGGCATAGTTGCGTCGTTCTTCCTTATCGGGGACAATATCACCGACGAGAGCGCAAAGGCGGTAAAACGCGCCTACGACCTGGGCTGCGAGATAAACAACCACAGCCGCACCCACAGCAACATGACGGAGCTTTCCGCCGAGGATATCCAGGCGGAATACGAGTATGTTGACGAAAAGGTGTTCGAAATAACCGGCGAACACACGAAGTTCTTCCGTCCGCCGTATATCGCGGTTCATCAGGTAATGTTCGACAACATCGACGTTCCGTTCATCGCCGGAATAGGCGCCAGCGACTGGGACGACCGAATGACCGCCGAAAAGCGCGCCAGAACTATCCTCAAGCAGGCAAAGGACGGCGACATAATCCTCCTGCACGACATGGAGGGCAATTCCGCCACCGTCGAGGCGCTGGACACGATCATACCGGAGCTTCAGGCGCAGGGGTACAAATTCGTCACGGTGTCCGAGCTGTTCGAAGCAAAAGGGATAACCCCGGATATGGAAAAGGTGTACACCAATGTTACACAGAAAAATATGTACAACTGACCAGAATAAACACAAGACCCGGCAGGTTTCGTTTCCTGCCGGGTGATTTATTATGTTCGGCAATGCGCTTTGATAAATTCAAGACACATCTTGTTCATACGCATATTCTCCGGCTCAGAGAAGCCGTGTCCCTGCCCGGGGAATATCTCAAGCCTTGCGTTTTTGTAAGCCTTTTGCGCCCATTCAGAGTAGCGTATCGACACGATATCGTCACGGTCGCCGTGCATGAGCAGCACATCGCCGGGATATGTACCCACAGCCTGCGGCAGCTCCATTGAACACGCTTCGCGGATAAAGCCGCTGCCGATGTTCATTCCCCACATATCATAAACCTCAGGGATATCCAATCCGCCGGGGAACTTTCTGCTCCAGTCATCGGGAATACAAAACGCCGGGAACTGCAGCATAAGACCGCTTATCTTCTCCCCAAGCTCCTCCGCCGCAAGCGCAGAAACCATTCCGCCCTGACTTGACCCGAACAGGAATACCCTGTCCGCCCTGCCGGTTGAAATGATGTAATTGTAAACCGCCAACAGATCCTCTTTTTCCGTGGTGAGGGTCATGCTTGTGGTGGGGAATCCGCTCCTGTCACTAAGGCTGCCGCCGCAGAAATTGAACGCGGCTGCACCTATCCCGTTCCCCGCAAAAAACTCCATGTCGGAGGAAAATGCGTCCAATGTACTGTTATAGCCGTGGCCGAGTATCACCACAGGAAATGCGGTCATTCCCTCAGGGGTACGGAACACGCAGTCGATACTGCGGCCGTTGGCGGTTATTCCGATTCTGTCCGTCATGGCTTACTTCTTCTGCTGCGGCTGCTGAGCCTGCTGGGGCGGCTGCTGGGGCTTCTGCTGAAGCTCGGTGCCGCTGGAGAGGGTCTTGCGGAGTATGCGAAGCTCGTTCACGTCCTTCACCATAAGCTCCTCAACACGGGAAAGCATCTTGTCGGTGAAGTCCTGCGTGGAGCTTCTTATCAGGGCGGAGCGCTTCTGTGCCGCGCCTATCTCCTCGGTGGCACGGCGGCGCGCCTCCTGGAGTATGGAGTTCTGGTCGATAAGGGCGCTGCGCTGCTGCTCCGCCTTGCGGATTATCTCCTCGGCTTCCTTTTTTGCGTCGCTGATTATGCGGTTCTTGTCGGCGACTATGTTCTGCGCCTGCTGTATTTCACGGGGGAGCACAAGGCGCATCTCGGTGGCTATCTCGTCTATCTCCGAAGCGTCCACAAGGCTCTTCTTTCCGAACGGGAACGGAGCCGCCTTTCTTACTACCTCGTCAAGCATTGAGATTAGATCTAACAGACTGTATTCCATGATATCAATTTCCTTTCTCAGCGGTTTTCCTTATCCTCGTATTTCTTTCGTGCCAGCTCCCGTGCCGCGTCGAAATCCTGCGTCAGCCTTGTGCGTATCTGCTCATGAATGCACGCCGGAACGTACTTGCTCAGATCTCCGCCGAACATCGCCACCTGCTTCACCATGCTGGAAGAAACAAATGTCGTGTTCAGGCTCGCCGGGATAAACACGGTCTCCGCCCGGGGGTTCAGGTCTTTATTTGTGTGCGCCATCTGGAATTCGTACTCGAAGTCCGTCGTCGCACGAATGCCCTTTACTATCACGTCAACGTCCTGCCGCTGATTGAAGTAATCCGCAAGCAGCCCGTCAAAGCTCGCTATCTCCACGTTGGGGATATCCTCTGTCGCTTCCTTTAAGAACTCGCAGCGCTCATTCATGCTGAAGCTGTAGCTCTTTAAGGGGTTTATAAGTACCACCACCACCAGCTTGTCGAACATCCTCGAGGCGCGCTGGATTATGTCAAGGTGGCCGTTCGTCACCGGGTCAAAGCTGCCCGGGTAGATCGCTGTTTTCATTACTCAGGCTCCTTTCCCTCGTCGAACAGAGCCTGCTTCGGGCGGTAGATAGTCACCGTTGTGCGCGAATGCCGCAGCTGCTTTGCTATCTCGAACCTGCCCGTTTCCCTCGGCAGAACGCACTCCTTTTCGTGCTCGCATATGATAACGCCGTTTTCGGACATCTTTTCCACCAGGTGCGGCAGCGCTTTTTGTATTATCTTGTAATTGTACGGCGGATCGAGTATCGCGATGTCGAACACCGCCCGGGTGCTTTTGAGGAACGCGGAGAACGGCATATTCACCACCCTGGCGTTCTCTTCAAGCCCTGTAGACCTGAGATTTTCCTTTACCGCCCGTATGGACACGGCGGCGCTGTCGATGAAGTAAGCCTCCTTAGCGCCCCGGCTGAGCGCCTCGATGCCCAGCTGACCGCTCCCTGCGAACAGGTCGAGCACCGTCCTGCCCTCTATCTCAAACTGAATGGCGCTGAAAATAGCTTCCTTTACGCCGTCGGTGGTGGGGCGGACTACCTCCGTGCCCTCGACGGTGACGAGCCTTCTTCCCCTCGCCGTTCCTGTGATAACTCTCATTCTTGTCTCCTGTCGGCTCAGAACCGCTCCTGTATGAACCGGTACAGCTCCTGCGCCTTTTCTTCGCTTATTTTAGCAGCAGCCCGGAGCTGTGCCGGGTCTGCCGCTTTCATTTCCTGTTTTGTTCTGAACGCTTTCATCAGCGCCTGCGCCTTTGCCTGACCTATCCCGGGAACCTCGGTGAGTTCAAGGGCGTAGGTCTTCTGCTTGTGCTTTACGCGCTGGAAGGTTATCGAAAAACGGTGCACCTCGTCCTGGATATTGGTGAGCAGCTTAAACAGCGGCTTGTTCGCGCTTATCGCTATCTCTCCGCCCTCCTTTGCTATCGCACGGGTGCGGTGCTTGCTGTCCTTTACCAGACCGAACAGCGGCACGTTTATCCCCATCTGCGCGAACACCTCTGACACCGCGGCGACATGACCCTCTCCGCCGTCCAGAAGTATCAGGTCGGGAAGCGGCATGAAGCCCTCGTCCCCGTCCAGGTAGCGCTGCATTCTTCTGCGGAGCACCTCCTGCATGCTGGCGTAGTCGTTTATCCCCACCACGTCCCTGATGTTGAAGCGCCGGTAGCCGGGCTTGAACGGTCTGCCGTTGCGGTAAACTATCATACCGCCCACGCGCCCGTCCTCGCCGAAGTTCGACATATCGTAGCTTTCAATGATAAGCGGTATTTTCTCCAGACCCAGCAGGTCGCGCAGATCCTCCAGGGCGTTTATCTCCTTTGCAGTCCTGCCGACTTTAAGGGCGAGGTACTCGCTGGCGTTGTTCTTTGCAAGCACTATCTGGGACAAACCCTGTCCCCTCTGGGGAACGACGAATTTAAGCGCATGGCCTGCTTTTTCGCGCAGCAGCTGAGTTACCAGCTCCATGTCCTCGAATTCCTCGTCGATATATATTTCCTTCGGGATATCCTCCCGGTCGGGGTAATAGCTCAGCAGAAAGTCCCGGCGCATCGACCCGGGGTCGTATTCGTCCCCGATAAAGAAATTCTCCTTGTCGATGAGCCTGCCGCCCCGGTATTTCACCACCGCAACGCTTGCAAGGCTGACGTTCTGAGCCAGCGCCACGATGTCGTAATCGTCGGTCTTGTAGTCAAATATCTTCTGGGAATTTTTGAGCCGGGTTATCGCCTGGATACGGTCGCGCAGCTTCGCCGCCTTTTCGAACTCCAGGTTCTCCGCGGCTTCGTTCATTTCCTCGGTGAGCTGCTCGACGGATCTCTGGCTGCCGGTTTTGAGGTAGTCCAGCGCCTCGTCGATTATCTTCCGGTACTCCTCGGAGGATATCTTTCCCCGGCACACTCCCATGCACTTTTTAATGTGCATGTTTAGACAGGGGCGCTCTTTGCCGATATCCATGGGGAAACGGCGGTTACAGGTGGGCAGCATGAAAATGGTGTTTACCTCCTCCACCGCCTGCTTTACCGTGAAGCCGCTTGTAAATGGACCAAGATAATCCGCGTCGGGGTCGTTGGTGTTGAGGGCGTAGGATATCCGGGGATATGCGCCCCTGCTGACCTTGATGTAATTATAGCCCTTGTCGTCCTTCAGCAGAATGTTGTACTTCGGCTTGTGCAGCTTTATCAGGCTGCATTCCAGAACAAGCGCGTCAAGCTCGCTGGGACATACGATGAAATCGAAATCCGCGATGTTTTCTATGAGCTTCAGGGTCTTTGCGTTGTGGTTGGCGTCGTGCCGGAAATAGGAGGTGACGCGGTTCTTGAGCGCTTTCGCCTTGCCGACATAGATTATCTTCCCGGTCTTGTCCTTCATGAGATAGACGCCGGGGCTTAATGACAGCCGGTTCGCCTTGTCCCGGAGATAGTCGATATGCTCGTTCATGCGCGCCTCCTGTGAGGAAAAAGGCAGCGAAACGCCCACCGCCGTGCCGCCCATAGTTATACACTATCTATTGTAGCATTTTTTCTCCCAAAATACAAGTAGCATAATGAGATTTTTTCGGGATTTTTCATACTTCCCGGCAGAAATAGCAAAAAAGGCAGCAAAACAAACACGGGGAACGCATATACGCGCTCCCCCATGGGAATTAGTAAATATCTTTCTTGCTCTTGATATGCCGTCGCACCAGAGTGAAGATTATCAGTCCCAGGCACAGCAGCAGGAAAACCGGAACGATCCAGCGGTTAGGCGACTCGTTCTCGGCGGACTTCATCTCCGTCCAGAGGGTCTGCATCTGGAGGTTCGCCTCGTCGGAGAGGTTGACGAAAATGGTTGTGTTCTCGTCAAGGTACTCGTTTCCGGGGTAGGACACAGGGTCGTTCTGCACGTCCTCGTCCAGCATTTCGAAAGCGGCGCTGTGGGGCGTGGAATAGCAGATGTAGTCGATATTCGCGAACGCTATATCCGGCTCGCACATGAAGTTGATATACATCTCGGCGGCTTCCTTCTGCTTTGCGCCCACGGGAATGCACATTGCGTCCACGAAAAGGTTCGTGCCGCTCTTCGGAACAACGAAATCCAGATCCTCGTTGTCCTCCAGTATAGTCAGGGCGTCTCCTGCGTAATAGGGCGCTATCCATGCGTCGTTCGCCGCCATTTTGTCGAATATCTCGTCCATGACGTATGCCTGCACCACGGCTTTCTGCTCCTTCAGCTTATCCGCCGCGGCGTTAAGCTCCACGGGATCCTCGGTGTTCAGGGAATAGCCCATCAGTATCTCGGCTATCGCAAAAGCGTCCCGGGGATTGTCGAACATGAGTATCTGGTCGGCGTAATCCGGGTTCCAGAGTATATCCCAGTCGATATCCTCCCTGGGGATATCTATCATGGCAGTGTTGTAGATTATCCCGACAGTGCCCCAGGTGTAGGGGACGGAATAGGCGTTTTCGGGGTCGTATGCCGGGTTCACGAAGGTGGGCATGATATACCTGAAATTCGGGATATTGTCCATATCCAGCGGCTGGAGCATGTCCTCCTTTATCATCTTGGATATCATGTAGTCCGACGGGATTATCACATCGTAATAGGCTCCGCCGCCTTTCAGCTTGGCGTAAAGTTCCTCGTTGGTGGCGTAGTTGGTGTAATTCACCCTGATGCCGGTGAGCTTTGTGAATTCTGCGTTGACGTTGAGCGTGCCCTCGTCCGCGCCGGTGGAGATGTACTCCCCCCAGTTATAGACGTTTATCGAGATATCCTGCCCCCTGAACCGGGTGTAGTAATCCATATCCTCTATGGTAAGGGTCTGCGCTTCGGCTTCCTCGGTGTATTCCACGGTGCTCTCCGCAGTGCCGTCCGGACCTGTTGTGCCGGAGCAGCCCGTGAGCGTAAGTGCGCACACAGCGGCGCAAATTGCTTTCAGATGTTTTTTCAACCCTCATCGCCCCCATTCGCCCTGAGTTTCTGCTCCTGCCGGGATTCTGTGATGTGCTTGATCACCAGCACGATTATCACGACAACGAAAATGATGGTGGAAAGCGCGTTTATCTCCGGGGAGATCTTTCTGCGGGTCATGGAGTAGATCGTGATAGGCAGCGTCTGGGACGTTGAGCCGCTGGTGAAATAGCTTATAACGAAATCGTCCAGCGAGAACGTGAACGACATCAGAAAGCCGCTGACAACGCCGGGCATTATCTCCGGGAGAATGACCTTGCGCAGAGCCGTGAACGGTGTGCAGCCGAGATCCTGCGCCGCTTCGAACAGGTTGGGATCCATCTGCCGGAACTTTGGCATTACATTGAGTATCACATACGGCACGTCAAAGGTGATATGCGCGATCACCAGCGTCACAAAGCCGAACTCCAGGTTCATTCTCGCCGCAAAGAACACGAACAGCAGCATGAGCGAAACGCCGGTGACTATCTCGGGATTGATGATAGGCATGTTGGTGATGTTCATGACGACAGCTTTCGGCACTTTTCGCATTGCGTTGATGCCAATTGCCGCAAGAGTACCCAGCACTGTCGCCGCAATGCTGGCGATAACGGCGATGATGAGGGTGTTTATCAATGAGGAGATTATCACCTCGTTGCGGAACAGCTTCGCGTACCAGTCCAGCGTGAAGCCGCTGAACACCGACCGGCTTTTCGTTTCGTTAAAGGAGAACACGATAAGCACGAATATCGGAACGTACAGAAACATCAGCACAAGGCTGAGATAAATTTTGGACAGGGTTTTCATTCCTTTTTGTACCTCCAGAGGGTTTGCTGTGTATTTCTGAACAGAGTAGACCTGCCTGTCAGGGAAGCACTTATTAAATCTGGTGCGCAGATTGCGCCGCAGATTTTTCGTCAGATTGTACAAATTGAGTGCAGACGGGCTGGCGCCCGTCAAGCGAAATTTGTGCACGATGACGGAAAATATGCAAGCAAGCGAATGACAAAGGCGTTAGCCGATAATTGTGCGGTTTTGCCTAAAGAAAACAATTTGTACAGAGGTTGATTTTTTTGAGTAAGTACCCTGAGTTTGATAAATATGAGGATTTATTGCGCGAACGCTTGTCGAAAAAGCGTTTTCAGCACAGTATGAACGTTGCAGACGAG
The DNA here is from genome assembly GCA_022766785.1 of Oscillospiraceae bacterium. Classification (GTDB taxonomy): domain Bacteria; phylum Bacillota; class Clostridia; order Oscillospirales; family Ruminococcaceae; genus CAG-115. Next base: position 16,321 of record JALEOL010000101.1, read on the forward strand.
TGTTTCACTCTCGCGGAAAAGTACGGAGCGGATAAACGCCGTTGTTATCTTGCGGGAATGCTGCACGATATTATGAAAGAGGAATTGCCCGAACGGCAGAAACAGTACACGGCAGACAGCGGATTATCTCCCGATCCCGTGGAGATTGCCACAAAAAGTCTTTGGCACGGAGTAGCGGGCGCGTATTATGTCCGCGAAGTGCTGAAAATAGACGATGACGAGATTATAAGCGCGATACGTTATCACACGGTCGGGTGCGCGAGAATGACGCTTATGGAAAAGATCGTGTATCTCGGCGATATGATTTCGGCGGAACGCGATTATAAAGGTGTTGAGAAGATGCGAGAATACTGCTATAAGGATACAGATCTGGCAATGTCGGTCGCACTGATTTATCAAATAAATTGTGTTTGCTCAAAATGCGGCGGATTGCCTGTCTCAACATTTGAAGCGTATAATTACTATTTGAAATTTAATAAAAATAAGGAGAGCCTATGACGGACAGAGAAGAACTTGAAATTGCCGTAAAAGCCTTGGACAGCAAAAAAGCGCAGAAGATAACCGCGCTTAAAGTCGGTGATCTTACAATCCTGGCGAATTATTTTGTTATTGCGTCCGCAACAAGCACAACTCAGGTTAAAGCGTTGGCGGATGCCGTAGAGTATCACCTTGAACAGGCGGGCGTAACGCCGAAAAATATAGAGGGTGTTCAGAGCCGTAACTGGATTGTTCTTGATTATGTGGATATTATCGTGCATATTTTCACTGAGGAAGCACGAGAGTTCTATCAGCTGGAACATCTTTGGGCGGACGGCGAGACAGTGGATATTTCAGATATTATTGAACAAGCATAAATACATTGTTGATAATTTTTGTGTAAAATAACCAAATTATACAAATCCGGCGATTTTTTGAAATTTATGCTTGACAAATTGTTAATGACAGTGTATAATTAAATATATACTGTTATGTATAGCTACTGATTGTAGGATAACCTGTGCCGATTGGCAAAGGGAGGGAAAATATAAATGGCAGAAATTCGTCTTGGTAAAAATGAATCTCTTGAGACCGCTCTGAAGCGTTTCAAGCGTTCATGCGCAAGGGACGGCGTTCTTGCTGAAGTTCGTAAAAGAGAGCATTACGAAAAGCCTTCGGTAAAACGTAAAAAGAAGTCCGAAGCTGCTCGCAAGCGCAAGTATTGATTTGCATTAAGCGAACTTGAATGTGCAAATTAAGGCAGTGTTGCCTAAAAAGAAAAACGGTTGAAGCGGGCATAATTTGTCCGCTTTAATTGTATGTTTTGTAACTCAAAATTGGTTTGCGGGGGTAAAAATGCTGTTTAAACCGACTTTTTGGCTGAAAAACGTTCTGTCGATTGATGAGGAGTTTTTAAAAAATAATAATGTCGGCGCGCTTGTGTTGGATATGGACAACACTCTTTCAATGCACGGCGACCCCGCCGCCGAGGACGGGATCCCCGAATGGCTTGACGAAATGCGCGCTTTGGGAATAAAAATGCGCGTGGTGTCTAACAACACGAAAAAGCGAGTTGCGCCTTTGGCGGCAAAGCTCGGTTTGGATTACACGGCGAACGGCGCGAAACCGTTTACGTTCGGAGTGAACCGCGCGGTGAAATCAATGGGTGTTCGGAAAAGTGAAACGCTTGTTGTCGGCGACCAGATATTTACCGATATTATGGCGGGAAACCTCGCGGGAATACGAACAGTTCTTGTTGAGCCGTTCAGGATGGAAAACAATTGGTTCTTTCATTTTAAGAGGAAACTTGAAAGCCTTGTGTTCCACAGAAATTACGATGATTTGGAGATGAAATGATGATTACATTCGGACCCGGCGGAAATTCGATAAGCTGGGGAAATCGTAAGTTCCCCGCAGATTTGCCGCAGTATTTGAAAGATTTTGGGCTGAACGGCTATGAAGTCGAGTGCGGACGCGGCGTGAGAATTTCCGAGGCGGCGAAAAATCTTCCGAAAATCGCGGAGGAAAACGGTCTTTACATAACTCTCCACGCGCCTTATTTCATTTCGCTGTCATCGGTTGAGGAGGAAAAGCGCGACAACAGCGTCAAGTATATTCTTGATTCCGCGATTGCGGCAAAACAGGTAGGGGCGGAAAAAGTCGTTGTTCACAGCGGTTCCTGTTCCAAAATGAGCCGCGCGGAGGCTTGCTATTTAGCGAAACAAACGCTGAAAAACGCGCAGAAAGCTCTTGATGACAATGGACTTTCCGATATTATAATATGCCCCGAAACTATGGGCAAGATAAATCAGCTGGGAACGCTTGAAGAAGTCCTCGAATTGTGCGGCGTTGACGAACGTTTTCTGCCGACCGTGGATTTCGGACACCTTAACGCGCGGACGCTCGGCGAAATCAAGTCGCGTGAGGATTACGCGAAAATGCTTGATTTAATCGAGAATGAACTCGGTCACGACCGTTTGTCGCGAATGCACATTCATTTCAGCAAAATCGAGTACACAAAGGGCGGCGAGAAAAAGCACCTTACGTTTGCGGACAACGTTTACGGTCCGCAGTTTGAGCCGCTTATGGAAGAAATATTCAAACGCAATCTCGCGCCGTCAATTATTTGCGAAAGTGACGGTACACAGGCGGAGGACGCCGCTGAAATGAAAAAATACTTTGAAAGTCTTGTTTGAGGAGATTATTATGAAAATTCTAGTGCTTAACGGTCCAAACCTGAATTTGCTCGGCGAACGCGAACCCACTGTTTATGGCGACAATTCTTTGCAGTCCATAAACGAAAGACTTTCCGCGAAAGCCGAAAAAATGGGGTTTCAGCTTGATTTCTTTCAGACGAACAGCGAGGGAGGAATAATAGACAAGCTGCACGAGGCGCGTCGTGACTGCGCGGGCGTTATTCTCAACGCGGGCGCGTATACGCATTACAGCTACGCTATCCGCGACGCGATTGCTGCGATAAAAATACCCGTTATAGAGGTTCATTTAAGCAACGTTGACAACCGCGAGGAATTTCGTAAAAACAGCGTTATCGCGCCCGTTTGCAGAGGTAGTATTTCGGGTTTCGGCGAATACAGCTACGCATTGGCGCTTGACGCTCTGAGTTATATTTCCGGTGACGAGAAATGAATGAAAACAATACCCAAACTCCGATAAGACGTTTGCTTGAACGTCTGCCGTCGGACAATTCGGCGGCGTTAGTCACATCGCCCGTGTCGCTGAGATATTTAAGCGGACTTAACATTGACAGCGGAATAATTCTCGCGTCAAAAGAAGTGAGGATACTGTTCGTTAAGCAAAGCGAGCTTGCTTTATTCAAGAACAAATGCGCCGATTTTGATGTTACCGCTCTGACCGACAAGGGACAAATGCTTGACGTTCTGATAAAATACGGCATAAAGCGCGTTTTTATTGAGGCGGATAAGATGACTGTTTCGGAATACAGCGTATTCAAAGAACGCCTGCACTATGCGAAAATAGACACCACAAATGCGCTTGACAACGCAATACTCGATTTACGCACGGTGAAAACCGAGGCGGAGCTTTCCGCAGTCGCCAACGCGCAGAAAATCTGCGATAAAGCGTATGACCGCTTGCTTGGGTCTATCCGTAAGGGAATGTCCGAGCGGCAGATTGCCTCAATGCTGGGGTACTATCTGATAAAATTCGGTTCGGACGGCGAGAATATCCCGATTACCGTGCTTTCGGGTGAAAATACCGCAAACCCGTACCTCAGACCGAGCGATAGGCAGATTACCGAGGGCGATATGCTGATACTCGGTTTCGGAGCGAGTTGGGGCGGCTATAATGCGAAAATGTTCCGTACCTGCGCGGTCGGAAAAATTGACCCAAAGCGCGAGAATGCTTACAATGCCGTTGAGTGTGCGATTGAGGACGGTTTGGGCGCACTGCGGGCAGGCGTCGGGAATAATGTTGCAGACAGCGTGGCGAGAGCCACTTTAAACGCTTGGGGCGTTGACCAATATTGTTTCACAACGTTTGCGCACGGAATAGGTCTTGAACCCGAAGAGCCGCCGTATCTCGGCCGCGGCGGGAGCGTTGCTCTCAGAGCCGGTACCGCGCTGTTTACCAAATGCGGCGTTATTGTTCCCGGAAGATATGGCATAAAAATCGGCGATATGGCGGTTCTCACGGATATTGGCTGCAATAATCTCACAAAGGCGACAAAGATGCTTGTGCATATATGATTGCAGAAAATTTTCGGAAAACGCAAATTTCTTTAAAAAAGTACTTGCAAAATCGGGAGAAATTTGTTACAATATAAAATGAGGTTTATGTTGCCCGTGGCTTGGGCATTGATTTTAATAATAATGGAGGTTCGCTATGATTACAGCGGGAGATTTCAGAAACGGTATGACATTTGAAGAGGACGGCAACGTAATGCAGATTATCGAGTTCCAGCACGTTAAGCCGGGCAAGGGTGCTGCGTTCGTTCGTACAAAGGTTAAGAACGTAATCACGGGTTCCGTGGTTGAAAAGACCTACAATCCGTCCGCAAAATTCCCGACAGCTTATGTCGAGAGAAAGGATATGGAATACACCTATTCAGACGGTGAACTTTATCACTTTATGGATCAGGAAACTTACGAGGACGTTCCCGTAAACGCAAGCGACGTTGGCGACAACTTCAAGTTCGTCAAGGAGAATATGATTTGCAAGATTTTGTCCTACAAGGGCAAGGTATTCGGCGTTGAGCCGCCAAACTTCGTTGAGCTTGAAGTAGCTCAGACAGATCCCGGTTTCGCAGGCAACACTGCGACCAACGCGACAAAGCCTGCTACTCTTGAAACCGGAGCGGAAATCCGTGTTCCGCTTTTCATCAACGAAGGCGAGATTATTCGTATTGATACCCGTACAGGCGAGTATATGGAGCGCGTTAAATAATTTTGAGGTGAAAAAATGACTATTGGTGAAAAAGTATCTTATTTAAAAGGTCTTGCCGAGGGCTTGAAAACCGATGACAAGATTGTAAACGGTATTCTGGACGTTTTGGCGGATATTGCGTCAAATCTTGAAGAAGTCGATGAGGAGCTTGACGATGTCGCTTCCGTAATGACTGATCTTGAGGAGAGCGTTGCGGATATTGAGGACGATCTCTACGGTGACGAGGACGACGATTACGCCGACGATATCGACGATGAAATCGATGATATGTACGAAACCGTTTGCCCGAACTGCGGCAACACTATTCGTTTCGACTACGAACAGGCAAATGCGGGCGGAATGGACTGCCCCAACTGCGGAAAACGTCTTGTTTTCGAATTGGATGAAGAAGATACCGAGGAATAATTCTGAAAGTATGAAAGCCCGTTCCCCACGGAGAATGGGCTTTATTCTTTATAGAAGGGACTATTGGAGAAACTATGAGCTGGCGTGATAATCTTATCAAAATTGAGCCGTATGTCGCGGGCGAACAGCCGAACAAAACCGATTTTATAAAGCTGAACGCGAATGAAAACCCCTATCCTCCGTCGCCGAATGTAATCAAGGCGATAAACGATTTCGCGGCGGGCGGACTGAAAAAATATCCGAGCGCGAACGCTGTTCCGCTTGTTGCGGCGATAGCAAAACGCGAGGGCTTGAAACCTGAAAACGTGTTTGTCGGAAACGGTACGGACGATGTTCTTTCGTTGGCGTTCCGAGCGTTTTTCAATTCGGATAAACCGATTATTTTCCCCGATATAACGTATTCGTTCAATACGGTGTGGTGTGATATTTTGAACATTCCGTATGAAACTGTTTCCGTTGACGATGATTTCAACATAAATCCCGATGATTACGCGCGAGAAAACGGCGGCGTGGTTCTTGCAAATCCGAACGCGCCGACTTCTATCGGCAGAGATCTGGATTTTATTCGCAAAATATTGGATAATAACCCTGATTCTGTGGTAATAGTAGATGAGGCGTATGTTGATTTCGGCGGAACAACAGCAATTCCGCTTTTGAAAGAGTACGATAATCTGCTTATCACAAGAACGTTTTCAAAGTCGCGCAGTCTTGCGGGAATGCGCCTTGGCTGGGCTATGGGAGGCGAGGAGCTTATTTCCGCACTGTATGCCACAAAGGACAGTATGAACAGCTATCCCGTGGACAGCATAGCTCAAGCGGCGGGTATCGCGGCAATTGAGGACGAGGAGTATTTCCAAAGCACGCTGAAAAAGGTTATGACAACCCGCGACCGTTTAACCGCCGAATTGCGCGAAATGGGCTTTGTTTTGCCCGACAGCAGTACGAATTTTGTTTTCGCGAGCCACCCGAAATATTCCGCAAAGGACATATTTGAATATCTTAAAACAAAAGATATTTATGTACGGTGGTTCAATAAACCGAGAATTGACAATCGTCTGCGCATAACGGTGGGTTCGGACAGCGATACCGATATGCTGATAAACGCGTTAAAACAGTTTATTAAATGACATAATACAGGAGAAGAAAACTTATGAGAATTGAAACCAAATGCTTGCATGAGGGATACAGTCCCAAAAACGGCGAACCGCGCGTTATGCCGATAGTTCAGAGTACAACTTACCGTTACGACAGCACGGACGATGTTGCGGCAGTATTTGACGACCCGACAAAAAGTCTGATTTATTCCCGCTTTGAGAACCCGACAACCGACTGCGTTGAAAAGAAAATCGCGGCTCTTGAAGGCGGCGTGGCGGCAATGTGCACTTCAAGCGGACAGGCGGCGTCTTTGCTGTCAATACTGAATATCTGCGAGGCGGGCGACAGCTTTATCGCTTCGTCATCAATTTACGGCGGTACAATCAATCTTTTCGGAGTAACGCTGAAAAGAATGGGTATTGAGTGTATTTGGGTTGACAACGGCTGTACCGAGGAAGAATTAAACGCGGCGTTCAAACCGAACACAAAAGCGGTTTTCGGTGAAACTCTTGCAAACCCCGCGCTTACTGTACTTGATATTGAAATGTGGGCGAAAGCGGCTCACGCGCACGGAGTTCCGCTTATCGTTGACAACACGTTTGCTACGCCGATTTTGTGCCGTCCGATTGAATGGGGCGCGGATATTGTTATTCACTCTACCTCAAAATATATGGACGGTCACGCTGTACAGGTTGGCGGCGTTATCGTTGACAGCGGCAAATTCGACTGGACGAACGGCAAGTTCCCGTGTATGACAGAACCCGACGAAAGCTATCACGGAATTGTATATACCGAAAAGTATTCGTTCGCGCCGTATATAGTAAAAGCGAGAATGCAGCTTATGCGTGATTTCGGTTGCTATCCCGCGGCTAATTCATCGTTTTTGCTTAATTTGGGACTGGAAACTCTCCCCGTTCGTATGAAACAGTACTGCGAAAACGCTCTTGCCGTTGCAAAATATATTCAGAGCACGGGCAAGACCGAGTTTGTCACATATCCCGCTTTGGAGGGGAGCAAGGGTCACGAGCTTGCGAAAAAGTATCTCCCGAACGGTACGAGCGGCGTAATTTCGTTCTCAATCAAGGGCGGACGTTCCGTTGCGGTCAAGTTTATGGATAGTCTGAAACTCGCGTCAAACGAGGTTCACGTTGCGGATATCCGCACCTGCGTACTTCACCCCGCAAGCGCAACGCACAGACAGCTCACCGATGAACAGCTTGTCGCGGCGGGCATTGACGGCGGTCTTATCCGCTTGTCGGTTGGTCTGGAAAACGTTGAGGATATAATCGACGATTTGAAACAGGCATTCGCAAAGATATAAAGATATATATAGGTAGATAAGGAGACAACAATTGATTACAGTAAGTGATGTAAACGTGAGCTTTGGCGGACAGGTACTGTTCAAGGACGTGGACTTGCAGTTCAATCCGGGTAACTGCTACGGTGTTATCGGTGCGAACGGCGCAGGAAAATCAACGTTTCTGAAAGTACTATGCGGCGAGCTTGAACCGACAAAGGGCACAGTTACCCGCCCGCCCGAACTGCGTATGAGCGTTCTTCGACAGGACCACTACGCGTTTGACGAATACACGGTGCAGGATACCGTTATTATGGGCAACAAAAAGCTCTACGATATTATGAAAGAAAAGGACGAGCTGTACGCAAAAGAGGACTTTTCCGATGCGGACGGCGAGAGAGCGTCCGTTTTGGAGGGCGAATTCGCCGAGCTGAACGGCTGGGAAGCGGAAAGCGACGCCTCAAAACTCGTTCAGGGTTTGGGACTGCCCGAGGAGATTATGGGACAGCAGATGTCAACTCTTACGGGTAACGAAAAAGTCAAGGTTCTGTTGGCACAGTGTCTGTTCGGCAATCCCGATATAATTCTGATGGACGAGCCGACAAACCACCTTGACGTTGAGGCGGTATCGTGGCTGGAAGATTTCCTCGCGGATTATTTCGGTACGGTTATTGTCGTATCGCACGACCGTCACTTCTTGAATAACGTCTGCACGCATATTGTCGATATCGATTACGGCAAAATCAAGATGTATGTCGGCAACTATGAGTTCTGGTATGAGTCGTCACAGCTTATTCAGCGTATGATTAAACAGCAGAACAAGAAAGCCGAGGACAGAATTAAGGAATTGCAGAACTTTATCGCGCGCTTTTCGGCGAACAAGTCCAAGTCAAAGCAAGCGACTTCACGCCGCAAACTGCTTGATAAACTCACGGTTGAGGAAATGCCCGCAAGCTCCCGAAAATATCCGTATATCGGTTTTGATATGGAGCGCGAGGCGGGCAAGGATATTTTGCAGGTGACGGGGTTGTCGAAAACGGTTGACGGCGTTAAGGTGCTTAACAACGTCAGCTTTACCGTGGCAAAGGGCGATAAAATCGCGTTCGTAGGTGCGAACGAAATCGCCGTGACAACGCTTTTCCGTATACTCACCGAGGAAATCAAGCCCGACGAGGGCACGTTCAAGTGGGGCGGAACAATCACCACAAGCTATTTCCCGAACGACAACAGCGCGTTTTTCAATGACTGCGACCTTTCAATAATCGATTGGATGAGACAGTATTCCACCGATGAAACCGAAAGCTATCTGCGCGGATTTCTTGGACGTATGCTGTTCAGCGGCGACGATGTTTTCAAGCCTGTTAAGGTGCTTTCGGGCGGCGAAAAAGTCCGTTGTATGTTCTCGCGTATGATGTTGTTCCATTCAAACGTGCTGATACTCGACCGTCCGACAAACCACCTCGACCTTGAAAGCATTACCGCCGTGAACAACGGCCTTTGCGAATTTAAGGGCAACGTATTGTTCGCTTCGCACGACCACGAAATTCTTGATACCGTTCCGAACCGCATAATTGAGATTACCGAGGACGGTTGCTTTGACCGCCGCGGCAACTATGACGAATACGCGCAATGGCGGCACGACACATACGGCGGTACTTTGTCAATCTGATTTTTTGCAATAAATAATAGTTTGGGGGTGAATTCAACGAATTATATAATTATGGATCTGGAATGGAACCAGGCGGTTAGCGCGGCTCGTATGATACGAAAGCCAGTTATGCTTAACGGTGAAATAATTCAGATCGGAGCGATTAAAACCGACGAAAAATTCAATCTGCTCGACAGAATTAAAATAAACGTTCGTCCGAAATACTACAAGATAATGAACCCCCACGTTGAAAAGCTGACGGGAATAACGCAGTTGCAGCTTACAAGCGGGGAAACGTTTCCGCAGGCGTTCAAGCGGTTTAAAGAGTGGTGCGGCGATGAATTTCGGTTTATAACGTGGGGTTTTGACGATCTCGGAATATTTGCCGACAATCTTGTTCTGCACGGTTTTGACCCGAGTTTCGGAAGCGATTATATCAACTTGCAGCTGATTTATAATCGGCAGACGAAAGCGGAGCATTTGCAGTGCGCGCTCGCGACCGCCGCGGAAAGTCTCGGAATACCGCTTGACGTGCAGTGTCACGACGCATTCAACGACGCGTATCTGACATACGAACTGTGCCGAAAGCTTGATATGACGCTCGGTATCGCGGAATATGCCGAATATGTCGCGGCTCTTCCGACGCCGCTTATGAAAGACGCCGTTCCGAATGTTGACGATACAAAGAAAATGGTGTTCAACAGACGCGTCGTGGGTATTCCATGTCCGAAATGCGGCGGGAAACTGTCGCTTAATCAATGGATATTCAGCAGCGGAAAAAGCTGCAAGACCATTGCACGGTGCGAAACGGACGGCAATATGCTGATAAAGCTGAAAGCGGCGAGAATTACCGACAATAATTATACCGTAACAAGGACAGTTTACGCGGCAACCGAGGACGACGTGAAAACGTTTGAGGAAAAGCTGAAAAAGCGTGAGGAACGCAAAAAGCACGCCGCGAAAAAATCGGAGGGAAACAATGATAACAACGGTAATGTTTGACCTTGACGGAACACTGCTCCCGTTTGTGCAGGAGGAGTTTATCAAGCTGTATTTCGGCTCGCTCGGAAATCTGGCGGCGGGTTACGGCTATGATAAGCAGAAATTCGTAAAGGATTTGTACAAGGGCTGCGACGCTATGGTGAGAAATGACGGTTCGCGTCCAAATCACGACGCTTTTTGGGACACGTTCAAGGATTTGAAT
>JALEOL010000014.1 GCA_022766785.1 Oscillospiraceae bacterium
ATATTTCATTTCCCAGCCGCGGGGTACGGAATTATCTTTTTTGCAGAATAAGCTCCATTGAGCCGTTATATCTTCTGCTGATATCATACCGTTTTACGTCAAATCCTACTTTGTCGAGGATAGGCTTCAAGCCTTCAAATGAGAAATAGGTAAAATGGTTCACCTGATTCCACATAGGGTCGCTGAATTGCAGCATACGGGTGAACGCGCTGTTATAATTCGGCGTGGACAGCCAGAGTATGCCGTTTTCCGCCAGCAATTTATGAGCTTTTTCCAGCGCCTTCGTCGGCTGGCTGACATGTTCCAGCACATCTCCCATAATTATCAAATCATACCGTTTGCTGGTGTCAAAATCCAGAAAATCGCACCACTTGATATCAACGCCCAGCGCGCCGGAGATGTTTTCGCAGTCCTCCTTGCATATTTCCACCGCGTCGGCTTCATATCCCATTTCCAGCGCACACGCCAGCATTTCGCCGTTGCCTACGCCTATTTCGAGGTATTTTCTGCCGTCGTTGTACATGCGTATGTTGTTAAAAATCTCGGAATATGTGGCAAGCATGTGCCGGGGGCTGAGCGTCCCGCCTTTTTTTGTGTAGTGTCCGTTTATCTCGTCGCGTTGTTCAATGGGAAAGTTGTAGGCGTACAGATTACCGCAGCCCTTGCATTCCATCCACAGCTTCGCTGGGGCAAAACGGGAGTCTTTTACAAGTGCCTGATTTACGCAGTAAAAAGGCTCTGCGTTTTGGGAGCCGCATATCGGGCAGACTTCGTTTATCGTATCATGAGAGCAGTCGGGGTCGTATTCATATTGACAGCCTGTGTACAATTTGCTGAGGATATCGGGATACTTTCGGAAGTCCTCGATTATCATGTTATATGCCCTCATTGGGTCGGCAAGTCCCAGTCTTGCGGCTGCAAAATAATGCGCTGTCACATCGGTGAGACCTTCTCCGTCAAAGAAATCCACCAGCAGCCTGTCAAGCTCCTCGTCGCCGGATCTATCGGCGTCCGGATTCGCTGTAACCAGCAGGAAGCCGACGGTCGCGGAGTGCTTCGCGGTGTTGAACCAGTCCTGAAACCGTTCGTCGTTCATCTTCTGGCAGAGGGTAAGCTCCTGCACCAGCTTTGTGGACTGTGCGCTGAACTTCTGCTGCGCTTCCTCGTCCTTGACGCTGACGTTTGCGACGTGATCGGACGCCAGCATGATGTTTTCTGCCAGCTCCATTGCGGAATAGCTGCCGGAATTATAATCGCTGCTGATCTTATTCAGCTCCTTGATTATTGCCTTGAAATCCATTATTGCTGCTTTTTTTTCAGCCATATCTATGTACCTCCAGAAGAAGTTACTGTGCCATCTGCCTGCGCAGGTCGGCGATTTCCGGGTCGTTTGGCATGAGTGTGGAGTACTCGTCAAGCAGTTGTCTTGCCTGTTCAAAGTTCCCGCTTTCGATAAGGTCGGCGATGTTTTCCTTTACCGTCTGCGCCAGTACGTCCATTTCGGTCACCTGCTTGGGTTTGTTCATTTCGGCGATCTCTTTTTGGAGCTTTTCATTCAGCGCTGAAACGATAGGTTTGGCGGCGGGATATGTTTTTAGCAGCATTTTCATTGCCGCTGCGCATATCTTATAATTCTTCTGTTTTCTGGCGATCTCGATGTTGTTCGCCATTGCTGCGCCAAGCACCTGCGCCGGGAGATCGTCGATCTGTTCAGTGCTGCACAGCTTCGCGCCTGCCTTGCCCCATTCAGCGAACACCTTCTCGATATCTTTTTCGTCCTCTGCCATGACTGACATAAACGTTTCATATACCCGCAGCGCCGACATAAGCGCTTCACGGCTCTCCAGCCTGTCGGTGGAATAGTTCCCAACGACCTCATACATATCTTCAAACAGGTTGCGGCAGAATACCGCGGCAGCCCGCAGGTCGAAGCTGTCGGTCAGCAGTTGGTGGACGTCCTGTCCCTCTGCCAGCATGAAATACAGAAGCTCATAATATGCTCCGTACCCGTCTGCTATCATCTTTTCTGCTTGCCGGCGGCAGTCGCCGGTGCTGAAATGAGCTTCCAGAGTATCCAGCAGCGCGGACATCATAGGCTCGTTTTTGTACAGCTTTTTGAAGAATTCGATAACATGCAGGGGCTCTTTGTGGGTCTCAACGCAGGAGCGGACAAACGCTTGCAGCAGGTTTTTATCGCAGTCGCCAAGCTGATTATAAAGAAGCTCTGCACGGCTGTAATCATCAATGCCGTTCATGATGATGAACTCCAGCTTGAACTTCCCCTTGTCGTCATCAGTATTGTTGTACATATCTGAAAGGCTTATCAGTTTCAACGCCTCGTTGGCTTCCTGATAGTCCTCATCATGCATGCAGCAGTCAACCAGCTCGTTTATCAGACCCAGCAGATTCGACTGAGTTGATACGCTGAAGCAATATAACATCATGTCAGAGGTCAGCAGCTTTTTGTCAATGATGTCTTTAAGCAGCTTAATACCCTTGTTATATTCGGGTATAGCTTCCTTGTATCTTTCAAGGTTGCGGAAAGCTATCACTTTGAATAAATGGATCTCTGCGTCTGTACCAAGTACATAGGGACGGAATGTTTTAGGGAGCGCAAAATACTCGTCTGCTGTTGCGATAAGCTCCTCCCATTCTTTTTTGTGGAACAGCAGTGCGGCTTTTTCGGCGTAAAAAGGTACAAGGACAAAATCCTTCTTTTCGCGGCATTTTGCCATGCCTTCTTCAAGGTAGCGGTATCTTTCGTCAGTTTTTTTGATGTTATAGCTCTGGTACAACTGAAGATACAGCAGCATGGAGGGATCCTTTTCAGTCCTCAGACGTTCCTCCAGCAGCTCGGTATTGCGCTTGAACTTTGCTTCTTTTGTTTCTTCATCGGTGTAAACATAACCATAATGGTCGGCGATATCGGTCAATACCTTAGTAGGCGTACTGAACGGCGACAATGCCTCATGGATCGGGAACTTGAATCTGACGCCCTTTCTGCGGGTCATTCGCGGTACGAGGACGTCAGCGTAATTCTTCATTGCCGCGCCGCTGTAATTTCTTACGGTATATCTGGCGGTCTGATATTTCTTATATTCACCGGTTTTGAAGAACCTGATTATATCATCACAGGACTGGAATATTTCGTCGGCGTCAAGAAACATGTACCACTCGCCTTGCGCGCGGTCAAGGGTGGAGTTTCTCGCTGCCGCAAAGTCCTTTACCCACTCAAAATAGAACACCTTATCCGTGTATTTCTTGGCGATCTCTACGGTGTTATCGGTAGAGCCGGTATCGGCGATGATAAGCTCGCTGTCGATATTGTCAAGAATGGGTTTTATCGCCGCAAGGCAGCGGTCAAGATACTTTTCCTCGTTCTTTACTATCATTCCGATCGATAAAAGCATATTCTTTTCCTCCGTCAGATGTTTTTCGGTGGTTCTCTGCATAATTACGAATGCGCTGATAACCGTTCATCACGTCAGCTTATGAAATATGAAACGCCTTGTCCTCGGGCATAACGGTAAATACGCCCTCAAGCGCCCGATACCCGATACAAGGCTAGATGTATTATTTTTTTGCACTCTTTTGTGCTTTACTCTTTTTTATAAATTATAACATAAAACAGCCCCTCGGAAAATTCCAAGGGGCTGCGCCTTATGTTGCTATGCCACATTCATCATGCAGCTTCGATCAATTCCGGTGAAGGAATTAGCCGAGGAGCTGGAGAATGGACTGCGGCTGCTGATTTGCCTGAGCCAGCATGGACTGAGCTGCCTGCTGAAGAACGTTGAACTTGGTGTAGTTCAGCATTTCCTGAGCCATATCAGTATCACGGATACCAGCCTCAGCCTCGGTCAGGTTCTCAGCGGTGGTGGTCAGGTTCTCAACCTTGTGTTCCAGTCTGTTCTGTGTAGCACCGAATGTTGCACGAACCATGGAAACCTTGTTGATAGCGTTGTCAATCTTGTCGATCGCAGCGTTAGCGTCTTCATGAGTGTTCAGGGACAGATCCTTGGTGCCAAGACCATTGGTTCTAGAAGATACATCAAGGTTAGCCTTGAGGTCGCCCATACCCTCTGTCTTATACGCGAATGTGAAGTCAACGCTGTCCTTGGTTCTAGCGCCGGTCTGGAGTACCAGGTGGTCGGTGTAGGTCAGAGGAGCAGTTGCAGCATTGTTGGAGTTAGCCTGAGAAACAGTTGCTTCCGGCTCTACAACCTTTACAGCGTTAGGAGTTGCCGGGGTATAAGTTGCATCAGCCAGGTTTACTGTAATAGTAACGTTACCAGCCTTTGCTGCAGCAGCAGAAGCCTTAACAGTCTGGAGTTCGCCAACCTTTACCTTGCTTCCGTCAGCACCGATATAGTTAATGGTTGTACCGTCTTTCTCAAGGAACAGGGACTCATTGTCGCCGAGCTTTGCAATTGTAGTACCGTTAGTAGTATCAGGAGCGACACCATTAACCTTTGCAAGAGTAAGTGCGTCAGCAGCAGCATTTGCAGTATAAGTAAGTGTTAATCCATTAAGAGCGTTAGCAGCATTAGCGATTTTTTCAGATGTAATGACACCATCAGCAGCGGCAGCAGCAAGTGGGTTCTTATCAAGACCAACAACTCCGGTATCTCCACCGTCAACATTATAACCAGTTGTTACAGGACCCTTACCAACAGCAGCAGTTGTCTTGGTAAAGTCAACAGTGATAGTGTCGCCATTTACAAGGTTGCTGGTATCAATAGCAAATACAGCGCCATCATAAGCGAAACCACCGTTAGCATTAGATGTTACTGTACCCTTAGCGTCAGGAGAAGCCTTTGTGTTCCACTCAAAAGTACCGTCTGCCTTCTGAGCATAGGTGAATGTTACGGTTTCGGTGTTTGTACCAGCGTATGCACCGGTATCAACGCCCTTGATAAATCCACCTGCAGAACCGATCTGCTGTGCGTCACGGACAGCATTTGCGTAATCGAACTTGCCGTTGGTAGCCTTAAGACCATCAGCCATTTCGCCGCCGTTGAGCATTACAGTACCGTTGAAGTCGGTATCCGCGATCTGGTCGAGTTCGTCGTTGAGCTGGTTGAATTCGAGCTGGATAGCGTCACGGTCAACCTCAGTCTGATATGTACCGTTAGCGGACTCAGCAGCCAGTTCCTTCATTCTCTGAAGAATGGAGTGGGACTCCTGGAGAGCGCCCTCAAAGGTCTGGATCATGGAGATACCGTCCTGAGAGTTTCTCTTAGCCTGGTTCAGACCACGGATCTGGGATCTCATCTTCTCAGAAATTGCCAGACCTGCTGCGTCGTCGCCTGCACGGTTGATTCTGTAACCGGAAGAAAGCTTCTCAGAAGACTTCTTCAGACCTGCAACGTTGGTGTTGAGCTTGTTGTACGCGGAAAGCGCGTTCATGTTGTGCTGTACTACCATTCCCAATGTATTGACCCAATTCTTAACACAGAAAAATGCCCTGCGTTTAGCAGGGCGCTATATTATAGATCAACCTTTATCTCTGTACCGTCGCGGAAAGCCACCCGAACGTCATTCCTGCCCAAAACCGTGATGTGATCTACCAGCGCCAGCCACAGGCT
This sequence comes from Oscillospiraceae bacterium, assembly GCA_022766785.1. GTDB lineage: Bacteria > Bacillota > Clostridia > Oscillospirales > Ruminococcaceae > CAG-115. Next base: position 5,589 of record JALEOL010000014.1, read on the forward strand.
CTCGTCAAATCCCGCCAGCGGCTGCTCCATCCCTTGCAGTGCAGAGCTGTACTCCGGCGGCGCTGCACCGGGCGGCACATATCCCTCCTCTCTTTCAGCAAGCAGCATATTCACCGCCCGCACAAACACCAGCCGCAGTTCCTCTTCCATAAGGTGGGGCGTGCCGCACTCACAGCCGCACTGCCAGATCACCCGCCGGTACCTGTTCGTTGAGTGCCACACCTTTGCTGTGTATACGCCGCCGCAGCTCCCGCAGAGGATCTTCGACATGAAAATGCCGCCGCCCTCCGGGGCGGAGGACTTCCTGCGGCGTTCAAGCTCCGACTGCGCAAGCTCAAATATTTCCGCGGAAATTATAGCTTCGTGGTTTCCCTCGACATAATACTGCGGGACTTCCCCCTCGTTCAGCTTTTTTCGCTTGGTGAGGAAATCAGTGGTGTACACCTTTTGAAGCAGCGCGTCCCCCTTATATTTCTCATTTGAAAGAATACTGGTAACAGTCGCCTTGTACCACCTGTCTTTCCCGCCGGGGCTGGGAATTCCCCGCTCGGTGAGCCGCTTCGCAATTGCATAGGGCGAAGCGCCGTCAAGAAACATCTGGTAAATCTCCCGCACGATTTCCGCCTCCTGAGGATTTACGACAAGATTTCCGTCCTCGCCCCGGTCATAGCCTAGGAATCTCGAAAACGGCACCGTCACTTTTCCGTCCGAAAACCGCTTCCGCTGACCCCACACGCAGTTTTCTGAAATGGAGCGGCTCTCCTCCTGCGCAAGGCTTGCCATTATTGTGAGAAGCAGCTCCCCCTTGTTGTCGAAGGTGCGTATATTCTCCTTCTCGAAATAGCACTCCACCTTGTGTTCCTTTAATTTTCGTATCGTGGTCAGACTGTCTACGGTATTCCGGGCAAAACGGGACACTGATTTTGTGATGATAAGGTCGATCTTCCCCGCCAGCGCGTCGTCTATCATCTGCCGGAAGCCCTCCCGCCGCGCGGTTGAAGTTCCCGATATCCCCTCGTCTGTGTAGACGTTCACAAATTCAAGGTCAGAACGGCTGCGGATATAATCCGTGTAATAGCTCACCTGCGCCGCGTAGCTGGTGAGCTGATCCTCGTGATCGGTGGACACCCGGGCGTAGGCTGCGGTGCGGCGGCGCTGAGCGCTCCCAAGCGGGTTAGCAGTGAACCGGTTCACCGTCGCAGGGATCTGCATTATTCGTACTGCCATATTTCCGTCCCCCCGTCACAGAATCTGACCTCCAGCCGCCCGTCCTCCGACACCGCCGCAGAGGATATCCGCGCGGATATCTCCTCGCTGCTCATGCCGAAAAGCGAGAAAAGCTTGTCCTCTTTCAGCTTGATACCACAGCAGTCCCGGCAGTGCCAGCAGACGTATTTCCCGTTGTTGGACAGCCTCGTGAACGGCTTGCCGCAGCTCCCGCAGATCAGCTTTTTTGAGAAACAGTATACCTGCTTTGTGGCAGCTCTCCGCCGGGACTCCTCCTGTGCTTTCGCGAAGGTCTCCTCGTCGATTATCGCTTCGTGGCAGCCGCACAGCCTGTACTGCGGAAGTTCCCCGCGGTTCTGCGACCGCGCGTGGGTGATGAAGTCCTTTACAAAGGTCTTTTGCAGCACGATAGTTCCCGTGTAAAGCTCGTTGTGGACGATATAGTTTATCGTATTGTGGCAGAACCCGAATCCACGGCAGGTCTTTGTCCCGGCAGTGCCAAGCCGCTCCGCGATCCTCCGCAGGGAGATCCCTGCGATATAATCCCGGAATATTCCGCGCACCACCTCCGCTTCCTCCGGCTGGATAATGTACCGCCCACCTTCCCAGCGGTAGCCGTAAACCACCTTGTTGCGCATTTCGGCGCTCCCGGACTGAAAACGCCTGCGAATCCCCCATTTGACGTTTTCAGAAATGGAGCGGCTCTCCTCCTGTGCAAAGCTGGCAAGGATAGTCAGCAGAAGCTCCCCGTCGGCGGACAGAGAGTTTATGTTCTCTTTCTCGAACCGCACCTCCACGCCAAGCTGTTTCAGGTGTCGGACAGTTTCCAGCAGGTCAACGGTGTTCCGGGCGAACCGGCTTATGGATTTGCACAGGACTATGTCTATCTTCCCCTGTTCGCAGTCTGTGATCAGCCGCTGGAAGCCCGCCCGCCGGGAGGTCTCTGTGCCGCTGATGAAGCTGTCCGCGTAGATCCCCGCCGGCTCCCAGCCGGAATTGCTGCGTATAAGCTCGCTGAAATAGCTGGTCTGTGCCGCAAGCGAATGTTTCAGCCTGTCGGTTTCCAGCGATACCCGCACATACGCCGCCACTCTTTTTATCGGGGCAGGCGGCGCGGACATTTCTGTTGTGCATATTTTCCCCATGCATTAACACTCCTTTCATTATTAACAATTTCTCGTTTTTTGTCAAAAAGCAAGATGTTCTGTCAAAATAAATACCTTTAAATAGGGCAGATCAGAAGAGATCAAAAAAATTTAAAAAATCCACAAAAAATTTTAGAAAAAAGCTAAAGTTTTATAAAAACCGTCCGATATAATATACGTGATAGCTGAAAAGCTAAAATTCCACGAAGCCCTAGTGTACATAACGGCGGACGGAAAAATCTATTACTTTAACCAACCGCCTCGCAGGAATGATTCCGATAATGAGGCGTGTACAAATTCAAGGAGGATATTACTATGGGAATGATCGTACAGCATAACATGAACGCGCTCAATGCGTACAACAAGCTGAACACAAACGTTGCAGGTCTGAAGAAGTCTTCTGAAAAGCTTTCTTCCGGTTACAGAATCAACCGTGCAGGCGACGACGCAGCAGGTCTGGCAATTTCTGAGAAGATGAGATCCCAGATCCGCGGTCTGAACCAGGCTAAGAGAAACTCTCAGGACGGTATCTCCATGATCCAGACCTATGAGGGTGCTGCTCAGGAAACTCACAACATTCTTCAGAGAATGAAGGAGCTCGCTTCCGAGTCCGCTAACGGTACATACGACAACACCACCGACCGTGACGCTATCCAGCTCGAATTCGATCAGCTGAACGACGAGCTGAACCAGATCGCTGACACCGACTTCAACGGCAGAGTTGCACTGAACGGCGGCACAATGGCTGACGGTACTGTTGTAAACAACACCAACCAGGTAGCTGCTCACCCCACATTCACAATCTCCCAGAACTCTTCTCCCGCTGGCACAATGACATACAGCGGCAAGGTTAAGGGCGCTATCGACGCTGCTGGCAATGGTTCTCTTAATGTTGACGGCGTAAGCATCAAGGTTAAGGGTGGCAAGACCGAGGCTGACGTTAAGCTCGGCGACACCACTTACTCTGTTAAGGATCTGGCAGTTGATAAGGGCGTTGTAAACGCTGGTACAATCACCGCTACAACCACCTACAAGATCAACGAGGACACCACCTCTATCACTATCAACGGCACAAACTACACCGTTGCTAAGGATAAGCTGTATGACTCTGAAGGCAAGGAAGTTACTGAGATCGATGGCGCAACCGTTACTGTAACAGAGGGCGACAACATCAAGGTTGAGCAGGAGTACAGCGTAAATAATGATGGTACTGTTGAGAACAAGGATGGCAAAACAGTAGGCGAGATCGACTACGACCAGGGCGTTTCCAAGGCAAACGCTTATGAGCACGGCACCGCTAACCTGACCTACGCTGACAGCATCACACTGCAGGTAGGCGCTCGTTCCAAGGACGCTGTTGACTTCAACTTCTCCTATGTAACCAGCGGTATCGGCGATCTGAAGGCTGACCTCGATATCTCCGCACGCGGTCTTGGTACCGATCAGCTCTCCCTCGCAACACAGGAAGACGCTAACGCTGCTATCGACAGAATCGATAACGCTATCAACAAGACCTCTATGGTTCGTGCTACATTCGGTGCTATGCAGAACCGTCTGGAACACAAGATCGAGAACCTGACCACCACTTCTGAGAACCTGACCGAGGCTGAGGCTGGTATCCGTGATACCGATATGGCTCAGGAGATGCTGAACTACACCAAGTTCAACGTTCTGCAGCAGGCAGCTCAGTCCATGCTGGCTCAGGCAAATCAGCAGCCGCAGTCCATTCTCCAGCTCCTCGGCTAATCCCCGTAAGATCTGCAAATGCAGTTTTGTTGAGGACTATACCGAAAGCTGCTTAATGGCGGCTTGATTCCCAACGATTTCCTCCCCCGAGTATTCGGGGGAGGTTATTGGTATAGTTTTGGTTTGTAAATAAACTATTTGCTAAAACTATGCCCGTAAAAAGTGGTTGGGTATAATGAATGCTTTGTTACAAGGCAAAGCGTCCGGAAAAAGGAGGAATAAATTATGGCAGGCAGACTGAAAAAGGCAGTATCGGTCCTGATCGCCGTGTGTCTTGCGGTGGTAGTGCTGCCGGTCACTGCTTCTGCGGTGGCGATGGTGAACCCGGCGATATCCTCGTCTGCAAAAACAGTCAAACCTAACCAGGCGGTGGAGATGACCATATCCCTTGAGGGTATCCCCTATACAGGCAGGGTCATTCCGAACGATGTTATCCTGGTAGTGGACAGATCGGGAAGTATGGGGGGCAAGGACGCTGCAATGAAGGCAGCTGCAAAGACTTTTGTCACCAACCTTGACCTTACCACTCACAAGGTCGGCGTGGTAGATTATGCTGATGGCGCTGAGGGCATGGCTCTTTCGACAGATAAGACCGCGCTCATGGATTACATTGACGCTATCCCTTCCCCCAACGGCGGTACGGCAATGGACAAAGGTATCGAAAAGGCAGTGGAGCTGCTCCAGAAAAAGCGCCCCACCACCTCCGGTGCGATCGTGCTGATGACCGACGGAGCCCCCAACAGTAAGAACGACGCAAGAGACGCTGCCGCCATTGCAAAAGCGAAGGGCTATGTGTTCTATACAGTGGCGCTCACTTCCGGAGAGGACTCCGACGCGAACAAGTTCCTCAAGGAGATCGCGACCTCCGAGACGGATCACTATTCCGTTTTCGCCACAAGCCAGCTTAACAGTGTTTATACGTCGATCGCGTCAAAGATAGGCGCATGCAACGCAAAAAACGTTATCGTTGAGCAGACGATCTCCTCTCAGTTCGAGTATGTGGCAGGCTCCGGCGACAACAGCATTCCGAAGCCCACTGTTTCCGGCAACAAGCTCAGGTGGGAGTTCCCCCAGCTCAGCAAGGGCGTTTCCTCTGTTTCGTTCAAGCTCCGGGCAAAGGAAGTTGCACCGGGCAGCTACAAGCCCTGCTTCGGTAATGTTTCCTATACCGATTACAACAATTCGGCGCAGGTGATATCGCTTCATGCCTCAAACATCACCGTTGAAGCGGTGCCGAAAGTAACCGGACTTACCGCGACCGCCGGAAACAAGCAGGTCACGGTTTCCTGGAACGAAGTAAGCGGCGCTGAACGATACAGAGTATGCATATTCAGGAATGGTAAGATCTACCGCTATGCGAACGTATCTGACGGCACGACCACCACAACGATCGTTTCCAATCTTGTAAACGGCACGAAGTACGGCTTCTGGGTACAGGCTTACATCAACGGCGGCTATGACGCAGACCCGGACACGGCAAACCTCGTTTATGCTACTCCAAAGGCGGCTCCTGTTGTCATTCCGGATACTCCTCAGAATCTGAAGGCGGTTCCCGGCAATAAGCAGGTCGAGCTGTCATGGGACGCTGTTTCCGGTGTGACAGAGTACAGGGTATGCGTTTTCAAGGGCACATCTATATACAAGTATTTAAAGGTATCCGGCGCGACCTCTGCAACAGTGACCGGTCTTGCGAACGGCACAAAGTACGGCTTCTGGGTACAGTCCTACACCGATAAGTACAGCAAGGATCCCGACAAGGCAGGCCTGGTTTATGCAACTCCCAAGGCTGTGAATAACAAGCCTGCAACTCCTGCCAATCTCAAGGCGGTTGCCGGAAACAAGTCGGTTACGCTGACATGGGATCCGGTAGCCGGTGCAACGCAGTACAAGGTTTCTGTTTACAGGAACGGATCTCTGTATCGCAACGTTCCCGTAAGCTCCGGCACTTCCGTTACCGTTACCGGTCTTCAGAACGGAACACGGTACGGTTTCTGGGTACAGTCCTACACCACGCAGTACAGCGCTGAGCCGAATACGGCAAACCTTGTCTATGCAACTCCCAAGGACGCTAATTCCGGTAAGCCCGCAACGCCGACGATCGTCAGCGTTACTCCCGGAAGCCGCTCCGTAACAGTGGCATGGAACAGCGTGCCCGGCGCTACCGCATACAGAGTGTGCATTCTCCGCAACGGAGCTGTGTACAGATATGTGAACGCGACTGCTTCCGAGACCTACAAGGTCGTGACAAATCTGGTTCCCGGCACGGAATACGGCATCTGGGTACAGGCTTATACCACACAGTACAGCGCTGACCCCGATCCGGCTACCGCTCCGACGTTCACTCCCCTCGCATAAGTAACAAAGCCGCTCTTTCAGCCGCGTACTGAGAGAGCGGCATTTTTTCGCAGACAGCAATAAACACGGCTATTGATTTTCCGCCGGGGATAATGTATAATATAAAGTGAGAATTTGATCACTGTGGGGGTATGGTATGCTGCTTTCTGTTGGAATGATCGTAAAAAACGAGGAGCCGCGGCTGGATAAGTGCCTTTCGGCGCTGTCGCCGGTGATATCCGCCGTGGGGGGAGAGCTTGTGATAGCAGACACCGGCTCCACGGACGGCACCGTGGATATCGCACGGAAATATACCGACAGGGTGTTCAGCTTCCCGTGGGTGAAGGATTTCTCCGCGGCGAGGAATTTCACGCTGGAAAAGTGCCGGGGGGAATGGTTCATGTTCATTGACGCTGACGAGGTGATCATCGACGGAGATGAACTGGTGCGGTTCTTTACCTCCGGCGAGTACAAAAGATACAACTCTGCGACCTATATTCAGCGCAATTATTCCGACAGCGCAATGAGCGGCTATTCGGATTATGAGGTGCAGAGGATTGTCCGCCGGACGCCGCAGACCCACTTCGAAAACCCCGTGCATGAGGTGCTGGTGCCGTTTGCTGCGCCAACAAAGCAACTGGGGACGGCTGTGGCGCATTCCGGTTATATTTATGAGAACGACGGGCAGCGGCTGGAAAAGTTCCGCAGGAACACCGAGCTGCTGATGAAACGCCTGGAGAGCGGCGAGACTCCCCTGCTGTATCTTCAGCTGGGACAGAGCTTTGCGCTGAACGACGAGGAAAAGGCGCTGGAGTATTTCAGGCTGGGGCTGGAGCTTTCCAGAAAGAACGGCGACCCGGCGTTCTTTCCGCTGTATAACGAAACGGCGGTGAATTACTATCGCAGAAAAGACTGGGCGAAAACCGCGCAGGTCTGCCGGGAGTATTTCCGGGAAAGGAAAGGGGCTTCTCCTGTGGCGGCGGACGCGGAAATGCATGGTATTCTGGCGCTTGCCCTGCAGTATTCCGGGGACTTTGCCGGGGCATACGACGAGCATGTGAAGTGCCGGGAATTATGGCGGCTGCGCGACAATGGCGGACTGAACACCCCGGAAATGGGGCTTTGTTGCTTTTTTGTGACGGTGGACAGCAACCGCGCCGCAATGAGGGACAGCTTTCTTGAGGTATGCCTTGAAACCGGCAGATACGGCGAGGCGGCGGCGCTCCTTGACGGCATGACAGACGCGCAGCTCCGCCGGGCGGAGAGGTCGTTCAGGGCGGCGGTGATAAGGGCTGCCGGGGACATCACAGGGCTTTTCCGGGAGTGGGGACGGCTGTGCGCAGGTGCTGGCGGCGACCCGGTGATGTCGGCAGGAGCCGGGGCGGTCTGCGCAATGGACAGCGGCGACCGCAGCGGTTGTATCTCATCGCTGATATCCCTTGTGAGAGCCTGCCCGGAGATGAAGCGCGCCGTTTCCGCCGTCCGGGACAGTCTGGAGCGGCAGTGGGAAATGGACAGGCTGGCGGCGGCGGTAAAGGCAAATATCCGCGCTCTTGCGGCTGACGGAAACACGGCTCAGGCGGCGGCTCTGCTGGGGGAATTCATCGCGCTTGCCCCCGGGGATAAGGATATTCCGGAGCTGAAAAAGCTGACGGGTCAGCAGGGGCAGTGATCGGTTTGCGCCGCTTGTGCCGGAACGTTATTAGGGACACGCTGATTAAAGCGAAGCGTATCAAAATCAGCCGCGTGAGTTAGCTCGTTTGAACGGGGCGATTTTGATTTAATCAGCGTTTCCTTAGTTATTTAGCCGCTTACCTCAATTCCGTAGCGGTTGCATAGCTTCGCAAGTCCGTCCCGGAAGCCGGAGCCGACTGCGGAAATGCGCCATTCGCCCTTGTATATGTAGAACTCGGCAGCAACTATCGTCACCTCTCCGGAAAGCCCCTCAAGGTCGAACCGGACGCGTTCCTTGTCCTGCGCGTAAAGCGACAGCCTTGAATTGCGAACCAGCGAAAAGTTCTTGTCCGTGCTGCCGGAATAAACCGAGT
>JALEOL010000022.1 GCA_022766785.1 Oscillospiraceae bacterium
CGCAGTGAGAGCCTATGCAAACGGCAAGTGGAGCGAGATGTCCGACTCTGTATCTGCCACCCCGAAAGCACCTGCTGCTTCTGCACCCACCAACGTAAAGGCTTCCGCAGGCGACAGCAAGGTAACTCTCACCTGGGACGCTGTTCCCGGCGCTTCCAACTACGCTGTGTTCCTGAGAAAGGGCACAACATGGCTCAAAATAGGCGCTTCCGGAACTAACACCACATTCACTTCAAGAGGACTTGCAAACGGCGGAAAGTACTTCTACATGGTAAAGGCTTACGTCAACGGCGTATGGAGCGAGGAATCCGCGATCGTGTCTGCGATCCCGGTATGCATTACACCGCAGAACGTAAAGGCTTCCGCAGGCGACAGCAAGGTAACTCTTACCTGGGACGCTGTTCCCGGCGCTTCCAACTACGCTGTGTTCCTGAGAAAAGGCACCGCGTGGCTCAAAATAGGCGCTTCCGGAGCAGGCACCACATTCACCTCCAGAGGTCTGGCGAACGGCGGCAAGTACTTCTACATGGTAAAGGCTTACGTCAACGGCTCATGGAGCGATGAATCAGCGATCGTATCGGCAATTCCGGTATGCATTACACCGCAGAATGTAAAGGCGGTAGGCGGTACCGGCGAAGCTACTATCACCTGGGACGCAGTAACAGGTGCTTCAAACTATGTTGTAATGGTAAAGAATGGCACCAGCTGGGTAACGCTCGGCGCTGCCGGAACAAAGACAACATACACCGCAAAAGACCTTACAGGCGGAGAAACCTATTACTTCGTGGTCAAGGCTTTTGTGAACGGCGCATGGAGCGATATGTCCGCAACTGTATCCGCTTCGGTATCTTAAATAAGAATAGTGCGACAGCCCCGGGCGTAGTGCCTGGGGCTGTTCTGTATGTAAAAAAGGCGATAAACCCCGGCAAAGCTACGAAACGGTGATACCGATGCTGGACGAGTTCCCGGAAATGCCCGTTGAGGTCAGACGGCAGATAGCAGGGCAGTTCATCTCAAAGGTGCTGATGTGGGAGGACAGGCTGGAGATACAGTGGAAATTCTGATTTTAGGCAGACCGGTGGCGGTCTGTTCTTTTTTTCTGATAAACCGAGTGGGGCAGTTTCTTTTTAGTTTCACGGCAAAAAAAGCGGCAAAGATCGCTCTCAGCCGCTTTGTATATCTATCAGTATTTCTTCAGCTGTTCCATCAGTTCCTCGCCATAGGACTCTGCAAAATAATCATAAACGCCCACAGTTGCCTGCCTGAACTCCTCCAGATCGGGATAGGTAATGGTCATTCCCTTGTCTTTGAGCATATCTATATATTGCGTCGTCTGGGTCTGTATTATCTCACGATCCTGCTTCTGGGCTTCCAGGGCTGCATTCTTCAGTATCTGCTGATCCTCCGTTGTCAGGCTCTCCCAGATGTCGTTTCGAATGACGAAAAGCATCATGTCATAGCTGTGATTTGTCACCGCCAGGTAAGACTGCACTTCATATAATCTGCTGTTATAGATGACCGGGACAGGGTTTTCCTGGGCGTCGAATTCCCCGTTTTTCAGAGCGTCATATAGTTTTGTGAAATCCAGCACATATGGGTATGCCCCTAAAGCAGACAAGGTCTCCATCACCATCTGATTCCGCGGGGTGCGGATCTTTATTCCTTCCATATCCGAAACAGAATGCACAGAGCCTGCACTCTCAGAAGTCGTAACGCAGCGGAAACCATTGTCGAAATGCGCCAGCACCTTTATGTTGAAGTCCGTTAATTCTTCCTCTATCTGTTTTTCTGTTTCTCCGTCCACAAATTCCCACGCTTCCTCAAAGGTCGAGAACAGAAACGGAAGCGCGGAAGCTCCGACCCTGGGAACATAGCCTGCAAAATTACCGGCACTGGATACCGTCATGTCCACATCGCCGTTAATGACTCCTTTAATGAGATCAGCGTCAGAGCCTAATTCGCCGCCTGGGTATAATTCCACCGTGATGCGACCCTGGGTCTGTTCCTCCACCATTGCTTTGAATGTTTCCGATACCTGCACCCGGGGATCAGATCTATCGGTAGAAAAACCGATCCTTAATGTAATGCTCTCCTGTTCGGGATCATCAGAGGATTTGGTAACACCGGACGTCAACTCTGCTGTCTGACCGGTTTGTGAAGAATTGCCCGTGTTTTTACACGCTGCCAGCGATAAAAGCATACCGCAGGACAAGATCGCCGCTATCCACTTTCTCATTCCGGGATACCTCCTTTTTTGTGTGTAAAGACGCTGTACTTATTCTTGCCGGAATTCTTTGACAGATACAACGCTTCGTCTGCGCTCTGATACAGCTCGTCGTAGGTCGTACCATGTTCCGGATCAAGAGCAATGCCAATACTGCATGAAACCGTTATATCCTGCTCCAGCTTCTCCGAGAGCGTTGCTATTCTTGCGCATAATCTGTCTGCCATTGACTGAATGAGATCATGCCGTTCATTTGCGTCCGATGTATCGCTGAATGTAAGATAAACCGCGAATTCATCTCCGCCGATACGTCCCAGATGATCATGCTGCCGGAAAGTTGCCCTCATTTCCTCTGCCACGCCGGATAAGACCTGATCTCCCACCATATGCCCAAGTGTATCGTTGACAGCCTTGAAATTATCCAGATCAATGATAAACAGCGCTCCGATCTCGCCGGGGGAATGATGGGACATTATATTTTCAACGGCGGACTCGAAAGTCTTTTTATTAAGCAGATCCGTCAACAGGTCGCGCTCCGCTTTTGTCCTTAACCGGTCTGCCCTTGCCTGCAAACGGAACAGAAACGCTATAACGGCGCACACGCTGACTAATACCACCAGCAGCAGTATCAGCACACAACTCGCGATCCTGTTTCTCTGGGAATTAACAAAGAAAGCGTCAACCTGCAGAACATGGCTCCAGCCGTTATAGGAAACGGAATTCTGGATTATGATATATTCCGTATCTTTGACGCGAAGGCGGTGAACATTTGTCTGTTCGTCCGCCTGACTGAAAAAGCCGCCCGCGCCGCCTGCGTCTGCGTCGGTCAGATATTCCTGATAATTGACCGGATCACCGATCATCTCCGCGCCATTTGCGCTGGACAGAATGATATTTCCCTCGTTGTCCAGTATAAAGCTAGCCCCGAGTCCGCCAAAGCTGTCCGTCATCAGAGTTTCATTCACATCTGACTGCAGTTCCGAGCCGACTAATACGCCGTTTATCGTTTCTCCCTGCCGGATCGGGACTGCATAGATCATTTCAAGGATAGACTTTTCATCGTCGGAATACTTTAGTCCGATAGCTACATTCCCGGCGATAGCGTCCTTGAAGTACTGCTTGTGCAATATATTTCCTGCCGCGGTATTGTTGTTGTTTACCAGTTTTCCGGTGCTGTCCGCTATGGATATCGTATGGAAGCTCCCTGCTCCCTCTGTAACGTTTATCAGCTTTTTCACGGCGTTGTAGTCGTTCATGTCAACGTTTTCATAGCTTCGCGCATAGAGCTGAAGCTGATTCAGCTGTCCCTGTATCCTGGTCTCAAAGTTGAACAGCTGCTGTCTTGCTGTTTCCTGCATGATCTCATAGTTGGTCTGATTGATGTTTTCTCTCAGTGCGTTCTGAAACCAGATAAAGGAGGTAAGCAGGATAAGTACACAAATGACCACTAATATAAGTAATGAAAACTTAGATTCTCTTTTTTCTCTTTTCATTCGTCGTTCCTCCTTTTTGCCTGATTTAGTGTATAAAATGAGCACACACAAATCGTCCGGGCATTACAAAACCGGAGATCTGCCGGCGCGATCAAACGACAAAATATAAACGGTATCGCCATATCGGGTTAAACCCATTATATTACAAAAGTGATGAATTGTCAATAGATAAATGGCAACAATTTCACGGTTGCCGCTGTGGTGCAGCAACAGATCATGGACTAAACCGGGTGCAGGCATTTCAAAACTTTCCATGTAAAGCTATGTAATAACGGGATATCGCCGCCGCAATATCCCGTTGTGTTATTTTATGGTAGTGCTGTTGTTGAGCACCGGGGCGCTGTAAATGAACAGAATATCCTGCCCGTGGAAGTCCACAAATCTGCCCAGAAGCTGCGGTGCCAGATAGCGGATATCCACCAGCGTTATCTTTGAATAACCCTCGGCGAGCAGCGGAGCAAGGCTGCTTGCAAAGGAGTCCCGGAATATGACAAGCTCTTTTTCCTGCGGCGCTGCCGGATTTTCAATGGTGAGCAGCGACTTTGCCCCGGAGAGGAATATCTCGTAGGGGTCGTCGCCTGCGGCAAGCTCCATGTTGTATACGTCGGTATAGGAGTCGGTTTCGCCGTCGTACACTCTGCATTCCGACAGGGTATCGTTTTCGAGATAGATAAGCGTATCCGGCTCAATGTCAATATCCGCCTGCCGGCAGTGAACGCCGTAGAATGGCTCGTCCAGCGTTTTCTCGGTATATTCCGCAGAAAGGGATACGCCCATTTCCCCGGCGATATGCGCGGCAACATCGGTTATCTTCTCCTGCCGCCAGTGGGTGTCCGTGCGGTAGTAATCCGACAGCTCCAGCATTGGGAAAATGTCGATGTATTCCGCGAAATCCATCTGCCCCGTAAGCTGCGCGGTGAGTTCCGCATAATCAAGCGCCGGGTAGCCGTTCTTTTCTGCAAGAAAGTAGTTCTTGTCCGGGATAACGCTGACGTAAATATTATCGCAGCTGCCGCTCAGATATTCCTCATAGACATAGGTAAAGCGCTTTGCGGCGTAGGTGATGTTCTTTTCGTTCAGGGGGTATTCCAGCCTTGCGGCGTAGCCCTCGGCTATATAAACTCCGTTTTGGTCCCGTTCTCCGGGGACATATCCCGGCTCGTTTTCCGTGCTTTCTGCGTCAGTGGTGACGGCAGGCGTCGTGGCGGCAGGTGCAGAGCTTTCGGAAGATGTGCTGCTTTCAGTATCGGCACCGCAGCCGCACAGCAGCATTGCGGATAATGCCGCGGCGAAAATCCGTGATTTCTTCATTATAGTATATCTTCCTCAATAACGATAACGGCTGAGGGATAGGCTTCAGCGAGGTGCGTGGTGAACGCGCTGATCGCAAATTCCTTGCCGAACGCGCTGATGACATAATCGTCAACGGTCGCCACAATGAGCTTCTCGGGGAAGCCGCAGCACCACATGCGGTTCTGGATATTTGCCCGTATCGCTTCGCAGAGCGCAGCCAGGTCTGTTCCGGAAACCACATGGTACGCACCTGCCGTAAAGGTGTTCTGGTTCATCATGTGCGTAAGGGTGGCTGCACTGTCGATATCTGCGATCTCTGCCGCCGGGAATCCGGTCACGTTGTCCAGCATGTCAGGCTCTGCAAGTGCGAACGAGCCTGCCCCCTCGATAAGCTCGTCACTGCTGAAATCACCGCCGGTCGCCGGGAACTTCTCATCTTCGCCGAACAGCGCATACACGCTGTTGAGCAGAGTTACCGGGTCGGATATACCGCTATTTTCCTCCCCCGGCTCGCTTTCCTGGGGTGCGGTGGTTGTGGGCTTTGTGGTTACGGGCTTGGTGGTTACGGGCTTGGTGGTTTCTGGCTTAGTGGATACAGGTTTAGTGGTTTCGGTGGTGGTAGCCGCAGGTTTGGTGGTTGCGGTGGTGGTTACGGGCTTGGTTTCTTCGGGTGTGCTATCCTCTGGTACGCTTTCCTCGGGGTTGCTTGATTCGGTCTGGCTTTCTTCTGGTTCGCTTTCCTCCAGTTCTGCGCTTGTATCAGAAGCCACGGACGATGTTGCTTCTGCCGTGGACGTTGTTGCTTCTGCCGAGGACGAAGTTGCTTCTGCCGTGGACGATGTTGCTTCTGCCGCAGAAGATGTTTCTCCGGAAGCGGAGCCGGGATTTTCGCTGCTGCATGCGGCAAGTGTAAGAACCATGAATGCTGCTGTTAAAATTGCTGTAAACTTCTTCATTATGTATCTCCTCCATGTGAATGTCGTTCCGGGCGCGGTCACTTCTCCTGTATCGTCCACTCCCCGGCGTTTTCGTCAAATGAGATGATCAGGACGCGGCTCCTGCTTCCCCACTGTGCGGTAAGCTCGTGCTCTGCGGCGCCGTCCCACAGCGGCACGCTCCAGACCAGCGATGTGTTCCGGTCAAGCTCCAGGGGGCATTCCGCGGGGACGATATCTTCGTTTTCCCCGGCGATGAACAGCTCTCCCCCGGAAATGCTGACAACGGTTTTCTCCGAGGTGACTACCTCCACCGGGATATCAGTGCATTCCAGCGCAAAGGCTCTCACAGCGGCAGCGCCTGCGTCAGTGACAGTGCGAACGGCGACCGGCGCTTTTGAGGGGTCTTCGCCATACACCAGTATTCCGGCGCTCCCACCATGGGGAATGAGCAGGGAAAGCCCCACCGCCGCCGCGCACGCTGCCGCTCCTATGCATATCTTCAGTGCGGTGGGAAGCGCTCTGCGCCATTTTGACGGCTCCTGCGCCTCGGCAAGAAGCTCGTCGTCTATCATTGAAATTGCCTGTGTAAGTGCTTCCTGCTTCATACCGATATCCCCTCGCTTTCAAGGTATTCTCTTAGCTTCTTTCGCGTGCGGAACAGGACAGATTTTACCTTGCTTTCAGAGAAGCCGGTCTTTTCGGCGATCTCCTCAATGCTTTCGCAGTAAAAGTACCTCCTGATGAATATACCGCGCACAGCCGGCTTGTTCCCTCTGAGAAAGGCGTTCAGGCAGTCGCGGATCTGTTCTGCGCTGCTCCCTTCGCTTGTCTTGTCGGGAATGCACTCGTCCAGCTCGTCCAGCGATACCGTAAATTCGCTGCAATGCCTTTTCTGGGTGTGCTCCGCTTTCAGCTGGTTAAGGGCAAGATTTCTGACGATCTTCGCCAGAAAGGGCATAAAAGGCTGAGGTCTTTTCGGCGGAACTGCGTTCCATAGCTTCAGATACGCGTGATTTACTATCTCCTCGCTGTCCTGCGCGTTCCCGAGTATCCCGTAAGCTATCTTTCTGCACAGCGCCCCGTATCTGGCAGAGGTGACTGCGATCGCTTCCTCGTCGCGCTGCCAGAAAAGATCAACGATCTCCTCGTCGTTCATACTGCGCCCCTTTCCTAAGGCTGCTTTGCCGCCCTATGTATTAATACAACATTTTCTGCGCCTGCGTTGC
>JALEOL010000049.1 GCA_022766785.1 Oscillospiraceae bacterium
GACAGATACAACATCATCGACCCGGAGGTTTTCCGCATGGCGGCAGGCTCGATGACTGATTCCGGGGTGGAGTATCACTCGGCGGTGTATTCCTGCAAGGCTTACGACGGCGTGACCTATCACCTGCGGCTGGACGTAAAGAACATCTCCCGTGAGGTTTTCGTGGAATGCCTTGACGCAGCGTCCCCATTCGCGATAAACCGGGATCACCGGGGCTGTTACAACGACGGCGGCGACATAAACTATACCGATACAGTGCCCGATGACGGGGGAGTTACTCTGCCGGAGGGTTATTCTTCGGCGACTGATCACGGTGAGCTTTACCTGAACCGGCTGACCTATTACCCCGGCGGCTGGAACGGCGGCTTCCGCTGGAATGTTGAGAGCAGCGGCAGTCTGGGCAGCACCGATTATTCTCCCGAGGATATGGTGGAGTTCACCGGTCTGGAGGTTCTGGGGAAACTCGATATCCCCATTGAGGACTATTCGGCTCAGATCAGTTACAGTGCCGTTTATGAGGGTATATACTTCCGTGAGGATTTCCCGGGCAGGGGCGCAAATCCGGAGATGCTCCCCGGAGACGACCCGGAGGAATTCGAACAGGCGCAGGAGCATGTGGTCGGCGTGCATAACTATGATAATAGCGCGGAGGGCACGGACGAAGCCGGCGGCGCTGATTATTCCGGCAGCTGTTACACCACAGACAAGCTGGATTATTTCGCAGACAAGACCCGTACTGGCGCCTGCTATACCGTGAAGTATTCCGGCGGAGAACAGAGCATTGTGCTCACCGCAACGGATGACTGGGATCTGCTAAAGGAGCAGACGATGATATTCGGGCGATACCCGGCAAAGGACAGCACGGCGTTCATTTCCGGCGCAGAGGGCTGCGGAAAGCTGTACGCAGGCTTCGGGCGGCTGGAGGGCGACAGGTACTATGCCGCCTGCTTCAAGGTCAACGGGGCGTATGTGGCGATCGAGACGAAGAACCTCAGCGAGAACGATTTTGCGGCGTTTGTGGCGCAGATTTATTCCAATGGAGAGGTGGAGATCATTCCGGAGCAGGAACCGGAATGCTACACGAAAACCGCGGCGCTGGGCACTCTGGAGTTCCAGAGCTTTATCCCCACAACAGCAGCCCACAGTCAGCCCCGGACTGCCGTGGAAGGCGATTGGGAGCAGGCGCTTTCGGGAATGCCGCCGAAGTATCTCAGAAGCTTACGGGAGAGCGGCGGCGTCCCGGAGTACCTCGGCGATTCGGGACTTCGTGTTACCGTGAGCTTCACAAGCGACAACGGCGCTGCGGTGATACTGACAGACAGCTCCGGCACACGGCTGGTGAATTTCAGCATATCCCGCAGCCGAAATGATTTCGTTCCGTTACTTCTGTCGGACGGAAGTTACCTCACCCCGGAGGAGGGGCGGAAAAGCAGTTTTGCGCTGAGCTGGCTTGATTTCGTGGATCCGGAGTGCTTCACCATGGCGGCTGGGGAATACGTTGACGGTGACGGCGATACATATTATGTGGCGGAATACGACTATGTATCGGCAGGCGTTGGTGATGACGAGGACGCGGTATATCACTGCCGCATAGACGCAGTTGGGATAACCAGGGAAGAGTTCCTTGACTGCATAGACGACGCGTCCCAGACGTATCTGACTTATGATCACAAGGGCTGGTACAACACCGGGGGAGGTGAAGTTGACCTGCATGACGCGCGCCTGCCCCAGACCGGGGTAACGCTCCCCGAACCGGTGACAAAGGACACGGAATACGGCACGCTCTCGTTCAACCCGATGACCGCTTACTGCGGACATATCCCGGCGGCGAACTGGAATGTCATGGGCAGCAGCGACGATACCGACATTCCGGAGGAGCTTCGGTATACCGTCAGTGACGCGGCGGAATTCGGCAGAATGGACGTGCTGAACAGTATGTCGGCGCAGAGCATTTTCGGAGTCCACGGCAGCACCAGGGTGGATTATTCGGCGTGGTACAAGGGTATCACCAATGAGTATAGCATGGACGGAAGGTTCGGCGCAAACCTGGAGATGGCTGAAAACGACGACCCGGAGCAATTCGCCGAGGCGATGAAGTATGTCGTTAAGTCCGAGATGACCGTTACCGGGGACGGCAGCACCCATGTCGAAACCTACGGCAGCCATTACAGGACGGATAAGCTGGATTATTTCGACAGATATATCCGGAGGGACGCGTGCTATGAGGTCACATTCAGCACGGAGGACGGAAGTTATGCTCATATCGGGGTGTTCAGCGACTGGGCGCTGTTTGACGGGATGGATCATGTTTTCGCGCGGTATCCCGGGGTTGAGAGCAGCGGTTTCGTGCAGGGCGCGGACAATTTCGGCGGATTGTATGTCGGCAGGGGATATGACGCTTCAGGCAGGCTGCATTATGTGGCAGGCTGGGCGCTGAGCGGTTTCGGCAGCCTTGACCAATACGCTGCCACCCGGTACGCCGTGCTGGATATGTGCGGCACCGGCGAGGATACTTTTGTAAGAACGCTGGCGCTGCTTTATTCCAACGGAGAGATGTAAATATTACGGCTGCGATGGGTTATCCTGCCGCAGCCGGTTTTTTACCGGATTATTTCCGGGGGAGGGCAAAAAATATCAGAATACCCCTTGACAAAGTGAGAATTGTGTGGTAAGATAATAGGGTACATAAAAAGCACATAAACCGTTGAGCAGGAGTAGTATGGTCTGCCGATGCGCTCCAGAGAGCCGTGCATTTGGTGCGAGCACGGTGCGTAAGCATTCCTGAATGGACCTGCGAGGGCAAACTGAAACGTTGTCGGCATCTCAGGCGCAGCAATAGAAGCTGTGTCCGCAGTGTGCCGGTATTGCGGATTAGGGGCGACGTGGCTGCACGTTACAGCAGGAGCGTTTTGCCGAAGTACACGGCAGTGCGCAGGCGAGAGCGTCCGAAAGGGCGAATTTGGGTGGTATCGCAGGTTATCCTGTCCCATGCTGTGGGGCGGGCTTTTTTATTTTGCGGATACTTACCATGGAGAAAAGGAGAATAATCATGAAGAAAACAGGTATTGCAAAGATCATTTGCGCCGCGATGGCGCTGACGCTGGCGCTGACCGGCTGTTCCACCGGAAAGTCCGATGCAACCGAGGCAAAGAAGATAGGCATTTTACAGTACGCTCCGCACCCCTCTCTCGATAACTGCTATGAGGGTATCAAGGAAGGACTCATCGCGGCTTACGGCGAGAACGGCGTTATCATCGATCTCCAGAACGGTCAGGGCGACGGTGCGACCTGCGACTCTATCTCTGCAAACTTTGTATCCAAGGATTATGACATGATCTATGCTATCGCAACACCGGCGGCTCTTTCCGCGTATGCTGCGGCAAGCAAGTCCAATATCCCTATGGTATTCTGCGCAGTTTCCGACCCTGTTGCGGCAGGTCTTACCGACAGCCTTGACGCAGGCATTGAAAACTGCAACGGTACATCGGATATTCTCGATTTCTCGGCTCAGGTGGATCTTATCATGTCTATTCAGCCTGATGTAAAGAAGATCGGCGTGCTCTACACAAATACCGAGGCAAACTCACTGTCCCAGCTCAAGTCGTTCAAGGCTGTATGCGAGGAAAAGGGCATCGAGGTCGTTGAGCAGGGCGTGAACAGCGCTGCGGACATTCCTCAGGCTGCCACCACTCTGGCTTCTCAGGTAGACTGCATCAACAATTTCACCGATAACAACGTTGTAAACAACCTGTCTGTTGTTCTGGAAAAGGCTAATGCTGCAAATATCCCGGTATACGGCTCTGAGGTCGAGCAGGTAAAGAACGGCTGCATTGCTTCTATCAGCATCGATTATGTTGCTCTCGGCAAAAAGACCGCTGAAATGGGCGTAGAGATACTTGCAGGTACCGATCCCAAGACCATGGCAGTAGGCACTATCTCCGACGGCACACCCGTTATCAACACCGACGTAATGACACAGTTCGGCTTCACCGTACCCGACAAGTACGCAGACGCTGAAAAGGTAACGACAAACTCCGAATCCGAGGCAGCTTGATCCGGTTTTGCAACGGCGGTTCGGGAAAGGGTAAGAAATGACACTGGTAATCAAAATTCTGCTTGACATTCTTAACGAGGGGCTGATGTATGCGCTTCTCGCAATGGGAATGTATATCACATACAGCATACTGGACTTCCCGGATCTGTCGGTAGACGGCACATTCCCTCTGGGTGCGGCGCTCAGTGGTGTGCTTATCCTTAACGGAGTGAATCCGTGGCTGGCGCTGCTGATATCTTTTGCGGCAGGAATGGCGGCAGGAGTATTTACGGGGTTAATGCACGTCAAGCTCCATATCACTCCGCTTCTGTGCGGCATCATCATGTACACCGCAATGCTCTCGGTCAACCTTGTGATACTGAAAGCGGGCAACGACGGAAACGCGCTCGTTTCGTTCGGAAGGAAGGAGACGATATTCAATTCCGGTCTTGCCTCCTTTATCCCGAAGTCGGTGGGCGAGTTCTACATCAGGACGGCAGTCGTATCGCTGGTGCTGGTCATAGTGTGCAAGCTTCTTCTTGATCTGTATCTCAAAACCAAGCATGGTCTGCTTCTCCGTGCGACGGGCGCAAACGATAAATACACCATCATGCTGGGCAAGGATCCCGGCACAATAAAGATATTCGGTCTGGCGCTGGGCAACGGTTTTGCCGCTCTCGCCGGCGGAGTCATCGCACAGAACAAGGGTTCAGCCGATCAGCAGATGGGCGTTGGCATGGTGGTTCTCGGTCTTGCTTCCGTAATAATCGGACTCAGCCTTTTCAAGCGCGTTAAGTTCATGAAAGGCACCACAATGGTCATTCTCGGAAGCCTTGTATATAAGGCGGCATATCAGATCGTTCTGTCGCTGGGACTTCCCACAGATCTCAACAACCTGATGAAAGCGCTGATATTCCTCATTGCGCTGGTTCTCGGCGGCGGCGAGCTGAAAAAGCTGATATCCGCTCTGGGGAAGAAACCGGAGCCGGTCAAGTCCAGGAGCAGGCTGGCGCTCAGCAATATCACCAAGATATTCAACCGCGGTACTGTGGACGAAAATGTTCTGTTCGATAAATTCACGCTTGATGTGAATGACGGGGATTTCATCTCGGTGGTAGGCTCCAACGGAAGCGGAAAGACCACCATGCTGAATGTCGTTTGCGGCGGTGTGGAGCCTGACTCCGGCGCCGTGGTATTCAACGGTCAGAACATCGTCATGACAAAGGAATTCCAGCGCGCAAGGCGAATCGGGCGTGTATTGCAGGATCCCAAAATGGGTACCTGCAGCAGCCTGACGATACTGGAAAATCTGGCGCTCGCCGACAACAAGAACAACTCCTATGGACTGACGCCGGCGGTAAATTCCTCGCGCGTGGAGTATTACAAGGAACTGCTCAGCAGCTGCGGCATGGGGCTTGAAAACCGCATGGGCGTGCTTGCCGGGTCGCTCTCCGGCGGTCAGAGGCAGGCGCTGGCGCTGATTATCGCCACCATGTCCGATATCGACCTGCTGATACTTGACGAGCACACAGCGGCACTCGACCCGAAATCCTCCGAAACGCTGATGAAGATCACCGACAAGGTGGTAAAGGAGAAGCACCTCACCACGCTGATGGTAACGCACAACCTGAGGTTCGCGGTGGAGTACGGTTCACGGCTTGTTATGATGCACAGCGGCAAGGCGGTAATGGATATCGACGGCGAGGAGAAGCAGAAGCTCGTTGTAGACGATATTCTGGGCAAGTTCAACGAAATAAGCATTGAATGCGGAAACTGATATTTGCGGGGCGGTGTATTAGCCGCCCTGTTTTTCTGAGAGGTACCAATGGACAAGACGGAAATTCTGAAAAGGTATTTCGGGCACAGCGCATTCCGCCCGGGGCAGGGGGAGATGATCGACCATGTCCTCTCCGGTCAGGACTGCCTGGGGGTAATGCCCACCGGTGCCGGAAAATCCATGTGTTATCAGATACCGGCGCTGATGCTGGGCGGCACGACTATAGTCATTTCGCCGCTGATATCCCTGATGAAGGATCAGGTGGAGGGGCTGCGGCAGTCCGGCGTCAGCGCGGCGTATGTGAACAGCTCTCTTACCCAGAGGGAGTATTTCAGCGTTCTTGACAGCGCCGCCGCCGGGGAATACAGCATACTTTATGTCGCACCGGAGCGGCTTGCTGTGGGGGGATTTCTGGAGATGTGCAGTCGTCTGACCATACCCCTGGTGGCAGTGGACGAGGCGCACTGCGTGTCCCACTGGGGGCAGGATTTCCGCCCGAGCTATCTCAGAATTGCGGAATTCGTGCAGGCGCTTCCCAAGAGACCTGTGCTTGCGGCGTTCACCGCAACCGCGACGGACATCGTGAAGCAGGATATCGTGAAGATACTGGGGCTTTTCCAGCCGTATATGCTGACCACCGGTTTTGACCGCGCCAATCTCTATTTCGAGGTAAGACCTACCGAGCAGAAGAACAAGGACTCCGTGCTGCTGGGAATAGTCCGGGAGCTTAACGGCAGGAGCGGTATCGTTTACTGCTCCACGAGAAAGAATGTGGAATCAGTCGGCTTGTTCCTTAAACACAACGGCGTGAATGCACGGTGCTATCACGCAGGGCTTCCCGATGACGAACGGCGTGAGGCTCAGGAAGACTTCATCTATGACCGCTGCAGCGTGATGGTCGCCACCAACGCTTTCGGAATGGGCATAGACAAGTCCGATGTGGCGCTTGTCGTGCATTATAACATGCCAAAGGATCTTGAAAGCTACTACCAGGAAGCCGGCAGGGCAGGCAGGGACGGAAGCCCGGCAAGGTGCATTCTGCTGTACAGCAAGGGCGACGTCCGCACGGCGGAGTTCATGATAGATCACGGGCACGAGGATTCCGGGCTGGAACCGTCGGAGCAGGAGGAGATACGCCGCCGCGACCGTGAGCGCCTTAAACAGATGACGTTCTATTCCACCACGTCGAGGTGCCTGCGGCATTTTATTCTTAGCTATTTCGGGGAGAACTCGCCGTCTGTTTGCGGTCACTGCGGAAACTGTGACGCGGAGATGGATACGCTGGATATCACCGTGGATGCGCAGAAGATACTTTCCTGCATATTCCGGCTGAAGCAGAGGGGGAGAAGCGGCGGAAAGGTGCTCCTGTCAGGTATCCTCTGCGGCAGCGAGAGCGAGAAGATCAAAGAGAACGGCTACGACACGCTGTCCACCTATGGCATAATGAAGGAGTACACCCAGAGCTATGTCCGGGAGCTTATCGACCACCTGGAGGAGCAGGGGTATATCCTCACCGAACCGGAATATCACACACTGGCGCTGACTCCGGCGGCTGACGAGCTGGTAAAGTCCCGGAGAACGCTGCTGATGAAGCGGTCAAAGCGCGCGGCGGCTGTCCAGGCTCCGGCGGTATTCCGGGGCGCGGACGCACAGGAGGACGCGGAGCTGATGAAGCGCCTGAGAGAGCTTCGGAAAAAGGAAGCCACAATTCTCGGTGTGCCTGCTTATGTGGTGTTCACCGACGCGTCTTTGAGGGAGATGAGCGTGAAGAAGCCCCGGACTATGCAGGAGTTCCTGAATATATCCGGCGTTGGCAGCAGGAAAGCGGAGCGCTACGGCAGGCAGTTCATGGCGGTCATAGAAAAGTACATCGAAGAAACCAAATAAATAACGGGCTGCCGGGAACTACTCCTGACAGCCCTGATTTTTATTTTGTGAGCCTTTCGGCGGTATCCGCTATCTGCTCCGGGGTAAGCCCGTTTGCACGGAGAACCTCGTTCGGGTCATAGCGGTCTAGGAACTCTTTTTTAAGCCCCAGGTTAGCGACTTTCATGTCAGAGTCGCCGTAGAACCGTGCTATCTTCTCGCCGAAGCCGCCGTCAAGAATGCCGTCTTCCAGCGTGATAACAGCCTTGTGTGCTGCCTTGAGGGACTCCAGCAGCTCGCTGTCGATGCCGGTGATGTAAACCGGGTCGATGAGGGTGGGCTTTACGCCGGTGCGTTTTTCAATAAGCTCCGCAGCCTGCATTCCTATGCCGAAGAACGTGCCCAGTGCGATTATCGCGACATCGCTGCCCTGCTGGAATATCTCGTATTTGTTGAGTATTCCGTAGTCCTTGGTGGGCTTTTCGGCGTGGACTACACCGCCGGGTACTCTTATCGCAACCGGGTGCTCGCGCTGGCTCAGGCTCCAGTCAAGCATCGCGATGAACGACTCGTAGGACGTCGCCGCAAGATAGACCAGGTTCGGGATATTTGACATCAGCGGAATATCAAAGATGCCCAGATGCGTCACGTCGCTCATTCCCCAGACGGAAGCCGCGTAGGTCAGTATCGTCACGGGATTGCTGTTTATGCACAGATCCTGCTGGAGCTGGTCGTAGGTTCGCTGGATAAAGCTGCTGTAAACTCCGTACACCGGCTTTCCTCCGTTTGCGGCGATACCGGACGCCATTGCGACTGCGTGTTCCTCGGCGATGCCTACGTCAATGAACCTGCCGGCGTACTTCTCGCGGCGCTCTTTCCAGAAGCCCATGACCGCCGGAGTGCCGGAGGTTATCGCACACACCGCCGGGTCGGTGTCCATTTTTGCCATGAGGTACTTTGCGGTGAGGTCGCTGTAATCCTCGCCGCCCTGGAACTTCGTTTCGCCGGTCTTGATGTCGAACGGCATGTGCCAGTGCCAGCTTTCCTTGTCCTTTACCGCAGGAGCGTAGCCGCGTCCCTTTTCGGTCACGATATGCACCACAACCGGCTTTTCGCTGTCCTTTACCCCGGAGAAAGCCGCTATCAGCTGGTCTACATCGTTTCCGTCCTCCACAAAGATATAATCCAGACCCATAGCCCTGAACAGGTTGCATTCCGCCCTGCCGCCGGTCTCCCGGAGCAGCCGGAGGTTCTCGTAAAGACCGCCGTGGTTCTCGGCGATGGACATTCCGTTGTCGTTCACCACGATGATGAGATTGCTGTTAAGCTCCGGCGCGAAATCCAGACCCTCCAGCGCTTCGCCGCCGGAAAGAGAGCCGTCCCCGATTATCGCAACGATGTTCTCCTTTCCGCCCAGCAGGTCGCGTCCCTTCGCAAGTCCGCAGGCAAGGCTTACCGAGGTGGAGGTGTGACCTATCGTGAAGAAATCGTGGGGGCTTTCCTGCTGGCAGGAGTAGCCGGTCACGTCGTCGTATTTCGCCTTGTCAAGGAACGCGTCCTTTCTGCCGGTGAGCATCTTGTGGCAGTAGCTCTGGTGGGATACGTCGAACACGAACTTGTCCACAGGGGAGTTGAACACATAGTGCAGCGCGATGATCGCTTCCGCCATTCCCAGGTTCGGGCCGCAGTGACCGCCGTGGATACTAAGTTTCTTTATCAGCGCAGCGCGCATTTCCTCTGCCAGCGCCCTCATTTCATCGGACGAGAGCTTTTTGACGTCCGCAGGTGAGTTTATCTTTTCAAGATACATCGTTTTTCCTCCGTTTAATTGGTGTTGTTTTAAATAATTGTAGCACCTGGAGTGCACTCTAAGTCAAGGGGGAGTGGTCAATTTTCATCAGATTTTCACATTTGAAGTTACTATCACAGCTCCACGAATGCCGCGGAGCAGCCGCCTATCCGGGTGCCGTTTTCCTTTGCTTCGGCGCTTCCGACGATATAGAGGAATTTGCCCCGGATATCCGGAACAAGCGCGCTTTCTGCCGACGGGTTGATGATAACGGCGATCGTCTGCCCCTCAGCGGAGCGACTGTACACCAGCGGATAACCGTCGGAGATGAACTCGATGCTGCCGTTGCTCCGGAGAGCCGGATTTGCCATTCTCACCGCGATAAGGCGCTTTACCTCGCTGCGGAGCGAATTATCATCGGCGCACTGGCTTGCGGCGTCTGGGCGGTCGGGGGAGCTGTCCTGGGGGATATACAGCATATCCGCCCGTGCGGAGGAAAATCCTGCGTTAAGCCCCTTGTCCCACTGCATGGGAGAGCGCGAGCCTGTCCTGCCGTAGCCGCCCTCCACCGAGGTCAGACCCTCGACATAGCGCATGCCTATCTCGTCGCCGTAATAGATGAACGGCGCTCCCGGCATCGACAGCAGGAACGCGAACGCAACGCGCATTTCATCTGTATCAAGACTGCGCGCCAGCCTGTCCATGTCGTGGTTGCCGGAGGGAATGCAGATAAGCCCCTTGCCGTTGGTCTTTGCGTAGTTTTCCTTGTAGGCTGAGATGAACTCCTTTGCCGAGCCTTTTCCGCGTTTTGAGAAATACGGCTCCGGGCAGCGGAACAGGTCGTTGTAGTGCGACGGTCCGAAGTGCAGCAGGAAGTCCATATGGAAGCCGCCCAGAAGCGACTTGTCCGGCTCGCCCCATTCGCTTACCATTGCGGCGCTGGGGAATTCCCGGTCGAGGAACGCGCGGATATCCTGCCACAGCGCAATGGTGCCCTTTCCGTCCTCATCGTGCTTTACCAGGGAGCCTGCCATATCCACCCGGAAGCCGTCGCAGCCTGCACAAAGCCAGAACCTCATGATGTCCTTGAGAGCCTCACGGGTAGCCATAGGGCCCGGTGCGTCCATGGGCTGCTGCCAGTCACGGTCGGGCTTGTAGAAGCCGTAGTTCAGCGCCGGCTGGTGGGAGAAGAAGTTTACCGCGCAGGAGCCGTCACGGTCGGAAATGCCGCGGATACAGCCCATTCCCTGCGGCTCCTCCCATATGCTGTCAGTCCAGACGTATCGGTCGGTGAATTCGTTGCGCTGCGCTTTCATCGACTGCCTGAACCACTCGTGGGTAACTGCGGTGTGACCCGGCACCAGGTCGAGTATCACATGCATATCCCTCTTGTGAGCCTCGCTGAAAAGCCGTATCATGTCCTCGTTGGTGCCGTATCTCGGCGCTATGGTATAGTAATCCTCCACGTCGTAGCCTGCGTCCCCGAACGGCGACTTGAAGCAGGGGTTTATCCATATCGCGTTGCAGCCAAGCTCCCGGATATAGTCCAGCTTTTCGGTTATGCCGTTGAGGTCGCCTATGCCGTCGGCGTTGGTGTCGTTGAAGCTCTGGGGGTATATTTCGTAGAATACTGCGTTGTCAAGCCACTCCGGGCGGTTTTCTGTTGTGCTCATGCTTTGTCCTCCTGTTTGTCTGTGTATTTGCCGATAAATCATTATAGCACGTTTTGTAAACGATTTCAAGCATTTTTTGCCGAAACATGTAACGAAATTTCATTTTGTTCTGTCATAATAATTGTAACCAAACTGTAATTGCATGTAACCGATTTGTAATTGCAAAATAAAAAAGACGGTGCTATAATAAAATCGGAAGGAAAGTGGTAATTATGAAAAAACGAAAGCTGTTCTGCGAGCTTTCACCCACATGTTACAGGATATCTCTCCGGAAGGAATACCTGCTGCGCGACCTGCACGACAGGTTCAGCGGCGAAAAATTCGCCCGGGAGATAAACACGCTGCCGCTCCCGGCTATTGTAAAGAGCCATACCTCGTCGATACTCCGCCGGCTGGAGGGCGTGGATATGGAGCTTCAGCGAAACAAGGCGGTGAACCTGCGCCTTGCCTGCGCTAAGATAAACGGTATCATTATCCGCCCGGGGGAGACGTTCTCGTTCTGGCGTCTGGTGGGCGAGCCGGGGGAGAAGCAGGGCTACCGCGAGGGACTTGTGATAAACGCCGGGAAGCTGGGCAGGGGGACAGGCGGCGGTCTGTGCCAGCTTGCGAACCTCATTCACTGGCTGGTGCTGAACAGTCCGCTGACGGTGACGGAGCTTGTGCATCATTCTGACGCGCTGTTCCCGGACTCCGGGAGGAGAGTGCCGTTCGGGACGGGCACCAGCGTATTCTACAAGAACGTGGACTACCGCTTCAGGAACACCACTGACCGTGATGTGCAGCTGCTGGTGTGGGTGGACGAAAACGAGCTGTGCGGCGAGCTTCGCGCAACGGATCCATTTCCGTACAAATACCGCATAACCGAGGAGAACCAGGGCTTTATAGAGGAGGACGGCGTGTTCTACCGTGTGAGCAGGGTGTTCCGGCTGACGCTTGACCGGGATCGGCATGTGATGCGCCGTGAGCTTGTGCTGGACAATCATTCCAGGGTGATGTACGACTATTCGCTGATACCCCGGGATCAGATAATCACCCCGGGTCTGAGGAAGCTCACATGACGATTTATTGCAGCGGCACCGGCAGCCTTACCACGGAGCAGCTGGAGATGTATTCCGGCAGGATAGCGGCGTATCTGCAGGGCAGAGATGTGCGCTTTGCAGGGATAGTCTGCGGCAAATCTCCTCTTGTTTATGCCGCGATAAGGGCGTGCGCCATGGCACATGTGTGCTTCATTCCAATTGACGAGGCTTTGCCGGGGCAGCGCCGCAGCGTTATCGCAGAGAATGCGGATATCCTGCTGTATGACGGGACTGTGTTCCCCGGGCAGCCGGGCTGGACTGACCTCAGGGACGTGGTGCTTCACCCGGGGACTTTTCAGCCATTGCCGGAGGACGACATCGCCCCGGCTTACCGGATATACACCTCCGGCAGCACCGGCTTCCCCAAGGGTACGCAGGTCAGCCGGGGAAATCTGCGCAGCTTCCTCACATGGTTCAGCGGAATTCCTGCCATTGCAGAAACAAAGCCGCGCTCGGTGCTTAACCAGGCGATGTTTTCCTTTGACCTGTCGGTGGCGGATCTGTGGTACTCCCTCAGCACGGGCGCGCGGCTTACGGTAATGGAGCGCGGACTTTTCGGGGACTTCTCCGCAATGTTCCGGAGAATGAGTGAGAGCGGCGCGGAGCTTGCGGTGTTCACGCCGTCCTTTGCGGAGCTGTGCATGTGCGACAGCGGCTTCTGCCGGGAGCTTCTGCCGGAGCTTCGGGTGATATTCTTCTGCGGAGAAACGCTGAGACCTGCGACGGCGGAGAAGCTGTTCCGGCGCTTTCCCGGGGTGCGTATCATCAATGCCTACGGCCCCACGGAGACCTGCTGCGCCGTCACAGCCGCCGAAATCACCCCGGAAATGGCGCGGCAGCCCGTGCTCCCGATAGGAGATATGCGGCGCACCGCCGGGGGGATACATATTGTTGACGGAGAAATAGTCATAACCGGGGAGAGCGTGGCGAGGTACACCGGCGGCGTTATAGGGGGCTTTGGGGAACACCGGGGCGAGAGGTGCTTTCATACCGGGGACGGCGGCGAGATTCGGGACGGAATGCTGTGGTTCAGGGGCAGGCTTGACAGACAGCTGAAGATAATGGGCTACCGCATTGAGCCGGAGGATATCGAGAACAATCTGCTGAAGCTGCCGGGAGTGACCCAGGCGGTGGTGAGCGTTTCAGGGAAAAACCGCATTACCGCCCATGTCACCGCCAACGCAACGACCCCGGAGGAGCTGCGCCGTGGGCTGTCGGAGCTTGTCCCGGAGTACATGCTCCCGGGCAGGATAGTTATTGTGGAGCAGCTCCCGGTGGGCGGCAGCTTCAAGCTCAGACGGGATATTGGAGAATAACATGGATATTACAGTTGATGAGATGATCGCCTTTCTTTACGAATTCTGCGAGCCGGAACAGCCGATACTCCCGGACACCGAGCTTCTGGAGAGCGGTCTGCTGGACTCTATGGCATTCATAGAGCTGCTTGACGCCCTGGCTGACAGAGGGTGTGAGTTACAGCCCACACGCTGCCCCAGAAGCGCATTTTCCACGCCGGAGAGCATAGTAAGGCTTTGCCGGGAGCATTCCTGAGATTTTTTTGAGAAATCCGGAAAACGGTATTGCAATTCCGGACAAAATGTTGTATAATTATTTAGTGTAATCC
Source organism: Oscillospiraceae bacterium (assembly GCA_022766785.1). Classification (GTDB taxonomy): domain Bacteria; phylum Bacillota; class Clostridia; order Oscillospirales; family Ruminococcaceae; genus CAG-115. Next base: position 13,842 of record JALEOL010000049.1, read on the forward strand.
GTTACACGGGAGATCATCTATAAGGTAAGGAGCAGACAATGAAGCATAAGAGATTATTGAGCGTATTCCTGGCTGCGGCGACAGCGCTGAGCCTCACTTCCTGCTCGGGAGACGGCGGAAGCTCCGCTGACAGCACCGCGGAAAGCACCGCGCCTGCCGGCGATACAAGCGTAGTGGAGACCCCTGCGGATACCGGGGTCGCGGAAAGCGGCTGGAAGTTCGGTCAGGTGGCAATGGGCGGCGGCGGATTTGTGTCCGGAGTATTCGCGACAAGCCAGGAGGGGCTGTATTACGCCCGAACCGACGTTGGCGGAGCATACCGCTACAACAGCGATACACAGCTGTGGGAGTCCCTTTCGTATGGTATCAGCGAGGACGATCAGGGTTTCCTGGGAGTTGCGGCGCTGGCTTTCGGAGAAAAGGATCCCAACAGGTTGTACATGCTGGTGGGAACAAGCTACCTCAGCGGAGGCAGGACTGCACTGTTCAGATCTGACGATTACGGCAGCACGTTCACGCGCACCGAGCTTCCCGATTTCAGGGTAGACGGCAACGGCATGGGCAGAGGCAACGGCGAGCGCCTTGCGGTGGATCCAAAGAACAGCGATATCATCTATGCCGGATTCATGAGCAGCGGTGGTATGATAAAGTCCACGGACGGCGGCGCTACATACACCATACTCGACCTGGGAACAGACACTCTCACCTCGAACCAGAACGGCATATGCAGTATCGTCATCGACCCGAATTCCGGCGATGACAGCAGCTGCTCAACGATCTACGCGGCTATTTCACGCAAGGGCGACTACAATATCTACAAGTCCACCGACGCCGGCGCGACCTGGGCGCCTGTTGAGGACGCGCCCCAGGGGCTTATGGTACAGCGAATGAAGTACAACGGCGACGGGAAGATCGTCATCACCTACGCTGATGCCGAGGGCCCGTGGAACAACAACCGTTCCTCCGGCGGTATCCGCATGCTGAACATGGCGGACGATACATTCACCGACATCACCCCCAAGAAGCAGGCTTACGGCGATGTTGTCATCGACCCCAACGATCCCAACAGAATGGCGGCGTGCAGCGAGAATGTCTATGTACCCCAGCCCACCGGGGCATTCGGCGATGAGTTCTATACCACCACTGACGGCGGCAAGACCTGGACTCTGCTGAACGACACCATGACCTTTAGTGCGAACGGCGTTGACTGGCTCTCCACCACCTCCATGCACTGGTGCAGCTCCATGGCTATCGACCCTAACAACACCGACAGGATCATGGTGGTATCAGGAAACGGCATTTACGCCTGCGACAATATCTGGAACGCAGCGCCCGAGTTCTATTTCTTCGCAAAGGGCGTTGAAGAAACTGTACCTTTTGAGCTGGTGAGCATTCCCGGCGGCGAGCTGGTGACTGTCATCGGAGACTATGACGGATTTTCGCAGGAGAGCGCCGAGGTTTACGGCAAGGTACACAGCAGCATTGCAGGCTCCATGACCGGCGTTGCTGTAGCAGCGGCGAATACCGATGTCTGGGTAAAGTGCGGCGGCGACAACAAGACAAACGGCTTCTGGTACACGCTGGATCGCGGCGAGACCTGGGAGCAGGCTAAGAAATCGCCGCTCTCCACCGGCCCGGCGCATGGCGGTTCTGTTGCGGTTTCAGCGGACGGAAGCACATTCTACTGGGTACCGGAAAACGGCGGATATGTATTCTGGAGCGATGATCAGGGCAAGAGCTGGAACCAGAGCGAGGGTGGAATGAATGCAAAGCGTCTCATCGCGGATCAGGTAAATCCGGAATATGTATACGCCGCAAGCGGAAGCTCGTTCTATTACAGCAGCGACCGCGGAAAGACCTTCACATCCAACAAGGAGCTGTCTGTGTTCGCTTCCACAAGACCGGTAGCTGTACCCGGAGTTGAGGGCAAGATCTACTTCCCGGCAATGGGACTTCAGGTATCCACTGATCATGGCGAGACTTTCACAAGAATAGACACCGTGTCCAACTGTCAGATGGTGGGCGTTGGAAAGGGCAAGACTGACGATTCCCCCTGCACTCTGTTCATCTGGGGACAGCCCACTTCTGATCAGCCTGTGGGATTGTACTGGTCTGAGGACGAGGGCGCGACCTGGGAGCGTATAAATGACGACGCGCACCAGTTCGGCGGTACCGGAAACGGAAAGTTCGTCTATGGCGATATGAACAAGTACGGCAGAGTTTACATGAGCTCTCTTGGTCTTGGCGTAATTTACGGCGATCTGATCGAATCTGAGTAATTCATCAACACGAAACGGGAGGGGACAATTCCCTCCCGTATTATTTTGTTATGGGCACTATGGTTTTTAATGAACACTCTGCCGGTGCATTAGTATAATAATATGCACAAATAGACACCTTAATTTTTCTGCCCGGTGAAATCCGTGCAAAAAAAAAGCGCACCGCCTGCGAATAACCGCATAACAGTGCGCTTTCTGGTGACTCATCCGGGAATCGAACCCGGGACACCCTGATTAAAAGTCAGGTGCTCTACCGCCTGAGCTAATGGGTCATGTTATTGGAATTGACAACAATAGTATTATACCAGAAACGACGGGCTTTGTCAAGGGCTTTCGCTAAAAAAAGTGCGGTAATGCCTAAAGTTTGTTGAGAATTGGTAAAACATGTGTGCGCAATATGTGCATTTGTTAAAAATCACAAAAAAACGCGGATTTTTTGAAAAATACTATTGACTTTTTATAATTCCTGTGGTAATATATAGTCAAGGAAAGGAAATCAGTACAAGCATCTGAGATGAAGTTTCACCTGACATTCAACCAAGTTCCTGACCTAATCTACGAAAGAGGTAAACTCCGATGAATTAAGTTCAAAGCTCAATTCAACAAGTATCGCGAAAGGAAAGTATCCCGATGCACCTCTGACAGAATTTTTCACCATTTTAGCTTTAAGCAGAAAGGAAGCGAGTCCAGTGGAATTTACGGATCCACAGTGTTCTTCATCTGCGGCTCGTGACAAGGGCTGAGGTATAATTTTCAGGCGACATGCCGCACAGGGTTCTGTCTGACCCATAAGGTGCAGGCGCTTCGCCAGACAGGGCGTTTAGCCTATTACAAAGCCCGCCCGGAAGCTCCGCAGATGATTTTTACCGCTATATGCGTTTACATAGATCACCCCATTCAGATCTTTTTGACCTAAAAGCAGGTGGTTCCGGTGAAACACATTATTGTAGCAGGAAAATCTATGAAAGGAACTTAGTCCGATGGAAACCTGATCATTTGTTCCAACAAATCTTCTAAGGCGGTACATTCCAATGAACCAGTAATTCAATACAAAACCCCTGCACAACGCAGGGGTTTTGTATTGAAATGATAAAATAATTAAAGGGCATCTCTAAATTGTGATTTAAAAGATTTATGATCAACTGATATCGGAGGGTAATATGCAGTATGTTGTGACAAATTCTCAGATGAAAGAGGCAGAGCGGCGCTGTGACGCGTCCGGCACCAGCTTTTTGCAGATGATGGAGAACGCCGGGGCGCGCTGTGCGGAGTTCCTGCTGGGGCTGCTGCCCACGGACGCGCGCACGGTGATACTCTGCGGTTCAGGCAATAACGGCGGCGACGGTCTGGTTATCTCGCGGCTTCTCCGGGAGCAGGGCAGGGAGGTCGCTGTGGTGCTCGCCGGGGCGCAGCCTAAGACAGACTGCGCACGCGCCGAGTTCGCGAAGCTGGGGGATATCCCGGTGCTTTCCGCGGACTGCGCCGGAGAGGTCATCTGTAACGCGGACTGCGCGGTGGACTGCGTTTATGGCACCGGATTTCACGGGGAGCTTCCAAACGAGGCGGCGGAGCTTTTCGCAGCGGCGGCGTATTGCAGATACCGGGTGGCGGTGGACGTTCCCAGCGGCGTGAATTCCGACACCGGAGAGCTGGACAGCCGCTGCTTCAAGCCCACCCACACCCTTGTTATCGCCGCGATGAAAGCCGGACTGCTGAACGCACCTGCTTCGGATATGCTGGGGGAAGTCACACTGCTGGATATCGGCATCGGCGAGCAGTGCTACAACGGCAATAACCTTGCGTTCCTGACGGACGACAGCCTGCTCAGACCGTTTCCGGAGCGCGGACGGAATACCCACAAGGGCACCCTCGGGCGGCTGGTGGGATTTGCCGGGAGCCTGTGCTTTAACGGCGCGGCTTTCATGTGCGCGTCTGCGGCGCTTCACAGCGGTGTGGGGATTTATTTTTCGGCAAGCCCCGTCAGTGCGGTAAAAGTTATCGCCCCGGCGCTGCATGAGGCGGTTTATGTTCCGCTGCCTGAGACCCCCGATGGATTTGTGAAAACAACGCCTGAAATGCTTGAGCAGATTGTTTTGCCTAAGCTGGAAATGGCTTCTGCCGCGGTGATAGGCTGCGGTCTGGGGAACAGCGAGGACACACGTTTGCTGACAGAATTCGTCATAAAGCACGCGACCTGTCCGGTAATTATCGACGCGGACGGAATAAATTCAATCGCCGGGAATATAGATGTACTGAAGGAGCGGACAGGCGATACTGTCCTGACGCCGCACCCGCTGGAGTTCAGCAGAATTACCGGGCTGAGGGTTTCGCAGATACAGTCCGAAAGGCTCTCATCTGCCCGGGGATTTGCGCAGAAATACGGCGTGACGCTGCTGCTGAAGGGCGCAGATACCGTGATCGCCGCCCCGGACGGCAGAGTGTGCGTGAACGCCCGGGCGTGCAGCGGATTATCCAAGGGCGGCAGCGGCGATGTCCTGACCGGAATTATCGGCGCGTTCGCGGCGCAGGGCGTGGAGCCGTTCAGGGCTGCCTGCTCCGGGGCTTACTGCCACTGGAAAGCGGCGGATATCCTGAGCCGGCGAATGCCTGTGGAGAGCATTCTTCCCACGGACATCATCGCGGCGCTGCCGGAGGTCTATTCGCGTGGATAACGCTCCTAACTGAATACACAGGGGGAGTATTATGCGTAAACTGATTTGTGCGGCGGTTCTGGGTGGAATTGTCCTGATGAGCGGCTGCGGCGGCTCCATGCCGTTTGTTTCTGAGAAACTGCCGGATCTGAGCGGCGGTTTTTCTTCCACTGCCGAACTGACCTTTGGCAAGCTCACTGCCCAGGCTGAGATCGACCGTATCGAGCCCGGCTGCTGGGAGTTCACTTTCACCGCGCCAGAGGAGCTGTCCGGTGTGGTAATGACAGTCGATGAGGGGAATATGTCCGCGAGCCTGGGGGAGATCAGCGTTGAGGACTGCGGCGGAGACCACACGGCGCTGCCGGTCATTATCGCCGGTGCGATAGACGGGCTGAGTGGGCTTTCCAAGGGGGATTTCTCCGAGAAAGACGGAGTGCTGACCGCCCACAGCGAGCATTCCGGCTCGCACTGCACGGTGACTATCGACAAGGCGACCGGGGAGATACTGTCGCTGAAGTCCCCGTCTGACAAGCTGGCAGTGTATTTCAGCGACATCTCGCCCTACACCGAGGAAGTCGGTCTGGTGGAGTGAAATAAAACAACGGGGCTGCTAAACACAGCCCCGGATCATTAGTTATTAAGGATATCGATGCTCAGTATCACGGAAAGCGCTACATTAAAGGAGTTCGCGATACCGATATATGTGATCCTTGTCTTGCGGTCGGAAAAACCGTTGGAGACCAGCCCCAGCCATACGCATGAAACTGCGACTGCGGCTATCAGCACGATCACCCCGGCGATGTCGCTTATCTCTACCCTGAACATTTTACCCACGACCGCATATGTGACGAAATACGCCAGCGGAACCAGAGTCAGCGGAAGATTTGCCCACAGCCACTGTATCCGGCGCCTTCGCCAGAATATCATAGACATCAGCAGGAATATGCCTGCTATGACCGCGCATTCTATTGACATGGTGTGCTCCTTTCCCGTGGTTATTCTGCGGAGGACGCCTGGACGGTGATCTCTGAGGAGACTTCACCCTGCGCGCTCTCGCCGCTCCCGGTTATCGACTCTGACAATGCAGCGGAGCTGTCGTCCGGCGTGGGAAGCTCCCACCCGAGATCCTTTGCGGACATCGTGAGCGCAAAGACAAGTCCGCATATCCCGAGAAATATCACTATCATGACTATATTCAGCGCAACGATGTAAGGCGGCAGTTTCTGACGGTCGGACATATCATTTTCCTCCAATAAGGCAGGCGATCGCAACCGCTGCCGGAAATTCATAATAAATATTATACACTAATATCCGGAAAAAATCAAGTGCAGCGGAAAAGCTGTCACTCAAATTCCCGGTCGCCGCTGTAAATGTGCGTCCGGACGATGTTCAGGCGCTTCACCGGCTCGCCGAACTGCGCGGAATACGCCTCAAACAGCAGCGAGGGGTTGATGTTGAACGAGTTTCCTGCCGGTAAAGTCACCTCGAGAATGTCGCCGGAAAGCTCCACGTCTGTCATCAGCGGTTTGAGATCCACTGTCGTGCTGCCTTTCTTTGTGCGCTTTTCAACATTGATCTGCTCCTGTGTGCAGAGCGCACGCAGCTTCTCCGGGTCGGCGGAGGACTGTATGCGGTATCTCGCGGCGGTGATGTCGGTGTTCTTGTCTTTCGGGACGGTTATCTCAGTCACCCGGATATCCGGCGGAAGCGCGGCGTTCAGGCGGTCGCGCACCTCGGAGTATGGGACGTCCTCTGTCAGGCGGAAATCCATAGCCTCGTGCAGTCCCTCCTGCCCGAGCGACAGCGGCAGCATGAATGTGACGTAGGTTCTTGGGTTAAAGCCCTCCGTCTGCCAGATGGGGAGCTTCGTCCGCTTCATGGCGCGGATAACAACGCCGCTGAGGTCGAGGTGCGAAATGTACTTCGCCCTGCCTGTCTTGGAGAAAAAAGCCCTGGTATTAACGGATGGCACGGCAGACGTCACCTCCCACGCATTTTGCTACGCCGCAGTTGGAGCACTTTTCCCGGCAGTTCGGGGTAGTCAGTCCCAGGTGCGCGCGTTTGTTTTCTTCTATAAGGAACTCGCGGCTTACCAGCATGTCAATGTGGCTCCAGGGCGCGACCTCGTCATAGCTGCGGCGGCGGTTGGCATAGAACGCCGGGTCAAGTCCGCACTCCTTTATCGCCTCTATCCATGCGTCAAATTTGAAGTGCTCGTCCCAGCCGTCCAGCTTGCAGCCTTTCTGCCATGCGAGGTAGACCGCCTTTCCAAGCCGCCTGTCGCCCCGGGCGAGAACTGCTTCGATCAGCGACAGCTCATAGCTCGGGTAGCTTATCGTTATCTTGCGGTCGGTGTTGATCGTTTTGAGGTAACGCTGACGCTCCCTGACAGAAGCCTCGTCCAGCTGCGGCTCGAACTCGAACGGCGTGAACGGCTTCGGAATGAACGTTGACAGCGAGACCGCCACCCCGGGACGTCCCTTTGCGTGGTTCGGCGTGGCGTAAAATTCCTCAATCACTGCCCTTGCGAGGTCATAAACGCCCTTGATGTCCTCCAGCGTTTCTGTGGGAAGTCCCATCATGAAATACAGCTTGATGTTGGTGTAGCCGCCCTCAAACGCCGTGCGCACGCTGTCCATGACGTTCTGCTCGGTGACGTTCTTGTTGATGACATCCCGGATACGCTGGGTGCCGCCCTCCGGCGCAAAGGTAAGCCCGGATTTGCGCACGTCGGTTATCTTTTTCACCACCTCGTCGCTGAAACGGTCGATACGCAGCGACGGCAGCGAAAGGTTTATTTTCTCGGCGGTGGTGTAATCGGTAAGGTCGCTCAGCAGTCCGACGATATCCTTGTAATCGCCGGTGGACAGCGACGACAGCGATACCTCGTCATAGCCGGTATTGTCGCACAGCGCCTTTGTGTTGGCAAGAATGGTGTCTTTATTCTTCTCGCGGTAGGGGCGGTAGATGAACCCTGCCTGACAGAACCTGCACCCCCTGATACAGCCGCGCAGCACCTCGACCACCGCGCGGTCGTGGACTATCTGGGTAAACGGCACAACAAAATTATCCGGTGTGTAAACCTTGTCGAAGTCCTTTATAATGCGCTTTGTGACCTTTGCCGGCGCGCCGTCCTTCGGGGTGATTGACTTCACAGTGCCGTCCTGGTTGTAGTCCACATCGTACAGCGACGGGACGTAGATACCCTCTATCTGCGCCGCCCTGCGGAGGAATTCCTGCCGGGTCGCGCCCTCTTTCTTGCACTGCTCCATGAGCCGCATGAATTCAAGGTTCATTTCCTCGCCCTCGCCGATAGCGAAGAAATCGAAGAAATCCGCCAGCGGCTCGGGGTTGCACACGCAGGGGCCTCCTGCCATGACAATGGGGGTAAGCCCGGTGCGATCCTTTGCCAGCACGGGCACTCCGGCGAGATCCAGCATTTCCAGGATATTGGTGTAGCTCATCTCGTATTGCAGCGTGAAGCCGATGAAATCAAAGTCCTTTATCGGGTCAAGGCTCTCCAGCGCGTACAGTGGGATATTGCGGCGGCGCATCTGCTCCTCCATATCCGGCAGCGGCATGAATACGCGCTCGCACCAGTAGTTCGGCACGGCGTTTTTCAGCCCGTAAAGTATCTTCATGCCGAGGTGGGACATGCCTATTTCATAGGTGTCGGGAAAGCAGAACGCAAAGCGGATATCCACCTGCGATCTGTCCTTTATCACCGCGCCGTGCTCTCCTCCGATATACCGCGAGGGCTTCTGCACCTCCAGCAGGAACTCGTCAAGCCGAGCCATCATCTCTTTGTTTGTATCTGACATGTATATCTCCTGTTATTTTTCGTTCTGATCATATTCAGTATGCTTTCGCCTGGGTGAAGTCTACTGTTTTGTTGAACGGATTGTAGCTTATGTCGGCGAAATCCTCGTTGATGTAGAAGTATTCGTTTTTGTAGTACAGCGGAATGAATATCGCGTCGTCGATCACTATCTGCTCAGCCTGTTTGTACAGATCAGCGCTGGAATCAAGGCTCTCGGCTCTTTCGGCGGCGCTTGTCAGCCGCGATACCTCGGGGCTTGCGTAGCCGGAGTAATTACCGGAGCCGCTTTTGGTGAAGCTTTGCAGGTACGCTGCCGGGCTGTTGGTGCTTCCGGCGAGATCCTGCACCGCGATCTCAAAATCCCCAGCCGCCAGCCTGGTGTTGTAATCCTCCTCGCTGAGGGTCTCCACAACACAGTAAAAGCCGAATTCGCGCTGCCATTCCTGCATTATGACAGAGATCATGGCGGAAGCCGCGCTGTCCTGCTTCATGATTATCCTTGCGCCGGAGAACAGGCTGCGGTCAAGCTCCGGGAGGATTGCTTTGTAGTACTGCTGCGCCTTTGATACGCTGTATTCCGGGGTGAGCTTTTCGCCGGCGTATTCCCGGTAGCTTTGATCCAGCAGCGTGACCTCTCCGGGGACTATCGCATATGCCGCCGCATGGTCGCTGACGGTCTGGGAGAGCTTTTCCCGGTCGATGAGGGACGACAGCGCCCTGCGGAAGCCAGCCGTCTTAAACAGACCGTAGTCCTTGTTGAACAGCAGTCCCACGGTAATCGCGTCGTATTCCTGCACGGTGTATTTATCGCCCTTGATAAGCTCGCGCTGATCCTCAGTGACGGCAATGCAGCTTATCACTCCGGACACAAAATCGTCCACGAAATCCTCGTCCCCCTCGATAAAGAAATTCAGTCCCGAGGGGTAGACCCTGTTGGTCTCGCTGTTTCTGGCGTTGCGGCGGAGTATCAGGTGGTTGTTGTCGGTTATCGTGTAGGGGTCGTAGTCCCAGGATTTAAGGTAAAACGCCCCGTTTGACGGGGTGGTGTTCCCTGAAAGCCCGTACCTGCCCTGGGACGCCAGGAAGTATTCCTCATTGCAGGGCATTGCGGGAGCTTCTGTCAGCAGAGTGGGGAACCGTGGATTCGGGTATTCCAGCGTTATCGTCAGCTCGTGATCGCTGTCGGCGGTGACGCCCAGCCGTGACAAATCGGACACAGCGCCGGAGTTTATCGCCCGGGAGTTCTTTATGCAGAAATATTCCGAAGCGCGCGGAGCACGGGTCGCCGGGTCGAACAGCCGCTGAAATCCGTACACGAAATCCTGAGCGGTGCACACGGCTTCAAATCCGTTCACGTCCGTCCAGTAGCAGCTGCTCCTCAGCTTGAACCGGTATGTAAGTCCGTCGTCGCTTACGGTGTAGTCCTCGGCAACGCCTGCTCCGAGACTGCCGTCCGGGTTTACCCTGAGCAGCCCTGTGTAAAGGCTGGAGATGATAAGTGTGGACGCGTCGTCGTCGGCGGTCTGGGGGTCAAGGCTGCCTGGGTTATAGGATATATCGTATTTTATCACGCCGTCGCTGCCGTCCTTTTCAAAGCAGCCGGTCATTGATATGATAAAGCAGCAGAGAACTGCCGCTATAATTATTCTGAGTGGTCGCCGTTTCACGGTATCGTCCTTTCCGGTGGAATAACAGAGTTGGTGTTATAGAGCGGCTGCGTTTTTCTTTGGCAGCACACATCTATTATAACATCAACTGCGGATTTATTCAACCGGTTTCGGGGAATTTATTTATTACAGTTTTGTAATATTCTGAGCGTGTTACAGGCTGTCATATTCCACGACAGCGCCGCGTTTCAGGGACTCCGGGACGTTTATCAGCCTCTGGTTGGTGCTTCCCCGGAATTTCAGGGAAAGCGAGCGCTTTGAGATGTCAAATCTCCCGTCCACCAGCACGTCAAGTATTCCCAGCAGCTTTCCGGTGAATTCCTCCTGCTGAGCCTTTTTCAGCAGCTCTTCGAAAGTCCAGCCGCTGTAGCACATCAGGTGCTTGCCCTCTGCCTTGAAGCGGCTTCCAAGCTCAAACAGCGCCTCCGCCTGGCAGAACGGCTCGCCCCCGGAAAAGGTGACGCCGCTGCACAACGGATTTTCCATGCACTGCTCATACAGCGCGTCGGTGTCGGTAAGTCTGCCGCCGGAGAAATCGTGAGTTTCAGGGTTGTGGCAGCCGTCGCAGCGGTGCGGACAGCCCTGTACAAATACAACAAATCTCAGTCCCGGTCCGTCAACTATCGAGTCCTCGACTGTGCCTGCTATTCTTATTTTCATGGCAATTCCTTTCATATGGCAATAAATAAGGGAGGAGCAAGCCCCTCCCCTACAGGATAATATCATTCTGTGGTGCCGTGTTTAACTCGGTCGGCTTCCTCCGCGCGCTTTGCGTTGTTGAAGCGGTCGAGAGTACCTACAAGATAGCCGGTTATGCGGCGGATACGCTCGAATGCAACTTCCTCCTCCTTGCGGTGGCAGCAGGGGCATTCATCGTCGATTATGCCGGTGAAGCCGCAGCACGGGTCGCGGTCGATCGGGTGATTTATCGCGCCGTAGCCAATGCCCTGTTCCTTCATGCAGCGGACTATCTGCTCGAACGCGTCGAGGTTCTTTAGCGGGTCGCCGTCAAGCTCGATGTAGCTGATGTGACCTCCGTTGGTGAGGGCGTGGTAGGGCGCTTCCAGCTTTATCTTGCGGAACGCACTGATGTTGTAGTATACCGGCACATGGAACGAGTTCGTGTAGTAATCGCGGTCGGTAATGCCGGGTATCTCTCCGTACTTCTTCTTGTCTATGCGGACAAATCTTCCGGACAGACCCTCCGCCGGGGTGGCAAGCAGGCTGAAATTGAGGTGGGTCTTTGCGCTCTCGTCGTCCATGCGCTTTCTCATGCGTGTGATGATCTCAAGACCGAGCTTCTGTGCTTCGGGGGATTCGCCGTGGTGTACGCCGATAAGCGCCTTCAGACACTCCGCCAGACCGATGAATCCCATGGAAAGAGTGCCGTGCTTCAGTATCTCGGCGATACTGTCGTTTTCGGAGAGCTTCTCGGAGTCTATCCAGACGCCCTGTCCCATAAGGAACGGGAAATTCTTCACATGCTTGCGGCACTGTATCTTGAAGCGGAACATGAGCTGATCCACGACCATATCCATCATATCGTCAAGGGACGAATAGAACTTGTCCAGGTCTCCGTGCGCCTCGATAGCAAGCCGGGGCAGGTTTATCGTGGTGAAGCTGAGATTTCCGCGCCCGGTGACGATCTCGCGGCTGGGGTCGTAGACGTTGCCGATGACCCTGGTGCGGCAGCCCATGTAGGCAGCCTCGGTGTGGTAGTCTCCGGGCTTGTAGTACTGGAGATTGAACGGCGCGTCAAGGAACGAGAAGTTCGGGAACATGCGCTTTGCGGATACCCGTATAGCCAGCTTGAACAGGTCGTAGTTCGGGTCGCCGGGGTTGTAGCTGACGCCCTCCTTGACCTTGAATATGTGTATCGGGAAGATCGGCGTCTCTCCGTTGCCGAGACCGTGCTCCTCCGCCAGCATTACGTTGCGGATCACCATTCTGCCCTCGGGGGAGGTGTCGGTGCCGTAGTTTATTGAGGAGAACGGGTTCTGCGCTCCGGCTCTGGAATTCATGGTGTTGAGGTTGTGGATAAGCGCTTCCATCGCCTGGTAGGTCGCGCGGTCGGTCTCGGACTCGGCGAGCTTCTCGGCTCTTTCCTGGAGCTGGCTGAAGCTCTCGCCGTACTTTCCGGAAACGCGCTCCCACTCCTTCTCCTTGTATTCGTCGTTGTTCTGGAGCCTGGGGTAAAGCCCGGTCTCTTTCTCAATGTCGGCTTCGGTCTGCTTTAATTCCTCGAGTATCCCGTTGAAATCGTCAAGCCCCAGGGAGAAGGAGACTGCTTTTGCCAGGTTGTTGATGTACAGTCTGCGGAATGTCTTTTTTACGCCCTCAGACATGGCAAAATCGAAATTTGGTACAGACTGACCGCCGTGCTGGTCGTTCTGGTTAGACTGTATCGCGATACAAGCCAGCGCCGCATAGCTGGAGATGTCGTTCGGCTCGCGCAGGTAGCCGTGACCGGTGGAAAATCCGCCGTGGAACAGCTTTAGCAGGTCTATCTGGCAGCAGGTGGTGGTGAGTGTCAGGAAGTCCAGGTCGTGGATATGGATATCGCCGTTGATGTGCGCCTGTGAGTGCTTCGGGTCGAGGACGTACATCTCGTTGAACTGCTTTGCGCCCTCGCTGCCGTATTTCAGCATCGTGCCCATTGCGGTGTCGCCGTCGATGTTGGCGTTCTCGCGCTTGATGTCGCAGTCGCAGGCGGATTTGAAGGTGAGATCCTCATATATCTTCATCAGTGTGGAGTCCATCTCACGGGCACGGGTGCGGTCTGCGCGGTAGAGGATATACGCCTTTGCAGTCTTGGCGTGGCCTTCTTCCACCAGCACCTTTTCCACCATATCCTGTACCTCCTCGACGGAGGGATTGCGCCCGATTATCTCCTCGGAGAGCCGCTGGCAAACCTTGTCGGCAAGCGCCATAGCTTCGCTGTAATCCTTTCCGCCGACTGTCTGCGCAGCCTTGAATATAGCGTTCGCTATCTTCTCTATATTGAAAGGCACCTGTCTGCCGTCGCGCTTCTTTATCATTGTTATCATTGCCATGCTTTTGCTGCTCCTTTTCGTTAAATGAAATAAAATAACACAATATCTTGTATAAAAAACGCTGATATATCTATTATATAGGCATGTGAGCTATTTGTCAAGATATTATGAAATTAAGTTTTGCACAAAATACCCCTGCAAATTTCGTTGAAAATAACAAAAAAATAATTGAAAAAATGGACAGTGCGTTGCTTATCTCCTGCATTCCGGCACTGCTCAGCGGTTTGTTAAATTGGTGCTCATATGTGTATGATAGGACAGGTGTGCAGTGTTTGACTATTGGCTGCTGATATGATATAATTAACTTGAATTATCCGCACCTGGAGGGGGAGCAGAATGGCGCAGAAATTTCATTATTCCGATGACGGCAGCCGTTATCACACACTGAAATACCACAATATGCACACCTGGGGAAAACCTGTCTACAAAGCGGTGGTGGACGCCGGGTTCACCTGCCCGAATATCGACGGGAGCTGCGGCTATGGCGGCTGTATCTACTGCTCGGGGGGCAGTGGCTGTTTCACATCGCCGGGGCTTTCGGTGAAGCAGCAGATCATCCGCGAGGCCGCCAGGATACGCGAAAAGCACCCGGGAGCCGGGGTCATAGCTTACTTTCAGGCGCACACCAACACCTACGGCAGCATGGAGCGACTGCGGGAGGTATACGGGCAGGCGCTGGAGTGCGACATCTGCGGCATTTCTGCGGCGACCCGCGCGGACTGTATCGACGGTGAGCGCGCCGGATTTCTGGCTTCGCTGCCTGTTCCGGTGACTGTGGAGCTGGGGCTTCAGACCGCCCACGACAGCACCGCGGAGTTCATCAACCGGGGGCACAGCACAGAGCGGTTCCTGGAGGGCTTCAATACCGCAAAAAAAGCCGGACTGCGCGTCTGCGTGCATATCATCAACGGACTTCCCGGGGAGACGCCTGAGATGATGCTTCAGACCGCTGAATTCCTCGGAAAGCTACGCCCGGACGGGATCAAAATACATTCGCTGCATGTAATAGAAAACACCGCTCTTGCACAGATGTGGCGTTCCGGGGAATACACCCCGATAGACATGCAGACCTACATCGACACGACAGTCAAACAGCTGGAGCTGCTTCCGCCGGAGACGGTGATAGAGCGGCTGACCGGGGACGGAGAAAAAAACTCGCTGCTGGCTCCAACGTGGAGTCTGGACAAGCGCTCGGTGCTGGGCGGTATCATGAAGCGGCAGAAGCAGCTCGACAGCATTCAGGGAATGTGTTTCCGGGAGGGGTAAAATGGACATCTGGTCAATGACAAGACCGGCGCTGGAGGAGTGGTTCCGGAGCCGCGGAGAAAATCCGGCAAAAGCCGCGATAGTGTTCCGGGAGCTGTATCAGCGCGGCGCGGCGGACTTTTCGGGGCTGCCGTTTTCCCAGCGTGTGAAGTCGGCGCTGGAGGAGAGTTTCACTGTCGAAATGCCGGAAACAGAGACGGTGAGCGGCGGCGGAGATACCGTGAAGCTGCTGCTGAAGCTGTCTGACGGTGAATATGTCGAGAGCGTGCTCATGCGGCAGGCGTATGGCGGCAGCGTGTGCGTTTCCACCCAGGTTGGGTGCGCCATGGGCTGTAAATTCTGCCAGAGCGGCAGGCTGAAAAAGCGCCGAAACCTCACAGCCGGCGAAATGGCGGCACAGGTGATGAAGCTGAGGCGCGAGTATTCTCAGCAGATACACAGCGTGACCGTAATGGGCATCGGCGAGCCGTTCGATAATTTCAACGCCGTCCGGGACTTCTGCGATATTCTCACCGATTACAACGGGCTGGCGCTGGGAGAGAAGCATGTGACCGTTTCCACCTGCGGCATAGTTCCCGGGATAAAGGCGTGGGGGGAGCTTCCTCACCCGTGCAGCCTGGCGCTGAGCCTTCATGCGGCGGAGGACGGGCTGCGCAGTGAGCTTATGCCGGTGAACAGGCGGTATCCAGTGCGCGAAGCAGTTGCGGCGGCGCTGGATTTTGCGGAGCAGCACAATCGCCGGGTAACTCTGGAATACGTCATGCTGAACGGCGTGAACGACAGTCCGGAGCATGCTTTGCAGCTTGCGGAACTTGTTGGGGGCAGCCGGAGGTTTTATGTGAACATCATTCCGTACAACGGCAACGACAGCGGCTTCACCCGGAGCAGCCGGGAGCGGATAATGGCATTCTACGATGTGCTGAAAAAGCATGGGGTGTCAGTCACCATGCGCCGGGAGTTCGGGGGAGATATCGCCGCGGCGTGCGGTCAGCTGAGTTCCCGGTTCAGGAAATAAAAGAACCGGGTCAGCATAACACTGACCCGGGGTTATTTATGGTGCCGGTAGTGGGGGTCGAACCCACACGCCATTGCTGGCAGCGGATTTTGAGTCCGCCTCGTCTGCCAATTCCAACATACCGGCAGGATAACATATTTATTCTATCACACAATGTACTTTTTGTCAACCTGATTTTTGAAAAAATACGTTCCGGGTATTGCAAATAATTGTGATCTGTGATATACTATATAGGATAGTGGGTATTTTTGCGAAAAAAGAATACTTTATAATACTAAATTAATTCACACAGGAGAAGCCATGATACAGTACGATGAAACAAGACTTGCGATGGAAGCGCTCACACCGCAGATAGAGGAATTAAGGGGCGCGCTGAACCTCGACGGCATAAAGATCAAGGTTGACGAGCTGGAGATGAAGTCCACCGAGCCGAACTTCTGGGACGACCCCGAGAAGGCGCAGGCAGTCCAGCAGCAGATCGGGCAGTATAAGAACACCATTGACAATTTCAACCGCTTAAAGACCAACCACGACGATGTCCTCGCCATGATAGAGCTTGCGGAGGAGGAGAACGACGAGAGCGCCGTTGACGAGGTAAAGGAGCTTGCCGAGAAGGTAAAGACCGAGTTTGAGGAGCAGAAGCTAGCCACCCTCATGACCGGCGAGTATGACAGCTCAAACGCAATTCTGACATTCCATGCAGGCGCAGGCGGAACCGAGGCGCAGGACTGGGTGTCCATGCTGCTGAGAATGTATATGAAGTGGGCTGACCGTCACGGCTTCAAGACCGAGATACTTGATATGCTGGACGGCGAGGAAGCCGGCATCAAGAGTGCGTCTATCCACATTCAGGGCTTTAACGCATACGGGTTCCTGAAATCCGAGAACGGCGTGCACAGACTTGTCCGCGTATCCCCGTTCGACGCACAGGGGCGCAGGCACACCAGCTTCGCCAGCGTTGAGGTAATGCCCGAGATAGAAAAAGACGTTTCCGTTGAGATAAGGGACGAGGATATCATCATGGAGGTGTTCCGCGCGAGCGGCGCAGGCGGTCAGCACATCAACAAGACCTCCTCTGCGGTAAGACTTATCCACAAGCCCACCGGCATCGTGGTAGCCTGCCAGACCCAGCGTTCGCAGGTGCAGAACCGTGATTTCTGTATGAAAATGCTGATGTCAAAGCTGGTGGAGATCAAGGAGCGCGAGCACCTCGAAAAGATAAGCGATATCAAGGGCGAACAGCTCAAGATCGAGTGGGGAAGCCAGATACGCTCGTATGTATTCATGCCGTACACTCTCGCAAAGGACACACGCACCGGCTACGAGAGCGGCAATATCCAGTCGGTAATGGACGGCGATATCGACGGCTTCATCTACGCCTACCTAAAGGCAAAGAGCCTGGGTGAGATCTGATGCCGCTGGCAAAGAATGACATTGTAACGCTGGAGATAACCGCCCTCACCAACGAGGGGAACGGCGTGGGGCATTACACAGACGGCTGCTCCGACGGTAGGGGAATGGCGGTTTTTGTGCCGCTGACCGCAGTCGGGGACGTCGTTTCCTGCCGTATCCTCAAGGTGCTGAAAAGCTACGCTTACGGCAAAATCGAGGAGATCGTCACTCCCTCCGCCGACCGTATCCAAAGCGGCTGCCCGGCGTATGCCAAGTGCGGCGGCTGCTGTTTCCGGCATATTTCCTATGAGGCGGAGCTGCGCGCAAAAGAGGGCTTCGTCCGGGACGCGTTCGGGAGGATAGGCGGTCTTTCCCCGGAGCTGCTGCCAATTCGCGGAAGCGAGCATACCGAGGGCTATCGCAACAAGTTGCAAATGCCGGTCGCGAAGCAGGACGGAAAGACTGTCTGCGGCTTCTTTTCGGAGCGCTCCCACCGGGTCATTCCTACCGAAAAATGCGCGCTTCAGCCGGAGCTGTTCGCGGAGATAACACGGTTTGTGACCGAACAGGCGGACAAGCTGCACATCTCGGTGTACAGTGAGGAAAAGCACGAGGGCGTACTGCGGCATATTTTCCTGCGCCGGGGGCATTACAGCGGAGAGGTCTGCCTGTGCCTTGTTGCAAGGAGGAGGGTGCCGGAGTTCGACAGGCTTGCAAAAAGCGCTGCAGAACGGTTCCCGGAGATCACCGGGGTGGTGCTGAACATCAACCGGGAGCGCACCAACGTTATTCTCGGCGAGGAGGAGAAGGTGCTTTACGGCAGGGCGGAGATAAGCGACACTATGTGCGGCGTCCGGGTGGAGATATCCCCGAAGTCGTTCTATCAGGTGAACACTCCGGCGGCGGAGGCGCTTTACCGGCAGGCGGCGGAATTTGCGCAGCCGGAGGGCAAAACGCTGCTAGACCTATACTGCGGTGCCGGGACGATAGGGCTTTCAATGGCGAAGTCCGCGAAACGGGTCATAGGCGCTGAGATAGTTCCACAGGCGGTAGAGAACGCAAGATCGAACGCAGAGCGCAATGGAATAAAGAATGCTGAGTTCATCTGCGCCGACGCAGGGCAGGCGGCAAAGCGGCTGGAGCAGACCGGGGAAAAGCCGGATGTTATCCTGCTCGATCCCCCGAGAAAGGGCTGCGACGAAGCCACACTCACCGCCTGCGCGGCAATGTCCCCGGAGCGGATAGTGATGATATCCTGCAACCCGGCGACCGCCGCGAGGGACTGCAAAAGGCTTTCGGAGCTGGGATATTCCGTGCAGAGGGTTCGCCCGTTCGACCTGTTTCCGCGGACTAGCCATGTGGAGTGCGTGGCGCAGTTGAAAAAGTCAGTGTGATATAGGGCAACACCGCACAATTACCGGCTAACGCCTTTGTGAGTGAACGCTTGTTTGCATCTTTTTTGTATTGCACAATCTGACCTTGCAGGGTGTCACTCTTTTTGTACGATCTGACGAAAAACCGAGTTCAGCACTAACTACCACTTGACCTATAAGCGAAATGTGATATGTTGCGCTGAACTGACAGAGCAATCGCACGACAATAATTATGCGGTGTTGCCATAGATAAAGTGCGCAAACTGCGGCGATAAATGCTGCTGTGTAGAAATAATAATGCGCTTGTGTAGAACAAAAACAAATCTGGAGGCTCTATGCTGGAGGATATAAAGAAATCAGCACTATCAGGTATACTGATATCGATTGGCGGCTGCGTGCTTCTGGCAAGCACGAAAGCCGGATATATGTGGGCGGGGGCGCTGCTGTTCTCGCTGGGGCTTTTCGCGATATGCGAGTACGGGTTTAATCTTTATACGGGAAAGGTGGGCTATATCGCCTGCTATTTCCGCAACTGGAGGTACATACTTCACGTCCTGCTGATACTGGCGGTCAATCTGGCGGTGACTTTCATTATGGGCTGCCTTGTGAGCCTGTGCCTGCCGGATATCGCCGAGAGCGCCCGGGATAGCTACGCGGCAAAGCTTTTTGCACAGCCGCAGAAGTGGGTGCTTTCCTCAATACTCTGTGGAATGCTGATGTTTCTTGCAGTGGATCTCTGGAAGCGGGGTAAGATCATCGGCGTGTTCCTGTGCGTGCCGGTGTTCATTTTCTGCGGCTTCGACCACTCAATAGCGAACTCCTTCTACAACGGCGCCGCGCTGGGGGAGCAGACCTTTTCCCTGCGAAACGTCCTGTTCGTTACGATAGTGATACTGGGCAACGCACTGGGGGGAATGCTCATTCCCATGCTCACGAGGAAATGGCGCAGGGACGCAGAATAAGCATACAGAAACGGCGGTGATCGTGTGACGTCATTCAGGGTGCTGGTAATTAAAACAGGCTTTGCGGTGCTGTTTCTTATTGTATTTGCAGTGATGCTGGCGCTGTTGTGTGCGGCGGCGTTCGGTATTCCTGCCGGGATAATGGTGAGTATCTTCGGGTTCGCCGTAAAGCTGTTCCGGGCGCAGTTCATCGTCACGTCGCTTTCGGCGGAGACAATGCTGTTCGGAGGGCTTGCAGCCGCTTTCGGTGCGGCTTTCTGCGGTATCGCCGCTGTGGAGCTTGGTTATCTTATTTCCGGGGTGTATCTCAGAGTGCGCAGGAAATGCGATATTCTGCTTGGCTGGAAGCCGCTGTGACGACGGAGGTGTTGGTTTGAGACGTGCTGTTCTTCATCGCTGGCTGATAGTCACAGGGGCGCTGGCGGCGGCATTCACCGCGGCGGCGGTGCTCATTCCCGGCGAGAGCCTCGGCTCGGCAAGGCAGGGCGACGAGGAATTCCCACTGTGCGAATACATCAGCGTTGACCTGCTCAGAACCCCCGTCACGGTGATACCGTATGAGGGCAAAAAAATACGTTTCCGGTGGAAAAACGACGTGCCGCTGTCGGCGGAGATTGGGGATAACTCCCTGACGATAACCGAAAGCAGCGATGTCATTGTGTCGCTGTTCGCCGGGGACGCCGGGGATTATGGAATGTGGCTGTACCTGCCCCGGGAATACTACCGGGATATCGTGATATACACCGCTTCCGGGGACGTTTCCCTGGGCGATATCGACAGCGACCGCATAACCGTAGTCACCAACAGCGGAAATATCCTGTCGGAGAACACGCGTTCGCTGTGCAGTCTTGCCACGGGCAGCGGAGATATCGACCTTGATTTCTACAGCGTTATCGACGGAAGCAGCATACAGTCCCGGACGGGCAGCGCAACGCTCACTTTTCCGAGGGGCAGCAGCGTGGCGCTGGATTTCGAGACTGACACGGGAGAGCTTAGCACAGAGCTTCTGAGCGGCAGCTTCCCCGGCAGCCATATGTACAGCTTCAACGGCGGCGGACGGCTTATCCATGCGTCGCTGGAGAGCGGAGTGCTCACCGTGCGTGAAAAGGAGGAATAAATTTGAAAACCTACAGACAGCAGCTTATCATAACCACTGACCAGCCGGAGCAGTTCCTCAATCTGTCGTATGAGGTGGAGGAGTGCGTCCGCAGGAGCCTGATAAACGACGGGCTGTGCGTTGTGTATTCACAGCACACTACCTCGGCGGTGTTCCTTGAAAACGACCGGGAGGAGCTTTATTCCGACTGGCTGAAAATGCTCGGGAAGATAGTCCCGGGGGAGAGCGATTACAAGGTGGATTACTCCAGCGCAGGAGCGGCGCACATGAAGCAGATGCTTTTAGGATCCAGCGTGACTGTCCCGATATCGGACGGGCGAATGGAGCTGGGGCCGCGTCAGTACATAATGTATGGCGACTTTGACGGCTGCCGTGAGAAAACTGTCATTGTAAAGATAATAGGAGAGTGAACTAACGGCATGTTGTCCGTGATAATCCCATCATACAACGAGCATGAAAATATCAGGCGCACTGCCGGCACTATCGCCGCAATACTCCGCAATGAGAAAATTGACTATGAGCTGATTTTCGTTGACGACGGATCCGTCGATGAAACCTGGTCGGAGATAACAGATGCAGGACTGTTTGACCCCAACGTCCGGGGCATAGGCTTTTCCCGGAACTTCGGCAAGGAGGGCGCGATATTTGCCGGGCTGAAAAACGCCCGGGGGGAATGCGCCGTAGTGATAGACTGCGACCTGCAGCACCCACCGGAGCTTATCCCGGAGATGTACCGCCTGTGGCAGGGCGGCGCGGAGGTCGTGGAGGCGGTAAAGCGCTCCCGGGGCAGGGAGGGGCTGTTCCACAAGCTGTTCGCCCGGAGCTTCTATAAGATGATGAAGTCCTCGTCCGGGATAAATCTCGACGGCGCCAGCGACTTCAAGCTGCTGGACAGAAAGGTCATAAACGCCCTGAACGAGCTGCCGGAGCGTATCACGTTCTTCCGGGCGCTGTCAAGCTGGGTGGGATTTACCACCGAGCGCGTGGAGTTCGACGTGCAGCCCCGTGCCGCCGGCAGGAGCAAATTCAGCATGAAAAGCCTGTTCAGGTTCGCGCTGAATAATATCACGTCATTCACCGACCTGCCCATTCGGCTGATATCATGGGTGGGCGCGGTATTCGGCGTGCTGGCGTTGATACTCGGCGTTCAGACGCTGGTAAAGTACTTCTGCGGACATGCAGCAGAGGGCTTTTCAACGGTCATTCTGCTGATACTCATCACCGGCGCCTGCGTCATGCTGGGCGTGGGGGTCATCGGGTATTACCTCTCGAAAATATACGAAGAAATCAAACAGCGTCCCAGGTACATAATTTCAAGGACGACCGGCGGAAAGGAGCACGCAGATGGAAAACAGCACGACAGCAGCGATTAAGCGTGTATCCTGCCGCATAGGAAAGGCGATAGCTGACAGCCGGGCGTACTGGCTGTCTTTTCTGCTGCCTGTGGCGATACTTTTCGTGTCATACATCATATTTCAGGTGTGGCCGTTCGGGGAGCGCTCGGTGCTTTCCCTCGACCTTAATGCGCAGTACGTCTACTACTACGACTACATGTATGATGTGTTCGCCGGTAAGGAGAGCCTGCTGTACAGCTGGAGCAGGAACCTTTCCGGGGAGTTCATGGGGATAATCGGCTACTACCTTGCAAGCCCGTTCAATCTGCTGGTGTGGATGTTCCCACGGACGATGATAACCGAGGGGCTTATGACGATGATGCTGGCAAAGGCAGGCGCTTCGGGGCTTGCGTGTGCGTTCTTCCTGCGCAGGCACAGGGAGTGCGGACGAATGACCACCGTCACCTTTTCGGTGATGTGGGCGCTGTGCGGCTTCTTCATCGTGCAGACCATGAACCCCATGTGGCTGGACGGTCTGGTGGCTCTGCCGCTTATCGCAATGGGCGTGGAGCGTATCTGCGACAAGCGGAGGTTCCTGCTGTATGTCCTTTCGCTGTTGTATATTTTCGTTGCGAATTTCTACATCGGTTACATGACCGGGATATTTTCGGCGCTGTACTTTGTCTGGTATCTCGCTTCCGGGAAGAGCCGAAACAGGCATTTCGGGGAATACTGCGGCTCGGTGCTGATGTACGGCGCAGGCTCGGTATGCGCTATCCTGATGTCCTGCTTCATGATACTGCCGGTGTACAAGTCGCTTTCCAACGGCAAATTCGAGTTCTCTGAGCCGGACTATTCCCTGGCGGAGAGCTTTGATATCGCGGATATCTTTATCAAGATGTTCCCGACGGAATACGACACGGTGCGCATGGAGGGAATGCCGATACTCTACTGCGGCACACTTGCGCTGGTGTGTGCGGTGATGTACTTCACCTGCCGTAAGTTCACCTCCCGTGAGCGTATCGCGAGCGGCGTTTTCATCGGGGCTATGGTGCTGTGCATGTATATCAGGCCCGTGGACATGCTGTGGCACGGCGGTCAGATGCCGAACTGGCTTCCTTACCGCTATTCGTTCATGATAAGCTTCCTGCTGATAGTTTTCGGCGCGCAGACCTTTGACCGGTTAAAAAGCGTCCGGGGCAGGAGCTTCGGCACGGCGTTCGTTATCCTGCTTGCTATGCTGCTTTTCGCCGACCTCAACAACGACAGCTGGAAGTATGAGCAGGTGCTGACCGTGGGCATTCCGCTGGTGATACTGGCGGCAGTGCTTATCCTGGCGTGGGTTTACCGCAAACACGGCGCGAAAAAGCCGGTGTGCGTGGCGCTGGCGGCGTTCGTCTGTGCGGAGGCAGGGCTGAACACGGCTCACTCGCTGTATCAGATGCACGATGATATCGTGTTTTCCACGCGCGACAGCTACCGGTGGGATATACCGCTCACCCGTGATGTCACGGAGCAGATACATGATATGGACGACGGGTTTTACCGCATGGAAAAGACGTTCCACCGCTGCGTCAACGACCCGATAGCACTGAGAATGTACGGCATGAGCCACAGCTCCAGCACGCTCAACGCAAAGGCTATCTCGCTGCTGAGGTCGCTTGGCTTCGCCGGGAGGGAGCACTATACCAGATACGACGGCGCAACCATGCTCACCGACGATATCTTCGGCGTGAAGTACATCATGGCGACCAGCGGCAAGACTGTGCCCTACACCGACACTATCCCGGTGGAGACCGATACCGCTATCCAGGTCTACGAAAACAGCGATGCACTCGGTATAGCGTACCTCGCGGACAGGGACATTATCGGCTACGACCTGAACGAGTATTCGCCGTTCCAGGCACAGAACAAGCTGGCGACCATGCTTTCCGGCAACAAGGGAACTACGGTGTTCAGGGCGATAGACGACGTGGAGTTCGACAGTGAGAATATCCGCATAGGCTCCACCACCGACGCGCACTATAGCTACAAAAAGACCAACGAGGACGCGGACGCGTGGATAGAATACACCGTGACCGCCCAGGCTGACGGGCCGGTCTACATGTATCTTCCTACGAAGTATGAGCGTGAAACGCAGCTTTACGTCAACGATATCTACCGCGGAAACTATTTCCTGTATGAGAACCACAGCATAGAGTATCTCGGGACGTTCGAAAAGGGCACGGAATTCCGCGTGAAGTTAAAGCTGCTGGATAAGGCGGTTTATTTCACGAATGCGTGGTTTTATTATATCGACTCTGCGGCGCTGGAGAAATTCAACAACACCATGCAGCAGATGAATGCGGACACGACCCTTACGCGCACCGGGGGCTGCACCCTGGAGCTTGAGGTGAACGCCGCGGAGGACTGCGCGCTGTTTACGACTATCCCCCTGGAGGAGGGCTGGACTGTTACCGTTGACGGCGAGCGGGTCAGCGTAAAGCCCTGTCTTTCAGGGTCGCTGATGTGCATTCCGGTGAGCGCCGGGAAGCACACTATCGTACTGGACTTCTATCCGGCAGGGCTGAGCAGAGGACTTATCCTTACCGCAGCCGGAATGTTCTGTCTTGCGGTAATGCTGCTGGTCTGCGACTGGTTAAGGCGCAGGGACAGCCGACAGCCGGTCAGCGATACAGCGGTAGGGAAGGAGCCGCAGACGGAGCTTCACACAGAGGAAAGCTCCAACGAACAGGAAATGACAGTTCCGGAAGTCCCCGGAGAAAGCGATGATACCGGTGAATAAACCAGACGGCAGGCGAACAAGAACGCCTGCCGTGTTTTATTTCAGCGTGGGAATGATACCGATAAGCCCACGGCGGTTCTTCACGCCGAGAGAGCCGTATGTGCGTTTAAGGCTGCTCTTTACGCTGTCAAGGCTCACGCCGAGAATATCGCTTATCTCCTGGTTGGAAACGCCGGACACCGCCATTATCGCGTAGGAATATGCCGTCTCGGAAAGCCCCAGCTCCTGCCGCAGCTTTTCCGTGGAGGACATAAGCTTTTTCAGCGGCGCAAGATAGTGTTCCGAGAAGCTGTTTTCCCGTGGTGCTGAAAGATATGTCAGCTCATAGCTGCGAACCGTTTCCACGCCCCGGAGGAACTCGTTTCCGAGGATCATCACGCTGTCGATGAACGGCTGGATATCTTCTCCTAAAAAAGACCTCACCTGTGGCAGAAGGTCGGGACATACAGCGTAGAATTCCGCAGCTATCCCCGGCAGACCGTCCGTGCGTGCGCACTCCAGCGCTTCTCTGGTGTACTCCACAGCGCTGTCCCAGCTTCCAAGGCAGGACAATGCCCTTGCCGAAAGAAGCCGCAGCACTATCCCGGCGGCGACATTTCCGGCTTTGGCGGCGGTGCTTATGTATTCAGCAGCCTTGTCCGCGAGGGCGGTGTAATTTCCCGTCCTTACAAGGAAACCGGCGTGCACCATGGCGTAATACGGCGATGTAAAGCGGTTCATGATAGGGTCGGTCTCCCCGGTGCACATGGCGTACCAGACGTCCTCGCTGCCGCCGCCGCGAAGTGTGCGGAGCAGTCCGATGATGAGCCGCGCGCAGTTTCCCTCCTCGCGGCTGGAGTTCATCCGCTCAATACGAAGCACCGACTGGACGTTCTCAAAGAATTTCCCATGATCCCCGAGAAACAGGCAGCATTTTGCGGCGCAGTAGATCGCAGCAAGACGAGTGGCAACGCGGTTTGCGCCGGTGCTGAGCGACGCCGCTGCGGACAGCAGCTCCAGCGCCCCGGTGAGATCCCCCTGGGCGAATTTCGCTTCGCCGGCGAAGATTATTTCGGTGTACCTGCCATGGTCGATCATCTCGGTGTACATATGCTGATACCGGGTGAACTGTGCGGTCTCGGTGTGCACGGAGTGCCCCCGGCGGTGTATCAGGAAGAATACCGTGGGGGAATACAGCGTCCAGGCAAACAACGGCGAGTCATACTGCCGCCTGCCCCGGAACATGTCATAGGCGCGTTTTATGCTGTCGCCCATTCGGTCAAGGTCGTACAGATCCTCGTTGGCTCTCAGGGCGTAGGCGTAGCTCAGCAGTTCCCGGCGCTCAGAGCCGGAATATTCCTGAGAGGCGGCGATGTGGTCCATTATTTCGGAGCACCTCTCCCGGATAGCAGGTTTTAGGTCGGTCTGCATAAGCATCGCTCCCACGCGGAGCATTCGGGGGATAGCCTGCTTGCAGGTCAGGGGGCAGTTCATGATGAAATTCCTCAGCAGACCGCTGCTTTTTTTCAGCATTGAGTAGGTTATGCACTCGTTGTTGTATATCTGCGAGGCAAGTTCGTATTCCCCGGCGATGAAGAACTCACAGAATGCGAAAAAATCCTTGCGGTCGCGGAGGTATTCCCTGCCGAAGCATATCCTGAGGTCGTGCCGGACGTTTTCCGGGAAAGTCGTGAATACGCGGTAGATCGCCTGTCTCAGCAGCTGGTGGAACTTCACGGAGCGACGGCGCAGGTTTATTTCCAGCAGCGGTATCTTTCTGCGTAGCATGACAAGCTCGCTGAACACCGCGTCAGGGTACAGCAGATCGTCGCCGAAGAACTCTCTTATCGGATCAAAGGAACGCAGATCCCGGCAGAATTCCTGGGATACGCCGCCGAACGCCGAGGCGAACGCCAGCGCCCCGTGGATACGCACGGATTTGTCCTCCAGCAGGGCGTGTATTATTCTTCCCACAGGGGTAAGCGCGGCGAAATCGCTTCCCTGGCTTGCCAGCATAAAGCACAGCCTTGTCCCCAGAAACCCGCCACGGCAGGCGTTGTAAACCGCGTCCACGCTTATTCTCACATTGCAGCGACATGCGTACTCCGCGACCTCCTCCGGGGTCATGGAGATCATGTCCCGGTCTAACACCGTAAAGTTCATATGATCCGCAAGGCGGCGGTAATACGATCCCAGCGAGCTGCACAGGAATATGAAATTCGCGCAGCCACATTCCGACAGGAGCTTCGCGGTGCGCTGATTTCCCAGCAGGGTGTCCGCCGCATAGTCGCAGTCCACTATCAGTATCAGCCGGTCCTCCCTGGAAAGCTCCCTGAAATGCTGCCGCAGACCGGCGGCTTCGCTGTCGGAGACCGGCTCGCTGAACGACTTCCCGGCAACGTTCATGCATATCTGCGAGAAGCAGCTGCCGGTGCTGTCCGCCGAGGTTATGAAGCGTATTGAAGCTCCGCGCGGACGCGTCCTGCCGGTGAATTCCCGCAGCAGGGTGGATTTCCCGGTGCCGTCCGGTGCGCAGACCACCGTCACCCTGTCCGTGTAGATACGGCGGAGCAGTGCGCTTATTCTTTTCGGAATGAAAATGCTGTTGATATCCGGCATTCTGTTCCCTCCGTATCACAAAAGCGCCCGGGCGCAGCCTATACTAATCTTCAACCGCCCTATAGACATCTTTTCGAAAATCTTGTCTATAGTTCGATTGAATATTAGTATTACGCCGCGGGCGCTTCGTTTTACTTTTCTATCCTGATGAAATGCGCGATATAGCTCTGGAAGTCGCCCCACAGCGAGGGAATGTCAAAGCCGCTGTTCATCAGCACTTCCGCACTGTAAACTCTGCCAGTCTCCTCATGGCGGTAGAAGCAGCCCTTTTCAAGTCCGGCAAGGCGCACTCTGTGCAGGAACACGCTGGGTTCTTTCAGCACCTGAACATACTCCAGCAGAGCCTCGCTCTTGTCCTTTGCAACGAATTCCCACGCGTCGAAGCGGTCGCTGCTGAACGGGTCGCCCAGGCGGTAATAGTCACCGGTGCGCACCAGGGGATTGTACTTGTTGAATTCCTCTATCTGCTTTTTTATCTCCCATTTGTCGTCGTCAGATATCTTCGTGATATCCAGCTCATAGCCGAATGTTCCCACCATTGCGACATGACCCCTTGTCTTGAACGGAGTTATCCTGCCCACGCAGTGATTGGGGCTGTCGGAAACGTGCGCTCCGAAGCAGGAGCAGGGATAGCACAGGGAAGTTCCGTACTGTATTTTAAGCCTTTCTATCGCGTCAGTGTCATCGGAGCACCATATCTGCGGCGAGTAATATAGCATACCTGCGTCAAACCGCGAACCGCCGCCGGCGCAGTTTTCAAGCAGCAGATCGGGGAAATCGGTGAGCAGCCGCTCCTGGATCTCGTAAACGCCGAGGACGTATCTGTGCCATATTTCACGCTGCCTTTCCGGGGGGAGTACCTCGTTTCCGACCTCGCAGAGCTGGCGGTTCATGTCCCACTTGACATACTCGATATTCGCCGAGGACAGTATCTTGTACATCTGCTCGTAGATGTAGTCGCGCACGTCTTTTCGGGAGAAGTCTATGACAAGCTGCGAACGGCAGGTGGTGCGCGGTCTGCCGGGGATATGTATGCACCAGTCGGGGTGCGCCTTGTACAGCTCGCTGTCCGGAGAGATCATCTCCGGCTCGAACCAGATGCCGAATTTCAGCCCCAGCTTGTTCACCTCGTCCACCAGGTATTTCAGACCACCCTTTATTTTGTCCTCGTTCACGAACCAGTCGCCCAGACTTGACTTGTCGTCATTCCTGTGTCCGAACCACCCGTCGTCCATGACCAGCATTTCAATTCCGGCTTTCGCGGATTCTCTTGCGATGTCAAGCAGCTTCTCGGTGTCAAAGTTGAAGTAGGTGGCTTCCCAGTTGTTGATGAGGATAGGACGGCGGATATCCTTCCACTTCCCCCGGGTGAGGTTATTGCGCATTACATCATGGAAAGTGCGGCTCATTGCGCCGATACCCTCCGCCGAGAACACCATGATCACCTCCGGCGCCTGGAATTCCTCGCCCAGGTCAAGGTGCCAACTGAAATCGTATGGGTTTATGCCGGAGAACACACGGGTCTTTTCGTACTGGTTGACCTCGCAGCCTGCCACGAAGCTGCCGGAATAGCACAGCGCGAAGCCATAGCAGTCGCCGTAATCCTCGGTAGCCCTGCGGTCTACTATCGCGATAAAGTTATTGTGGGCATGGCTGGTTGAGCCGCGGCAGGAGTCCACAAGCTGCTTGCCGAAGTGCAGGGGATTGCGCTGAACATGGCGCTCCCTCGCCCATGTGCCGTAGAGAGTTATCATGTCGTAGTCCTTGCTGTCAAGCTCCACGCAGGTGGAAAGCAGCCGCCGCAGCTCGATAGGATCAGCGCCGCCGTTCTTTACCTTGACTGAACGGGTGATAACGTCCAGCTTCTCGAAAACGCTGTACTGCAGGGTTATCTGAAGACCGTTGTGGGGGTCGCGGCAGTAGACCTCAAGGCTGGTCACCTCGTCGTCGCTGTTAGCAAAGGTCGCCGGCAGACCCTGGAGCTTTTTCTTGCCGGGGAATATCGCGTAGCTGTCGAAATAGCACTCGCAGGCGGACATGCCGTACTTATCCATAAGCTGCATACACGGTTCCCGGAAGTCCGCAACGCCGCTTGTGGGGAACTCCAGGGCGGCACAGTCGAAGCTGTGCGGCCCCATTCCGTCATGGGTCGCAGGAACAAACGGTTCGTCGTTCGGGATACGGAGCATGTGGGTGATGTCGGTTTCGGGAATAGACGCGCCGTAGTACAGGTGCAGCAGGTGATTTGAGCCAGTCACATGGAATGCGTAGGTGGTATTCGGGGTGTCGAGCTTGAAAACGCGCTTTTTTTCATCGTAGATTATCGGCATGGGATTACCTCTCTGGTGTGATTTTCCGTTAAATTTGGAATAAGTACAGTATAGCATATCCGCCTGGATTTTTCAAGAGCAATTTTGTTCATGCTCCAAATATGCAGGTTTGTCAATGATTTTGTACACGATAGCCGGAAAGAAATTCAACGGGAGATAACAAACACACAGGGCGCATAGGACGGTCGTTTTGAATGATCAGCCAAAGATCAGACCATGCTGTCCCACCTTGCTTTCCATTATCTATTG
Source organism: Oscillospiraceae bacterium (assembly GCA_022766785.1). GTDB lineage: Bacteria > Bacillota > Clostridia > Oscillospirales > Ruminococcaceae > CAG-115. Next base: position 43,733 of record JALEOL010000049.1, read on the forward strand.
CAGCACTATAAATGATGACAATGCTTTTTTTATTCATCTCTTGACAATTCGCGCAAATCGTGCTATAATCAAAATATTGAATACGAAAAGCTGTGACAAGAAACAGTAAGCATTCCTGATATCCCAGAGAAACGGCGGTAGGTGCGAGCCGTTATTGATGAAATGCCGAACCCGTCTTTGAGCTGCGCCCGGAACCTGCATTTTGCAGAAGTAAGCGGTGCCGGTGCCTCCCGTTAGCGAGGAAGCGTTGTATGACGTGAAGTGCGGGATCTTCCCGAATTCAGGTGGTAACACGGACTCTGTACAGTTCGCCCTGAGCAGAAATGCTCGGGGTTTTTTGTATTCTCGAGAAACAAATCATCGAAAGGAAGAAAAACATGAAACTTGAAAAGCTAGTAGGCGACCGCTTCAAGCAGCGCCCCTCCGACTGCCAGATCGACAGCCACGCCCTGATGATCCGCGGCGGCTACATGAAGTACGTTGCAAACGGAATATTCTCCAGCTATATGCCGTTAAAGCGCATCACTAGGAAGATCGAGCAGATAATCCGCGAGGAAATGGACGCTATTGACGGTCAGGAGGTAATGTTCCCGGTAGTTATGCCTGCGACACTGTGGGAGGAATCCGGCAGATACAGCAGCATCGGCAGCGAGCTGCTGCGCTTCACCGACCGCAACAAGGCGCAGATGGTTCTTGGCATGACCCATGAGGAAGCTGCCGTTCAGCTTGTGCGTGAATACGCAAACAGCTACACGAAATATCCGTTCATGATCTACCAGATACAGACGAAATTCCGTGACGAAGCGCGCCCCAGGGGTGGTCTTATCCGCGTGCGCGAGTTCACCATGAAGGACGCGTACTCCTTCCACACCTCGCAGGAGGATCTGGAGGAATACTACATGCGCTGCCATAAAGCATACGAGCGCATCTATGCCCGTGCAGGCATTCCCGAGGTCATCTCCGTCAAGTCCGACTCCGGCATGATGGGCGGCAGCGTTTCCCACGAGTTCATGCTGCTCACCCCTATCGGCGAGGACTCTATCGCAATTTGTAAGGAATGCGGCTTCCGTGCGAATATGGAGGCTGCGGAGAGCATTATTGAGAACACCCGCGACCCCGAGAGCCAGCCACTCACCGAGGTCTACACCCCGGACGTCCACACCATTGAGGACATCTGCAATTTCCTGAAAACCCCGACCGAAAAGAGCTGCAAGGCGGTGGTTTACCAGAGAAACCAGGACGACAGCTACGTTGTGGTATTTATCCGCGGCGACCTCGACATCAACGAGACTAAGCTGACGAACTACCTGGGCTGCGACATTCACCCGGCGGTAATTACCCCGGAATGCGGTCTGAACGCAGGATATATCGGGCCTGTGGGACTTCCCGAGGGAATGACCGTGCTGTTCGACAAGTCCCTCCAGAACACCAACAACCTCTCCTGCGGCGCAAACAAGGAGGAATACCACTTCACCGGGCTTGACATCAGCCGTGATGTCCCGGGAGCAGAGTACCACGATTTTGCGAAGATAATCGAGGGCGGTATCTGCCCCAAGTGCGGCAAAAAGCACATCACTATCTCCCGTGGCATTGAGGTCGGCAACATCTTCCAGCTCGGCACAAAGTACACCAAGAGCATGGGCATGACCTATCTCGACAAGGACGGCAACGCCCAGACTCCGATCATGGGCTGCTATGGTATCGGCGTGGGCAGACTTGCGGCTTCTGTCTGCGAGGTACACCACGATGATTACGGCCCGATCTGGCCTATGGCTATCGCTCCGTGGCAGGTGCACCTCTGCGCTGTGCGTTCAGACGACGCCGAGGTCAAGGAAAAGGCTGACGCACTCTATGACGAGCTTCAGAAGCGCGGCGTTGAGGTGATCTATGACGACCGCTCCGTCAGCGCCGGAGTTATGTTCTCTGACGCAGACCTGCTGGGCGTTCCGCTGCGCGTTATCGTAAGCCCCCGTAACCTCAAGGACGGCGTTATCGAGATATCCGCCCGGGACAAGAGCTTCAGCGAAAAGCTCGCCCCTGCCGATGTCGCAGACAGAGTTCAGCAGAAGATCGCCGAAATGATGCAGTTCAACGTGGACTGACATTTCGTATATCAACACAAATAAATAACACCGGGCTGCTTTTTGGGGGCAGCCCGGTGTATTAATTTTCCGAAAATAATCAAGGGGCAGATAAAGCGATCCGCCCCCAAAATTTGAAATCCATCGTCAAAGCCGATACATTAATTCCGAATGTGCTTTAGTTATTTGCGCTGAGCAGCAGCCTATCAAATTCCTCCTGCGAGACCGGCTTGGAGTAATAGAACCCCTGTGCGGAGTCGCAGCCGCAGTCGCTGAGGAACTGAGCCTGCTCCTTTGTTTCAACGCCCTCTGCGATAATGTCCAGACCGATATCCCGGGACATTGAGATCGTGTGCGAGATTATCTTCCTGCCTCTGCCGCTTTCCATGAACTTTGACAGGAACCCGCGGTCGATCTTGAGCACATCGAACTGCGTGGTTTTCAGCATGTTGAGGGACGAATAGCCGGAACCAAAGTCGTCCATCAGCATGGTAAACCCGGCGTCCTTCATTTTCTGAACGACGTCAGAAACTCCCTGCGCGTCCGTGGTCTCGGTGATCTCAAGCTCCAGCAGCTTTATCGGGACGTCGTACTTTTTCACAAGCTCCAGCAGATAGCCCACGACATCAAACGTGTGTATGTATTCCCTCGAAATATTCACCGATACCGGCACCGGCTGGATACCTCTGTCAATCCAGTCGCGGAGCTTGCGGCAGGCGCTGTCCCAGATGATCTGATCCAGCTTGAGGATAAAGCCGTTTTCCTCGAACACCGGAATGAACTCGGCAGGGGAGATCATTCCCTTTTCCGGGTGTATCCACCTTGCAAGAGCCTCCGCGCCGATTATCCTGTTGGTGGAAATACTGTATTTCGGCTGGAGGAACATCACGAACTGGTTGTCCAGAAGCGCCGCCTGCATGTTCTCCTCGATGAGCTGTTTCTTTTGCAGCTCGCTCCTCATTCTGCCGTTGAAGAAGCCAATGTTGTTCAGCGCGCTGCCCTTGACGGACTGCCTTGCGATAGTCGCGTTGTCGCCGTGCCTTCTTGTGTGCAGAGTCCTGTCCTCAGCGATCGCCACGCCGAATATCAGCCGGTACTCCATACCCTTGAACCCAGACAGCAGGCTTTCCAGGCGGTGTATGAAATCCAGCAGGTGCTGATCGCTGTCAAAGGTGGTCACTATCATGAATACGTCTGCGGTAAGCCGGCAGTAGGGCTGTTCTTCGTTGCAGATGATACCCAGCGTCTGCGTCAGGAAAGCAAGCAGCTCGTCCCCGGTTTCAACGCCGTAATTCTCGTTGATGAGCTTGAAGCGCTCCACATCAAACTGAATGAACGCTATTTCCTCGTCCGGGTGCCGCGCCATCATCTCCGCGACCTCCTGACCGTATATCTGCGGCGCTCTGTCAGAGGAGAAAGTGGTGATTATCTTCTTGTTTGCGACTTCTTTCTGGGAATAAGGCCGGATCGTCCCGTGGACAGCAAGCACCTTTCCGCTTTCGTCCCTGAGCAGATGCGCGTAAAAGCCGCAAAGCTCATAATCGGCGCCGGGTGTGAATTTCATGAGGATATCCACGCTGAGACTGCTGCGGTTTATCCCGGAGATCACGCCCTCCTCAAGCCTGGCTGTGAATACATTGAACTGCGGCATGGACTGCTCATCAATTAGTCCGCTTTCCCGGAGGAAATCCAGAGGATCTCCCGTGACATTTTCGAAAAGGGCGCTGCCTGCCGTGGTGACAGTACCGGCTGTGCAGTCCCACAAAAAGTGAAGGGAATGCTTGTCCTGATCCAGCATGTTATAAAACAGATCTATATCCTTTTTTGAGATCTTACACATTTTATCCACCACCTGATCATGCATTTAAGGACACGCTGATCAAAGCGCAGCGTAGCAAATTCAGCCGCGTGAGTATGTTCGTTTGAACGGGGCGAATTTGATTTAATCAGCGTTTTCCTAATACTTTTTATACAATTATACCACACTTTTTCACAAAATGCAAGTGCTTTTGTGAAAAGTGCTGTGATAAAACTGCTGATCCGTTTAAGCGAAATTCTCCGGCGTTCCGCTGACGCTCTTGAAATAATCCAGCGCGGTAAAGGAACGCTCCGTCCGGGAAAGGAAATAGTGCTCCGTGACTCTGGCGAGCATGGCGGCGCTGCTGTCCGGAATGCTGAACCTGAACGCCCTGTCCAGCTTTGCATAGACGATATTCCGCATAGCCGCCAGTATTTCCGGCGACAGCACGAAATAACGCCCCCGGTAATCCCGGTCGAAGCAGCCGCCGCAGATAAGCTCTCCGCTGTCCGGCAGGAAAAACATTTCCTGGTGCTCGAACTCTCCGCAGTTGCAGCAGCCCCGAAGGTCGGGCAGGTACCCAAGCATACAGGAATACCGCAGCTCGAACGCCGCCTTTACAACACAAAGCCGCTCCGCCGATTTTGCGGTCTCGGCTTCATACAGCGCAATTGCGAAAAATCTCACCAGGCTGTCCGAATTAGCGGTATGCTGCGCCTGTTCCTGAGGCGTGCAGAATCTTACCGCCTGTGCGAAATATGAGCCGAGCGCCAGCTTTTCGATATCGCTGCCAAGCTCGTGGAAGCTGCGTTTTGGCTTCGCGGAGTTGACGGAATAGCGCAGCTTTGTCTTGTTCAGGCAGAAAGTGGCATAGGAAAACAGCCCGCATGAACCAAGCAGCGAGCTGTTCATTTTTTTCACACCGTGCGCGGTCGCCTCGATTATTCCCTGCTCATCGGTGAGGATATCGAGAAAACAGCTGTTTTCTCCGATCTCACGCCGCCCGACAACAATACCGTCGAAGGTGAATAACATACGACTCCTCCAGAAAAGGAATTTGAGATCTGTAATAATGCGAAATTATCTGATCGCGTCCTTCATAGACTTCACATACTCATAGATATGCTCCGGGGCTTCGCTGCCGTACTTCTCGACCAGCTTCACAATTGCGCTGCCAACGATAACCCCGTCTGAGATAGCAGCCATTTTCTGCGCCTGCTCCGGCTTGTTTATTCCGAAGCCTATTGCCGCAGGGACTTTAGCGTACTTCTTCACGCTTTCCATGATGTGGTCAAGGTCGGTCTTTATTTCACTGCGCATTCCGGTGACGCCCATTGATGAAACGATGTAAATAAAGCCCTCTGCGTCCTCCGCGATCATCTTTATGCGCTCCTCGCTGGTGGGAGCTATCAGCGATATCACCGAAATATCGTACTTCTTCGCAACGTCAGAAGCCTCGTGCTTCTCCTCAAACGGCATATCCGGCACGATAAGCCCGTCAACCCCTATCGACTGGCAGCGCTCAAAAAACCTGTCATAGCCGTACTTATACACCGGATTCAGATAGGTCATGAAGCATATCGGGATATCCGTCTGGCTGCGAACCTTTTCCGCAAGCTCAAAAGCCCGGTCGGTAGTCATTCCCTTGCCCAGTGCGCGGACATTCGCGTTCTGGATAACTATTCCCTCTGCGATAGGGTCGGAAAACGGAATGCCTATCTCGATAAGGTCTGCGCCGGCTCTCACCATTGCCATGATATTGTTGAAGCTGTCCTCAAAGGTAGGGTCGCCTGCCGTCAGGAAGCCGATAAATGCCTTTTTATTCTCAAATGCGTTTCTTATCTTATTCATGAAGATCGATCCCCCTGTATCTTGCTATTGCCGCAACGTCCTTATCGCCGCGCCCGGACAGGCAGCAGATTATGATATCGTCCTTGCTCATGGTAGGCGCTATCTTCATCATGTGAGCGACTGCATGCGCGCTCTCTATCGCGCAGATAATGCCCTCTGTTCTCGCTATGTACTCGAATGCGTTCACTGCCTCGTCGTCTGTTACCGGAACATACTCCGCTCTGCCTATCGAGTGCAGATAAGCGTGCTCCGGGCCTATTCCGGGGTAGTCAAGTCCTGCCGAAATTGAATAAACCGGCGCTATCTGTCCGTATTCATTCTGGCAGAACAGCGACTTCATGCCGTGGAATACACCCATTGTTCCGGTGGCGATAGTCGCAGCGGTCTCTCCGGTGTCAACGCCGCGTCCTGCCGCTTCGCAGCCGATAAGCCTTACGTCCTTGTCGCCTATGAAGTTGTAGAACATACCCATTGCATTCGAGCCGCCGCCTACGCAAGCCATTACCGCGGTGGGGAGCTTGCCCTCTTTTTCAAGTATCTGCTCTCTTGCTTCCTTTGAGATAACGCTCTGGAAGTCCCTTACTATCATCGGGAACGGGTGCGGCCCCATTACCGAGCCGAGAACATACAGCGTGTCGTCCACTCGGGTAGTCCAGTCGCGCATTGCTTCGTTCACAGCGTCCTTGAGGGTCATCGTGCCGGTGGTGACAGGGTTCACCTTTGCGCCGAGAAGCTCCATGCGGTAGACGTTCAGTGCCTGACGTATCGTGTCCTCCTTGCCCATGAATATCTCGCATTCCAGCCCCAGCAGAGCCGCCGCAGTAGCCGCCGCAACTCCGTGCTGACCTGCGCCGGTCTCTGCGATTATTCTGGTCTTGCCCATTTTCTTCGCAAGCAGCGCCTGACCGAGCACGTTATTTATCTTGTGAGAGCCGGTGTGGTTTAAGTCCTCGCGCTTGAAATATATCTTCGCGCCGCCTAAGTCCTTTGTCATCTTCTCCGCATAGTAGAGCAGGGAAGGTCTGCCGGCGTATTCACGCAGCAGTGTGTTCAGCTCGTCGTTGAAGTCCTTGTCGTTCTTGTAGAACTCGTAGGCTTCCTCCAGCCTGTGTATCTCATTCATCAGCGTTTCGGGGATATACTGTCCGCCGAACTCGCCGTAACGTCCGTTTGACATAGTTTTATTCCTTTCCTGAATAATCATTGAAATTATATTGAACAATTACCTTTTTTCCGATAATTGTTATTGCTTTCTTCGGGCATAACGAAAAGCACCGGTAACACATCGTGCATTTATTCCCGGGAACTGCCTTTCCGTCAGCAATGTGAATATTCCTCATCGGACAAAGCTTCTCGCATTTTCCGCAGCCAACGCATTTCTCGGCACTGATTTTGGGATTACGGGTGTAATGCTTTGTCTTTCCGCTGAAATACAGACGCTGTCCGAACAATCCTGCGAGGTGATAAAAAATATTCAGCCCCTCCCGCGGAGGTTTTCCGAGGGGATAATTCTTCGCGGCTTTATCGATCTTTTCTTTCGCCGAAGCAATGATCCGTCTGTTCTCATCGGGAGATTTTTTCAGAGCCTTTACATCTCCGATGCAGTCGGGCATTTTTATGTGAAGTCCACCGGTAATTTCTGCCCCGTATTTTCGGAAAAGCCTTGCGGAAACTCCCGCGCCGTCGCCGCTGAACGCGCCCATCGTGGCAATGATAAAAATGCGCTTGCCACGCCACAAGTCTTTATTATTTACAATAAAATCACCGACGATCTTCGGCAGACTGCTGTAATAAACCGGATAAGCAAACAGGATCTCCTCAGCTCCGGAAATCTCCGATACCGCCGCGCTGTCCTCGATAGAAAGCAGTCTGTGTTCACCCTCGATGCCGGACAGAAACCGTGATATGCAGAATTTGGTGTTTCCCGTGCCGCTGAAATAAATGCCAGTCAAGATCGCAAGCCTCCCTTATGACGTCCGCCGGACAAGCGGATCTCACCCGTACCGTACAGCCCTCACCGCCGCCAGCATTTTCTCCCTGTCCTTTACCCGGTCGGTTTCTATGCCGCTGGATAAGTCCACGCAGTAGGGTCGGATATCAAGCGCCGCCTGCCGCAGATTATCCGGGGTCAGTCCCCCGGCAAGGAAGAACGGCTGACGTATCTCCACGCCGCTGATAAGCGAGTGGTCGAAGCTCTGCCCTGTGCCTGTGCCGTTGTCCAGAAGCAGGAAGTCAGCGCCGAGGGTCTGCGCCTGCGTGATGTCATCGGCGCTGCGGACTTTGACCGCCTTGATTATCGGCGCTTTGGTAAGCCTGCGAAGCCGTTTGATGTACTCTGCGTCCTCGCCGCCGTGAAGCTGTATCAAGTCTATTATACCACAATTTGCATACTCTGCGCAAGTGGTTTCCGGAGAATTCACAAAAACTCCGACAGACTTTATTTCCGGCGAGAGCCTTTTTTTCAGCCGGAGGGCAGTTTCCCGGTCAATGCTGCGGTGGCTTTTCGGGAATTCCAGCACAAACCCGATATAATCCGGCATAGCTTCATTTGCATAGTCTATATCGCAGTCCCGGAACATTCCGCACAGCTTTATCTTCACGCTCATGCCCCGGTACCCCGAAGCTGAGCCAGCGCCGCTTTCTTGTCCGGGCTTCTCATAAGCGTTTCGCCGATAAGCACCGCATTTGTGCCGTTCTGCCGGAGCGCCGCAATATCCTGAGCTGTCTTTATTCCGCTTTCCGACACGAACAGTATCTCCGGCGGCACCAGTTTACGCAGCCGTGCGGAATTGTTTATATCCACCGTAAAGGTTTTCAGGTCGCGGTTATTCACGCCGATTATCCCCACGCCGACTGAAACCGCAGTCTTGACCTCATCCTCGTCATGGGCTTCGACCAGTGCCGAAAGCCCCAGAGAATGAGCAATTTCAAGGTACTCCGCAAGCTGCTCCTTACTCAAAATCGAGCAGATAAGAAGCACCGCCGAAGCCCCCAGCGTTTTCGCCTGATATATCATGTATTCGTCCACGGTGAAGTCCTTGCGAAGCACCGGAATATTCACCGCCGCCGCTATCTCCTGCAAATACCTGTCGCTGCCCTTGAACCAGAACGGCTCAGTCAGGCAGGATATCGCCGCAGCCCCAGCCGCTTCATAATCCCGTGCAATATCAAGATACGGGAAGTCCTCTGCGATCATTCCCTTTGAGGGAGAAGCGCGCTTGACCTCGCAGATAAACGAGATATCAGCCGTGCTCAGCGCCTTTTTGAACGGAAACCCTGTATCTGGGTTTAATTCCTGCGCGCGCTTTTTCATCTCCGACAGCGGCAGGGCGGCTTTTTCCTCTGCCACCCGAAGCCGGGTCTTTTCTGCAATTTCCTGTAAAATCATGCCTTGACCTCGTTTGAAACGGCGATGTATTTTTCAAGGGTGGAGAGCGCCGCGCCGCTGTCTATCGTTTCTGCGGCAAGCTTTATGCCCTCTTCTATCGTGATACCCCGTGCGATATGAAGCGCCGCGCCTGCGTTCAGAAGAACTGCGTCCCTGCCTGCGCCCTTTTCGCCGGAGAGTATCTTCCGTGCGGCTTCTGCGTTTTTCGCAGGAGTGCCGCCCTGAAGCTCCGACTTTTCGTGCCGTGTGAAGCCGAATTGCTCCGGGGTTATCTCGTATTCCTTGTACTCGTCGCCGCTGAACTCAACTACCTTTGTGGCTGCGCTGACGGATATCTCGTCCAGCTTATCCTTGCCGTAAACTGCCATTCCGTGCTTTACGCCGAGCTTTGTCAGCGCCTTTGCCATAGGCATGAGTAGCTCCGGCTTGTATACGCCGAGAAGCTGCAAATTCGCATGAGCCGGGTTGGTCAATGGCCCCAGTATGTTAAACACCGTGGGAATGCCGATCTCTTTGCGGACAGGACCGACGCACTTCATTGCGCTGTGGTACTTCTGCGCGAACAGGAAGCACATTCCCACCTCGTCAAGCAGCCTTTCGCTTCCGGCAGGTTCGGTGGTAATATTTACCCCGAGCGCTTCAAGGCAGTCGGCAGTGCCGCACTTGCTGGAAGCCGCACGGTTGCCGTGCTTTGCGACCTTTGCTCCGGCTGCGGCGCAGACAATAGCAGAGATAGTGGAAACGTTGATAGAATTTGAACCGTCGCCGCCGGTGCCGACTATCTCCAGCACATCGCCGGGATAATTCACCCGTAACGCACAGTCGCGCATTACATAGGCACTGGCGGAGATCTCATCAATACTCTCGCCCTTGATGTGGAGTGCTGTGAGATATGTGGCGGTCTGTGCCGGAGAGGTGTTTCCGGTCATTATTTCTCTCGTTACCTCTGCGGCTTCTTCGTATGACAGGTCAACGCCGTTTGTAACCTTGATTATTGCTTCCTTTATCATATACTAACCTCCAGAAAATTCTCAGCCATTTTTCTTCCATGCTGTGTAAGTATCGACTCCGGGTGGAACTGCACCCCAAAAATGGGGTATTCCATATGCTCCACCGCCATTATCTCGCCATCGTCAGTGCGCGCCGTGACCTTCAGGCACTCCGGGAAGCCGTTCTCCGAAGCCGCAAGCGAATGGTACCGTGCGACCTCGCACATATCGGGAAGCCCCGTGAAAAGCCTGCTCCCGGTATCCAGCTCCGTCACCGACTTCTTGCCGTGCATGAGCCGCTTTGCGTAGGTTATTTCTGCGCCAAAGGTCTCGCAGATAGCCTGATGTCCAAGGCACACGCCCAGAACCGGTATCTTTCCGGCGGCGGCTCTTATCACGTCCTCGCAGACGCCTGCGTCGCAGGGTCTGCCGGGACCGGGGCTGATTATTATGTGAGAGGGCTTCAGCGCAAGTATCTCCTCAACAGAAAGCTCATCATTGCGTATCACCTTTATGTCGGGGTCAATGCCGCCGATAAGCTGATAAAGGTTATATGAAAAGCTGTCGTAATTGTCTATCAGAAGTATCATAAGCTGTCCTCCTGTGCAGCGGAAAGCGCGTTCATGACCGCTTTCGCCTTGTTTATGCATTCTTTGAATTCATTCTCGGGAACGCTGTCTGCGACTATTCCTGCGCCGCTTCTCACAAACACCCTGCCGTTCTTCCTGAACGCAAGCCGTATCGCAATGCAGGTGTCCAGATTGCCGCGGAAATCAATGTAACCCACCGCGCCGCCGTAAACGCCGCGCTTGTTGTTTTCAAGCTCGTTGATTATCTCGCAGGCGCGTATCTTCGGCGCACCGGAGAGCGTTCCTGCCGGGAGGATAGCGTCAACAGCGTCAAGTGCGGACTTGCTGTCGAGTATCTCGCCGCGCACCGTTGAGCCGATATGCATAACGTGGGAATACCGCTCTATGCTCATGTATTTCTCCACCTCAACGCTGCCGAATTTGCTGATTTTGCCGATGTCGTTTCTGCCGAGGTCTACCAGCATATTGTGTTCGGACAGTTCCTTTTCGTCTTTGAGAAGCTCCGCTTCAAGCTGCTTGTCTATTTCGTCAGTCGCGCCCCGGGGTCTTGTTCCGGCGAGGGGGAAGGTATGCAGAACGCCGTTTTCCAGTTTCACCAATGTTTCTGGAGAAGCGCCGGCTATCTCCATATCGTCGCTGGAGAAGAAGAACATATAGGGCGAAGGGTTCGTGGTCCGAAGCACTCTGTAAGCGTCCAGCAGGCTGCCGTCAAAATCCGCGTCAAGCCTGTTGGAGAGCACCACCTGGAAGATATCGCCCTCGAAGATGTAGCGCTTTGCTTTCTCCACCATCTCGCAGTACTGCTCCTTGCTGAACAGCTTGCGGAACTCGGAGGTGAGCTTACCGTGGGGTATCTCCGCCGGCTTTCCGTACCTGATGAGCCGCTCCATTTCCGCAAGCTCCTTTTCGGCTTTTGCGTATCCTGCGTCAATATCTTCAGCTGAAATGTTGGTTATCAGCATGATCTTCTGGTGGATATTGTCGAATGCGATGACCTTATCAAACAGCATGAGGTCAACGTCCTTGAAATGCTCCTCGTCCTTTGCGTCGAGGTTCAGCGTAGGCTCGCTGTATTTGATGTAATCGTAGGAAAAGTACCCCACAAGCCCTCCGGTGAATGACGGGAAACCCTCTATCTTCGGGCTGCTGTAGCCTGACATCAGCTTTATGATGTAGTCCGCCGGGTGGGACTGCTTTGAGGTCTCCACCGTGCCGGTGAGTACGTTCTTCACGGTAAGCTCGCCGTTAATGCAGGTTATCTCCATCTTCGGGTTATAGCCGAGGAAGGTGTATCTGCCCCACTTCTCCTGGTTCTCCACGCTCTCGAGGATATACACATGGCGGCTCACGGCACGCAGCTTTTTCAGCACCTCAATGGGTGTGGTGAAGTCCGAGAGTATCTCACGGCACACCGGGATAACGCTGTACCCGGAAAGTTCCTTTGCCTGTTCAAGTGTAGGTTTCAGCATTTTTCTGCTCCTTTCAGCAAAACAAAAACTCCGCCCTTAAACGCAGAACTCATCTGCTTCTAAGGACGGAGTGTATAAAGCTATACTACACCGTGGTGCCACCTTAATTTCCGGCAATAATGCCGAACGCTCACCGGATACCAACATATCCCTGCAATTAACGCTTGCATGACGTCGCGGAATACTCAGCGGTTTTGGACACCGCCTTTGACCGCGCCCTCAGTGGTCCATTTGATATGCTCTGCGTTCTGCGACATTCTCAGCTGACGGGAACTACCCCGACTAGTCGCTCTCTGGGAGTGCACAAACATTTTTATCTCCACTTCACTGGTTTGTAAGGGCGTATTCAATTTTAAAGCCCGGGCGGTTTGGACGCCGCCGAACTTATTTATTGATGATATGATACCACAAATTTTCCCCTTTGTCAAGAGCTTTTCTGAAATTTTTCGCCGACATTCCTGCAAAAAATACCGGATCAAAAGTATTTGAATTGTTCCGAACGGTTTTTCTGATTTTTTGCGGTCACCACTTGAAATAATTATGATTATGTGGTAGAATGTATAGTGTATATGCAGAAAGGGGCGACGGCATGATCAGAGAAGTGCATATTGACGAGTATCAGCAGCTTATGGAGCTGTATCTTCACCTGCATGAGACCGAGATACCCCCGGCGGAGCTTACAAAAGACCTGTGGGAGCGGCTGGTGAACGACCCGGAATACCACCTTATCGCAGCAGAGGAGGACGGCAGACTGGTCGCGACCTGTACCTGCGTGATAATACCGAACCTTACCCACGGACCGCGTCCTTATGCCTGGGTAGAGAACGTGGTCACTCACCCGGACTATCGGGGGAGAGGACTGGCGACAGCCTGCCTTGACTTTGCAAAGCAGATAGCTATTCGTGAGAACTGCTACCGGCTGGTGCTGATGACCGGCTCAAAGCTTCCCGGCACTCTGCGGTTTTACGAACGCGCCGGATATAACCGCACAGATAAGACAGGCTTCATTCAATGGCTTTAATAAAATTCGGAATTCGGAATGCGGAATTCGGAATTATTTCTGCTGAGTCGCGGCTTTAATGAATTTTAATGGAATAAAAGAAAGGAATACAAAACGATGAACATAAAACCACAGAAGGGTATGCAGGAATTTCTTCCGGAAGCTGCCGCACAGCGCGACAGACTGATGAATATTATCCTTGAAACCTACACGAAAAGCGGCTTCACGAGAATTTACACCCCGGCTATCGAAAGCGCCGAGAACCTTGACAAGAGCGACGGCGGCGACAACCTGAACCTCATCTTCCGCATAATGAAGCGCGGCGACAAGCTGTCGGAGGCTCTCGCAAAGTCCCCGGTGGACGAAAAGGAGCTGTGCGACCTCGGTCTGCGGTATGACCTCACTCTGCCGCTGTCGAGATACTACGCTAACAACCGCAACAGCCTGCCCAGCCCGTTCAAGGTGATACAGATAGACAAGGTTTATCGTGCGGAAAGACCTCAGCGCGGCAGACTGCGCGAATTTGTGCAGTGCGATATTGATATTCTAGGCTCGGACAGCTATTGCTGCGAGATCGAGCTTATCTCCGTCACTGCAAAGGCGCTGTCTAAGATAGGCATCGGTGAATTCACCGTGCGCGTGAACGACAGACGGGTGCTGAGAAACTCGCTGCTCACAATGGGATTTCCGGAGGAGTCGCTGGACACCGTTTCTGTCAGCTTCGACAAGCTGGACAAGATCGGTGCACAGGGAGTTGCCGCGGAGCTTCGGGAAAAGGGAATGCCGGAGAATGCGGTTGAGAGCCTTACAGCGCTGCTTGCAAAGGGCAGACTTACCCTTGACGATATGGCGCAGTATTGCTCGGAGGACGCAAAGGAAACTCTGGAGCAGCTTCGCACTATCATTGAAACAGCGGACAAGCTGTCGGACAGCTACACCGTTGAGTTCGACCCGTCCCTTGTAAGAGGTCAGGGCTACTACACCGGAACGGTTTTCGAGGTTCAGAGCAAGCAGTTCGGCGGAACAGTCGCAGGCGGCGGAAGATATGATAACCTTATCGGCAGATTTACCGGGGATACAGTGCCGGCAGTCGGCTTCTCGATCGGGTTTGAGCGTATCTTCTCTATCGTCACCGAGAACAATATTCAGCTCGCCGGCAGCAGAAAAAAGGTCGCGGTTCTGCACAGCCCGGAGGCTATCCTTGAAGCTATCGCGAAATCGGACGAATTGCAGGCGGACAGCGACGTTACCCTTATCGCCGCAGCTAACCGGAAGAAAGCGGACAAGGCTTATTCAAAGGCGAAGTCGCAGGGCTTTGACGAGATAATCAAGATCGGGCTTTAACAGGTGCTTTTATGAAAAAACAATTTCTTGAAATAGGCAAGATAGTTGCTACCCAGGGTATACGGGGCGAAGTACGGGTGCAGTATTACTGCGACAGCGCGGAGGTGCTGTGCGATTTCGACACGCTGTATCTTGACAAGGGAAAAACTGCAATTGAGGTCGCAAGGGCATTCCCCCACAAAAATATCGTTGTGATGAAGTTCGAGGGCATCGACAAGATAGAGCAGGCGCAGCCGCTTATAGGCAAGCTGCTGTATCTTGACCGTGACGACGCGGAGCTTGAGGAGGGTCTGTACTTCATTCAGGATATAATCGGGCTGACGGTAAAGGACGCGGACACCGGCGAGGTCTACGGCAAAATAACAGACGTATACCAGAACGGCGCAAGCGACGTGTATTCTATCCGCAAAGAGGACGGCAGAGAGCTGATGTTCCCCTGCATCGACGAGGTAGTGATAAGCACCGATATCGACGCAGGAGAAATGATAATACGTCCGCTGCCGGGGCTGTTTGAGGATGGGGACAACGAATGAGGATAGACATCGCCACCCTGTTCACGGACATGTGTAACAGCGTTATTCATGAGAGCATAGTCGGCAGGGGGATAAAAAACGGACACATTGAGATATATTCCCACGATATCCGCGAATACACCGAGAACAAGCACCGCCGGGTTGACGATAAGCCCTACGGCGGCGGCACCGGAATGGTCATGCAGGCACAGCCCGTTTTTGACTGCGTTGAAGCTATCCGCAGCCAGCATGAGGGAACGCCGCGCATCATCTACATGTCGCCCCAGGGGGAGACCCTCACCCAGAAAAAGGTGCAGGAGCTTGCCGCAGAGCCGTGGCTCATTCTGCTGTGCGGACATTACGAGGGAGTTGACCAGCGTGTGCTGGACGAGCTGGAATGCGAGGAGCTTTCCGTCGGGGATTATGTCCTGACCGGGGGGGAGCTGCCGGCGCTTATCGTTGCGGACGCAGTGGCGAGATTACAGCCCAGGGTGCTTCCAAACGAGGACGCTTACAGTATCGAGAGCCACTACAACGGGCTTCTGGAATATCCTCAGTACACCCGTCCGGAGGAATGGCACGGGCGTAAAGTACCTGAAACGCTGCTCACCGGCGACCACAGGACGGTCACGGAATGGCAGCGGCGCGAGGCTCTCAGAGTTACCGCCCGAAAGCGTCCGGAAATGCACCGGGCTTACCTTGACAGAGAGGTGTCGGAGTTCTGGCATGAATTTCTCACAGCAAAGCAGCTTCCGGAAGATACCAGGTACAGTGAGGTGTTCCACTTTGAGATGTCGGAATACTGGGCTAACGCGCTGCTGAGATTAGTCATGCGCGGAAAAAAGCGCGCGACCTCCAGCAGTCTGTTGGGTTACGAAATAGAGGGCGACAAGCTGCCGGTCAGGGGGCAGTACAGCATAGTTACCGACTGGGACGGAATTCCGAGGTGCGTCATTAAGACCACTGCGGTAAAGGTGCTGCCGTTTAAGGACGTCACCTTTGAGCTGGCTGTCAGGGAGGGCGAGGACGCTTCTCTGGAGGATTGGCAGAAAAGCCATGTCAGCTTCTTCACCGAGGAGGGAAAAGAGCTGGGCTATGAATTTACATGGGATATGCCGGTGATATTTGAAGAATTCCGGCTGGAATATAAGGGGCGCAAGGAAGAAAAGTAATGACTAAAAACGCATTTATTGCAATAACAGGACGGGCGAACGCCGGGAAATCCTCGCTGACAAATCTGCTTGTTGGCGAAAAGGTCTCTATTGTCAGCGAGAAGCCCCAGACCACCCGAAACCGCATAAACGGCGTGCTCACCAAG
>JALEOL010000060.1 GCA_022766785.1 Oscillospiraceae bacterium
GAGGTTCACCGTGATGTCGCCCTCCACGCCCTCGCGCAGTATCTGCAGCGCAAGCCTTGTTCCGGTCTCGCCGGAGAGCCTTTCCAGCGCCTGCCCCGGCTCCATGCTGAGCAGGCTCTTTCCGTCAATGGCGGTGATAACGTCCCCGACTTTCACGCCGTTGAGTTCGGCGGAGCTTCCCTTGTACACAGTGGTGACGGTGAGATAGCCGCTGCCGTTTTCCTCTGCTTCAAAGCCTGCGCCGAGGATAACTCCCTCGTTGCTCTGCTGAAGCTCATAATAAGCCGACGGCGAGGAATAGGACGCGTACTTGTCGCCTATCCCGGCGATATAGCCGTTTATCGTGCTTGCTTCAAGCGCGTCGTCGCTGACGGTGCCGATGTAGTTCTGGCGCACCGCAGTGTCTATCTCGCGCAGTTTTGCGTATACGCCCTCGTACTTCTCCGAGGTGCCTATCTTTGAATTGTAGATATTCAGCGACACCGTCCAGGTGAGGACGAAGGTTATGGCACAGCCGATAGCCACAAGGCTTATCGCTATACCCAGTGATATCTTCTTGTTCAAGGCGCTGTTCCTTTCTCAGACCTTCAGGTACTTTCCGGTGCTGAACACGGTGCCGACCGCTCCCAGGAGCGCTCCGGCGCAGCAGTTCACCGCCAGGACTATCCACATGATATCATCGAACGGGATAAGACCGAAGAAGCCGAACATCTGCCACAGGGTGAGGTCTGCGGAGAACAGCGATGTAACAGAGTCGTAAACCAGCCAGGTAAGCCCCCAGGAGGCGGCGCCGGCGAGGATACCGATGAACATTCCCTCCACGAAGAACGGCGTCTTGATGAAGCCGCTTGTGGCGCCGACGTAGCGCATAATGCTTATCTCGTTGCGCCGCGCGAACACGCTGGTGCGTATCGTGTTGGAAACTATCACGATGCTCACCACCACCAGCGCCAGCAGTACCGCGCCGGCGATGAGGGAGAACGTGTTGCGTATCTCAATGAGAATGCTTGCGAAATCGTAGGGCGCCTTGGTCTTTTCCACGCCCTCGATGCTGTTTATCGTGTCCACCACATGGCGTATCTTGGTCAGGTCGTTCACCCGTACAAGGAACGCCTCGGGCATGGGGTTCTCGTCAAGGTAGTCCAGCAGCTCGCTGTATTCCGCCATATTATTGCGGAAATCCTCCAGCGCCTGCTCCTTGGAGTGGTATGTTACCTCGGTGATATCGTCGTTCTTGTCGAGAACGCTGCGGATATGCTCCAACTGCTTGTCGGTGACTCCCTCCTCGAGATATATGGTTATCTCGTTGGTATTTTCTATGTTCTTCATGATGGTGTTCACGTTCATCATCAGCAGAACGGAGCAGCCCACCAGCAGCAGGCTCACCATGAGTATGCTGAAGCTCGCAAAGGACATCAGCAGGTTCTTCCAAACGGAGGATATTCCTTTTTTCACAAGGTATGTGACATTACTCGTCCTCATCTGAACCTCCGATATTGTCGTCAAACGTGATAGAGCCGTCCTGGATATTGATTATCCTGCCGCCGAAGTGCTTCACAAGGTCGTGCTCGTGAGTGACCATGATTATCGTGGTGCCGGCGGAGCGGTTTATGTCCTTCAGCAGCTCGACTATCTCATAGGACAGCCGGGGGTCGATGTTGCCCGTCGGCTCGTCCGCGATGATAAGCCCCGGGTCGTTGGCAAGCGCCCTTGCGATAGCTACTCTCTGCTGCTCGCCGCCGGAAAGCTCCTTGGGCTTGCTTCTCGCCTTGTGCGCAAGGTCAACGAGGTTGAGCACATACGGCACCCTCTGCTTGATGAAGCGCGTGCTCTGGTCGGCTATCCTCAGCACGAACGCCACGTTCTCGTACACGTTCAGCTCCTGTATCAGCCGGAAATCCTGGAACACCATTCCTATGGAACGGCGGAATTTCGCGATCTTGTTCCCCTTTACCTTTGCGAGGTTGTATCCGTTCACGAATACTCTCCCGGAGGTGGGGGTTATCTCTCGGGTCATCAGCTTCACCAGAGTGGATTTTCCGGCGCCGCTTCCCCCGACTATAAACACGAATTCCCCGTCGTTTATCCTAAGGTTGACGTCCTGGAGCGCGTCTACTCCGCTGGAGTAGTGCACATTGACATTCTTTAATTCTACCATTTTTTCTCCCTCGGAATACTATAATATTTTCCCAATTGTTGCTTTTCTTTCGGGGCTTTCTGTTTTTTTCAGCCCTCTATAACACTTCAAAGGCTGTCCCGATTTTTGTCGGGGCAGCCGGTTTTGCAGTAATTACGCCGCTTTGTCAGAACTTTGTGGGATTAGCGGCGAGGTATTTCTTTACCATAAGCGCGATCTTGAAGATTATCGCATGGTCGAATTCCCGCAGGTCAAGCCCGGTGAGCTTCTTTATCTTGTCCAGGCGGTAAACCAGCGTGTTGCGGTGTACGAACAGCTTTCTGGAGGTCTCGGACACGTTCAGGCTGTTCTCAAAGAACTTCTGGATAGTGAACAGAGTTTCGTGGTCGAGGGACTCGATAGAGTTCTTCTTGAACACCTCTTTCAGGAAGGTCTCGCACAGGGTGGTGGGCAGGTGGTAGATAAGCCGCGCGATGCCGAGGTTGTCGTAGCTTACTATGTTCTTGTCGGTGTCGAATACCTTTCCTACCTCCAGCGCGGTCTGAGCCTCCTTGAAGGAGCGTGCAAGGTCTTTCACTCCCACAACGGGGGTGCCTATGCCGACGTTCACCTTGGTGAAGAACTCGCTGGAAAGCGTGTCGGAAATGGAGCGCGCCAGCTTTTCAAGGTCGCGCACGTCTATGTTGTTCTTGACCTCCTTGACCAGCACGATGTCGGTCTCGGTTATGTTGAATACGAAATCCTTGTTCTTGTCCGGGAACAGGTTCTGGATTACGTCATAGGCGGATACGTCGTTGGAGGAGATGACGCTGATGAGGAACACCACCCTGCTTATGTCAGAGTTGAAGTGAAGCTCTCTTGCCTTCAGGCTGATGTCGCCCGGGAGCACGTTGTCCAGGATTATGTTCTTGACGAAGTTGTTGCGGTCGTACTTTTCGTCGTAGTACTGCTTGATGCCCGAGAGAGATATGGCGATGACGCTCGCATACTTCCCTGCCGGCTCGTCCGTGCCCTCGACGAATACCGCGTAGTCCGGCTTGACATGGATACCGAACGGCTTATAGGTGTAGCCGTCGCGGATAAACACATCGTGGGAGTCGCCAAGCTCGATGGGGAAAAATTCGTTTCCGCCGCCCACTCTTGTGAGATCGCTGCATGCGATGATGGTGCCGTTTTCGTCAATAACGCCGATAACGCGGTTTACTGCGTCCTTCATCTGGTGGACGATGCCCTGAAAAAGCCTGTTTGACATTTCTGTTACCTCTTTCTGCGAAGCTGCGGAGCGCCAAAGCCCGTACCTCCGCCTTGCGGATGACCGGAGATATCCGGCTTTCGCAGACCCCTCTGGGTCGGGAGATATGCGGCTGGCGCATCTGCTCATGGTATGTTCCCCTGCCCGGGTATGGGCAGATTTATTCCCTGACTTATATTGTACTAAAAAATTCAGAAAAAATCAAGGGTTTTTTATCTATTATGTAAAAATTCCTTTATTTTTTTCGGTATGCTTGCAAATTAGCCGGAAAAGTAATATAATAAAATAGACCAACAATATTCAGCAAAGGCTGATATTATTACTATAAGCAGAAAAAGAGGTAAAAATAACAATGTGTAATTGCAGCAAGGGAAAATATTACATCACCACCCCGATCTATTATCCGTCGGGAAATCCGCACATCGGTCACTGCTACACCACCGTGGCATGCGATACGATAGCGCGTTTCAAGAGAATGCAGGGCTATGACGTGATGTTCCTCACCGGCACCGACGAGCACGGTCAGAAGATAGAGCTGAAAGCGGAGGAAAAGGGCGTCACCCCCAAGGCTTACGTTGACGAGATCGTTGACAACTTCAAGCGCCTGTGGGAGACCATGGGGATAAGCTACGACAGATTTATCCGCACCACCGACGATTACCACGTTGAGGCGGTGCAGAAGATATTCAAGACCCTCTACGACAAGGGCTATATCTACAAGGGCGAGTACTCCGGCAAATACTGCACCCCCTGCGAGAGCTTCTGGACAGAGAGCCAGCTGGTGGACGGCAAGTGCCCGGACTGCGGCAGAGAGGTCATCGACGCCCATGAGGAGGCGTACTTCCTGCGCCTGTCTGACTACGCCGACAAGGTTGAGAAGTTCCTCACCGAAACGGACTATCTCCAGCCCAAGAGCCGCGTGAACGAGATGGTCAACAACTTCATAAAGCCGGGTCTTGAGGATCTGTGCGTTTCCAGAACCAGCTTCAAGTGGGGCGTTCCGGTGGATTTCGACCCGGGTCACGTTGTTTATGTCTGGGTGGACGCTCTTTCCAACTATATCACGGCGCTGGGCTACGACAACGACAAGTACGACGATTTCGGCAAATACTGGCCGGCTGACATGCACATGACCGCAAAGGAGATCGTGCGTTTCCACTCCATTGTATGGCCGATAATCCTGATGATGCTCGACCTGCCGCTGCCCAAGCGCCTTTACGGGCATGGCTGGATAAACTTCAACGGGCAGAAGATGTCAAAGTCCCTGGGCAACGTAATCGACCCGTTCGTGCTGGCGGAGCGCTATGGCAGCGACGCTGTGCGCTATCAGATACTCCGCGACATGCCCTATGGCAGCGACTGCAACTTCTCCAACGAGATAATGATAAGCAGGATAAACACCGATCTCGCGAACGATTTCGGCAATCTGGTATCGAGAACGGTCGCAATGGCGGACAAGTATTTCGGCGGAACTCTCCCCGAAGAGCGCGAATACGACCAGCTGGACGACGAGCTTGTGGAAATGGCTTCGGCGCTTTGCGGAAAGGTAACGCCGATGATCGGGGAAGCAAGGCTGTCGAACGCCCTTGAGGAGATCTTCAGGGTGGTTTCCCGCGCGAACAAGTATATCGATGAGACAGAGCCGTGGAAGCTGGGCAGGGAAGAATGCAGCAAGCCGCGTCTGGCAAGCGTTCTGTACAATCTTCTGGAGAGCATTCGTATCTGTTCCGGGCTGCTGTTCCCGTTCATGCCAAAGACCATGCCGAAGGTATGGCAGCAGATCGGCGCAGACGAGAGCATGACCGCATATGACACGCTGGGCACATTCGGGGTACTTCCCGGGAATGTGACGGTGCACAAGGGCGAGGTGCTGTTCCCCAGAATTGACATGGAAAAGGAGATCGAGGAGCTTAACAGCCTGCTGGTTCCGGCAAAGACTATCCGCGAGGACGAGGATCTTGACAAGGCGAACGTCATCACTATCGACCAGTTCGCGGAGGTCAAGCTGCGCAGCGGCGAAATTACCGCCTGTGAGAAAGTGAAGAAGTCCAAGAAGCTGCTGAAGCTCACCGTTGACGACGGCAGGAACGGCAGGCAGATCGTATCCGGCATAGCAAGCTGGTATCAGCCGGAGGAGCTTGTCGGCAAGAAGATCGTGTTCGTTGCGAACCTCGCTCCGGCGAAGCTGTGCGGCGAACTCAGCGAGGGCATGATCCTCGCCTGCGACGCCGGAGAAAACGACGTGCGCGTACTTTTCCTCGACAAGGACGTTCCGAACGGAAGCACCATAAGATAATTCGGAATTCGGAATGCGGGGTTTCGCGCACAAAGCCACTTGTTTTAGAAGATCAGTGCAGCTTTGTGCGAAACCAGATTCGGAATTGAATGTGTCCGCTTCGCGGACGTATTTTAAAATGCCGGAAGCCTAATTTGTGATACTGTGATAGGTCACATAATAGTAATACCATTGCACCTTTCGGTTTACAACCATTTAAATCCGTCCGCGTAGCGGACACCGAAATTCCGAATTCCGCATTCCGCATTCCGAATTAAAAATATCCCCCTTTGATGAAAGAAAGCTGGTGAAATATGGATATTTCAAGAATGGCGAATATATCGGCGGTAAACCACACTACGCTGACGCATTCCTCGGAGCACCGCACCCAGGAGAAATCCACAACTCTTGCCACCGACCACACCGACGCATTCATCAAATCCGAGGCGGCGTTCACCCCGGCTTACACCAAAAAGTCCGCCCAGAAGCAAGCCAGCGACAACAACCTCACCCAGCGCGAGGACAGCGAGGACGCCGTGGGCGCCGTAAAGCAGCGCGAGGGCAAGGGCAGAGCCGAGCTGATGACCCAGGGCGTTCAGCACATAATCCGCGCGATGTTCGTAAAGCAGGGGGAGGTGCTCAGCGGCAGCGTACCCAGCGTGGGCGCGAAGCTGTACGCCGAGGAGCTGCTGTCCCAGATACGCAGGCTGTACGGCAATTCTGAGGCGGACGAGAACACCCCGGAGTACTGGTCGGCGGAGAACACCGCGGACAGGCTGCTCACCTTTTTCGACTGCGTTTCGGTGGAGGGGGACAAGTACGCGCTTCTGGACAGGAGCTTCCGGGGGGCGTTCAGCGACACCGAGCAGCTTTTCGGCGGCAGGGGCAGGCTCCCCTTAGAGAGCTATGAAACAAAGTCGCTTGTCATGGAGCGTTTTTTCAACAGGTAAATATGGGAATATTCGATACACACGCGCACTATCTCCGGGAGGATTTCGGCGAGAAGCTTTACGGGCTGCTTGACGGCATGCCGCAGATGGGCGTTGACAGGATAATGGCGGTGGGTTATGACCTGGCTTCCTCTGCGGAGGAGGCGGAGCTTGCCCGGCGCTATCCTTTTATTACGGCGGCGGCAGGGATACACCCGGAGAATGTCGGGGGGCTTCCGGCGGACTGGCTTTCCCGGATAGAGGAAATGCTGCGGCTTCCGCAGGTGACGGCGCTTGGCGAGATCGGTCTTGACTATCACTATGAGGGCTATGACCGGGCTTTGCAGGCGGAGGTGTTTGAGCGGCAGCTGGTTCTTGCAAAGGACATGGACATGCCGGTCATAATCCACAGCCGCGACGCCTGCGAGGACACCATGAAACTCCTGCGGAAGTACCGCCCGAAAGGCGTTATGCACTGCTTCTCCTACAGCCCGGAGGTGGCGCAGGAGGTGGTGAGACTCGGCATGTATGTGGGCTTCACCGGGGTGCTGACCTTTAAGAATTCGAAAAAGGCGTGGGCTTCCTGCGAGGCAGTGCCAATGGACAGGCTGCTGCTGGAAACGGACAGCCCCTACATGGCGCCGGTTCCGCACCGCGGGGAGAAGTCCCACAGCGGAATGATAAAGTACACCGCCGCGAGAATGGCGGAGATAAAGGGCGTATCTGCGGAGGAAATGACGGAGATATGCCATGAGAATGGGGAAAGGCTGTTCGGCTTATGAACACGATCACGGTAAGGGCTGCGCTGCCCGGGGATATGGAAGCGCTCCTTTCGCTGCGCCGGGAAATGCTTGCGCAGGTGAACGGAATACCGCAGGACGGGCTTTCGGACGAGTTCATGCGGCTTACGGAGGATTTTTTCGGGAATGGCGACCAGACCACGGTTCTGGCATTCTGCGGAGAAAAGCCTGCAGGGTGCGCGACGATATGCTGGCTCTACGTTATGCCGACCTATTCCCACCCCACCGGAAAGCGTGCGCACATCATGAACGTATACACCCGGGAAGAATTCCGGCGAATGGGCGCGGCGCGCAGCATGATGACCGCCCTTCTTGAGGAAGCGAAGCGGCGTGGCGCAACAAGTATCACGCTTGACGCAACGGACAGCGGCAGACCTCTTTATGAAGCAATGGGGTTCCACGGTTCACGGGAACACATGGAGTTTATCTCGGATTAAACAACGGAGGAAATATGGACGACGGCAATCGAAGTACACAGAACGAGGAGGAAAAACAGTCCCCCCACAGGGTGCGCAGATTTATGCTGGGCTGGCTTGTGGCGCTGGATAAGGGCATAACGAGGCTGCTGAAAAAGGCGCTCGGATCGGACTACATCGCAGTGACCGAGGACGAGGTGCTGGACATGGTGAACGCCCTGGCGCAGACCCCGGACGACGACGGCGGAGAGAACGTGATCGAGGAAAGCTCGGCGCAGATGATAAACAACATCTTCGAGTTCAAGGATCTGACCGCCGGGGACGTTATGACTCACCGCACCAATGTCGTGGGCGTGGATATGTCGGTGAGCCTTGACGATATCATCTATCTTGCGCTGGATATGGGTTTTTCCAGGATACCGGTGTATAAGGAGAGCATTGACAGGATAGTGGGCATAATCATCGTCAAGGATCTGCTGTGCCTGGTGGGAAAGGACAAGTCCGAGCTGGAGCGGTTCGATGTCCACGACTTTATCCGCAGCGTGAATTTCGTGCCGGAATCCTGCCCCTGCTCCGAGGTGTTCAAGTCGCTGACCAGCCTTAAATCCGGCATGGCGGTGGTGGCGGACGAATACGGCGGCACCGCCGGGATAGTCACACTGGAGGACATCATCGAGGCTGTCATGGGCAATATACAGGACGAGTACGACGATGAGAAATCCGACATCGTGAAGGTGGGCGAGGGGATTTACGACGTTTCCGGAGAAGCCGACCCGGACGAGGTTTTCGGGCTGTTCGGGGTGGAGCTTCCGGAGGAGCACGAGTACGAAACTATCGCAGGCTTTGTGACCGACAAGCTGGGCTTCTGCCCGGAGGGTGACGAGGTGACTCCCCCCTGCGTGGAATACGAGGGCGTGAAGCTGGTGGTAATGCAGGTGGAGGATCGCTGCATACAGAAGATAAGGGCGTCGGGCGCGCCGCAGGCGGAGGTTTCGGAGGAACGCGAGGACTGATATGGCAAAGAGAATTTCCCGGACAAGAAAAAACCGCGCGGCGGCAGTGATAGAGCTGCTCCGGGGGGAATACCCGGAGGTGAAGTGCGCGCTGATATATAACCAGCCACACGAGCTGCTGATAGCAACGAGGTTATCGGCGCAGTGCACGGACAAGCGGGTCAATATGGTGACCCCTGCGCTGTTTGAGCGGTTCGGCAGCATTGACGAGTTCGCCGCTGCACAGGTATCCGAGGTGGAGGAATATATCCGCACCTGCGGACTGTACAAGACAAAGGCGCAGGATATCGTGGGAATGTGCGTTATGCTCCGGGATATTTACGGCGGAAAAGTCCCGGACAGCATAGAGGAGCTGACGAAGCTCCCCGGCGTGGGGCGAAAGACCGCGAACCTTATCATAGGCGACCTGTACGGCAAGCCGGCATTCGTGTGCGATACCCACGTTATACGGCTGTCCAACAGGCTGGGGCTGGCGGATTCCACGGACGCGGCGGTGGTGGAGCGTGAGCTGCGCGAGGTCGTTCCCCCGGAGGAGGGGCTGCTTCTGTGCCACCGGCTGGTGCGCCACGGGCGCGGAGTGTGTTCGGCGAGGTCTCCCGGGTGCGAGGCGTGCGTGCTGAGGGAACTGTGTCCGTCAAAGGACAAGCCGGCGGCGTCCTATCGGGCAGGCTCGAAAAAATAAGCGCGGATTTTCCGGTTCAGGTACTTGACTTTGGAGAAGTGTTGTGATAAAATAATAGAGTACCCGGGGGTGTAGCTCAGCTGGGAGAGCGCTTGCTTCGCATGTAAGAGGTCAGGGGTTCGAATCCCCCCATCTCCACCAGTCGGTGTCCCGACGCGCATTATCGCGAGTCGGGGCGCTTTTTTTTGCCCGGAAAAAATGTGTTGAAATTATAGAAATAATGTGATATAATTATGGCGAGAGATGATTTCAGCGAAAGGAGTTCTATTATGAACATCAAAAGATTTATCGCAATTATCCTTACGGCAGTTACATGCATCATGTGCATACCTGTTACAGCCTCTGCAGTTACTACAACTGACCTTGGTTACAGGATTGTCAACTCCACTGCTAAGATCAATAAGCGCAATGAAGTAGATATACACAAGCGCTGGACGGATGGCAGAGGAATAATGAAAGAGCAGCAGAAGTGGATTGTAGTGACCACAGATGTTGCAGGTATAGGTGGTGGTCTGTTTGTTGACCAAGATGTTGTGAATATGGGTTCCAGTGATTATGTAGCAGTGTGTGCACGATACTCACCTGATGGCTATGATTTTAAGTGTTATTTCAGGGCAGAGTCTGAAACGAAGTGGCATTTATTCAAGAACTATGTGAAGATAACCAAGCCTGGAAATTATCAGGTTCGCCATACATGGCATGAAAATGACGTGCTACAGGAAGAGGTAATTAATTTTACCGTTCATAAGTGGGTTAACATTGAACCTGTTTATGATGGCAATCTTGTTGGAACAAGTAAAATAACTCTCACTTTTGATGCTGACAAGGTACCTGACGGTGCTAAGTACTACTACACCACAAATGGTAAAAAGCCTACAACAAAGTCTAAGCAAGCTACTATAATTAACGAACTATCTTCAACATATAATAATAAGTTCACGTTCAAGAAGTCTTGCACATTCCGTATGCTCATTACTTGTCCTGGTTATGAGGATACCTATATTACCATTCCTATTGGTATAAGTAAGGAGTATGCTAACTCACTTTTGTGGCTTAATAAAGATGAAGATGTTGATGCTTATGTAACAGCTGCTACTGGTGTTTACAACCGTCCTCAGAGAGTAGAATTTTGTCGTGGATATGATAGGACTTATGAATTCTATTATACAACAGATGGAAGTAAGCCTACTACAAAATCTGCTACAATAAGCAACTATAAAGGTTATGTGCATATTGATAAGACTTGTACACTCCGTGTGCTTACGATTGATAAGGACGGTAATAAGCAGTACTCAAGGTTCAAGTATATCATTGACCGAAACAGTGCTGTGTATGACTTCTATCAGTTGTGGTAACTTAAGGAGGCACCTAACATGTTTGTAACAGTTTATGGTGCCTCAAGAGAAGTGCTAAAAGACTTTGCACGGAATTTGAAAACATCTGCCCTTGTCTATCCAAATGGCAAGGGCATTTTCTTTGTGCAGGGTTACACACCCCACCCTTTTTAGTGCAAAAAAAATCCGCAGACGGGGTGTCTGCGGTAAACTCAAATGAATTAGCCGAACGCTTGGGGAAAAGCGCTTTTTACTCGGCTGAAATAATTGGGGAAAATATATTAAGAAGTATGTTAGCCAGATAGCTTACAATACTGTCTTGTCTTGATTTACAATGATATTATAGCATTTTCCCGGGATTTTTGCAACCCTGATTTATCACAAATTTTGGGG
>JALEOL010000062.1 GCA_022766785.1 Oscillospiraceae bacterium
GGATCCCTGTGTTCAGCCCGTAAAAGGGCAGAGCTGCGATAAATATGAGTAAATCGGCAAGCAGTACCTTGGGGAGCAGAAACTCAAGCTGTTCATTTATCATTTTACTGAAAATCCTTATCTTCATAAGATTAGCCGTGAGCTCCTTTTTATACCGAAAGCCGTTAATTTACAGATAAATATGCATAGTAGTATTATACCAAATTCGGATAGAAAAAGCAATAAATTTCCGATACTTTTGTTAATTCATACTAAAATATTAGTCAAAATTACAACATAACAATAAATTTTCTTTATACAAAACGGAAAAACTGCCGAAAAAATAAAAATGCCTTTCACCCTCTTGACATAAAGCAAATTATGTGGTATCATAAATAGGTTACGGGGCGTAACTCAGTTTGGTAGAGTGCTTGCTTTGGGAGCAAGATGCCGCAGGTTCAAGTCCTGTCGCCCCGACCAGCAGGCTGAGCCTGCAGTCAATCGTTCTGTAAATTTATTTGGACGACATACTGTCGGCTCGGTAACGGTAGAAATATGTGATTTTTTATCAAAAGCTTATGTGGGATGGGTTTCCTGTCCCATATTTCTTTTTTTATATTGTAGCACAAATGTTTATAAATGTCAATGTATAAATCGTAAATTTTGTCAATAAAAAAGGACGTTCGGCGCAAGCCGGAACGTCCTGTGTTTTTATGTATTGTAATACTTATCGTAATTAACAAGCTCGTCCAGAAGCTTGGGTATTTTCTCGTCCATTTCCTCGTCGGAGAACTGACAGGTACCCACCGCCTTGTGTCCGCCGCCGCCGTATTTGAGCATAAGACTGCCCACATTTACGTTTGAAGTGCGGTTGAGGACGGAATATCCGCAGGCGCAGGAGCAGCCCTTGCCGCCCTTTCCGCTTACTATCCAGGCAGAGATGTTCTGCTCGGGATAAAGGCTGTAAATAAGGAAACGGTTGCCGGTGTAGATCGGATCAACGCCGCGAAGGTCGGTTATAATTACATCGCCCTCGGTGCGGGTGTACTTATGTACCATTTCCTTGAATTTCTCGGTCTGCTCGTTATAGAGCGTTATACGTTCCTGGATATCCGGCATTGCCAGGATCTCGTCAGTCGACATATATGCGCAGCATTTCAGCAGCTTCTCCATGAGCTGATAGTTGCTTATGGTGAAGTTGCGGAATCTGCCAAGACCTGTACGGGGATCCATAAGGAAGCCTATCAGGATCCAGCCCTTTGGATCAAGTATCTCCTCACGGGTGAGGTTTCCGCTGTCCACCTTGTCAACAGCTTCCATAAGATCGTCGAAGTTCGGGAAACGCTCCTTGCCGCCGTAGTATTCGTAGATTATGCGCGCGCAGCTGGGAGTGATCCTGCTCTCGCCCTTGTACTTGCCCTTGTACCTGCGGCGTTCCTCCTCGCTGGAGTGATGATCGAACCAGAGTCCGCAGCCCTCAACGAACGGAACATTCGCAAGAACGTCGTTTTCTGTAACAGGAATAAGACCGTCCTGCAGATCCTTTGGGTGGGCAAATGTCCAGGAATCCACAACTCCGGCGCACAGCAGAAGCGCACCGCAGGCAAGTCCATCAAAATCCGAACGTGTTATCAATCTCATGACGATACCTCTCTATAATAATTTATTGATTACTTTACCATGACCGGCGGCGGACAAAAATGTCCCCACCAATATCATTATATCAAATAATAACTGAAAAATCAACATGATTTTTACAAAAATCCCGTAATAATTTGCAGTTATTTATTTTTTTCTCTGTTTCCGTGGCTGATGATGAACCTGAGAATACCTCTCTTGCACGGAAAACGGAAAGGATCAATGACATCTACTATGCGCCCAAGCTGGGAATACAGCATGGAACGATTCTCGTCTGAGCCTTCGCGAGAGCCGAATTCCACAGCTTCAAGCAAAGCTGTATTATCTGCGAGGGAAGTGCCGTATTTCTTGTCAACGCGCTT
This sequence comes from Oscillospiraceae bacterium, assembly GCA_022766785.1. Classification (GTDB taxonomy): domain Bacteria; phylum Bacillota; class Clostridia; order Oscillospirales; family Ruminococcaceae; genus CAG-115. The sequence continues at coordinate 1,980 of JALEOL010000062.1, forward strand.
CCAGAAGCTCTCCGCCAGCTCTCCCCTGCCGGGACGCACATTGAAAAGCTCCAGCAGCGAAAGGATAAGCAGCAGTATATCACGGGAAGTTCCAAAGCGTCGCAGCCTGTCAAGCTCCGATCTAGCCGCGTTTTTGAGGGCTTTCAGCCGCAGGACGAAGAACACTGCTGCTCCAATGGCGGCAGCTGCAGCGATAACAATAATGATGACCGGAGCCGGGTTCCCGGGAGCTGCTGCCTCCGGTTGTGACTCAGAGGTAGCTGGCGAAGGCTCTGCTGTTGACAACGGGGACGCGTTTTCCGTTCTGACATCATCGGTCGCTGCCTGCTCTGTCTGGGCTGCCGCGTTCTGGCTCGTGGGTTCGGTAGTATTTTCCTGCTCGCCGCTTTGCTCGTCAGACTCCACGGTGGTGTTCCCTCTGCCGGGATAAGCCGCGGAGCTGGTCGGGTCGAATGTCACCCAGCCAAGCTGACCCACATACACCTCAACCCATGCGTGCAGGTTCTTTTCACGCAGAAGCACCGATCCGCTGTCATCTGCCGACTCAACGTAAAATCCGGTGCAGTACCTTGCAGGTACGCCCAGCTGGCGGAGGATCAGCGTCATTGCGCTGGCGTACAGCGAACAGTGACCCTGCTTTGTATCGTTGAGGAACTGAAGAACAGGCTCGCTGCTGTTGTTAGCTCCGTCAAGGGAATATGTGTAATTTGAACGAAGATAATCAGCCACCACCGAGGCAAGCCTGTATCTGTACTGCACCCCGCTGAGACTGCCGGTCTTGCGTTCAAGTTCCAGCTGCTGGACCTGGTCGTACAGGCACCGTCTTATATAGCTTTCTATCTCCTGTACATAATTCTCCGGGATACCGAGATAGGTGTGACCCACATATTCCTCATATTTAGACAGGATATCCGGCTGCTGCATCTCAGGGATCACAGAACTGTAGATATCATTCGGCTCACAGAAAGCTCTATCGAACGTCCTCTCCACCTGCGCAAGCCCCTCGGCATCGCCTGAATACAGCTCATTGCTGGTGTAGGAGGGTATCATCGCAACACACTCCACTGAATTGATGTGACTTCCGGCGCTTTCACTGACGCGCACGGCATAATCCGCATATACCTCGAAGGAGTCGCTGCTGTAGAAAGAAAAGTCGGCGGTATATGGCGGCAGGAACACAACGTCGGTGTTACAGAGATATTCAATGTTCACATGATTTCCGAGGATAATGCTTTCTCCGTCGATTTGTGAATCAAGACCGCCGTTATAGGAAGATAAAAGCAGAGAGTAGATCACCCTGTTCTCACAGGGACGGTAGCTGTCCTTCAGACCGGAAGTCCGCCATTCCTCCGGCTCGCTGGTGACGGCGGTAGTCCATGCCCTTCCGGTAAAATCTATCCCGATATCGCCGCGCAGATAAAACGGTCTGTTTTGGTTATAGCTGACCCGGATCATCTCGCGCTCTCCCCTGCCCGGGGAAACGATATTGAGCAGACCCTCCTGCTCGCTGCCGCTGTGGGTGAAATACTCCGAAGCAGAACCGCTTTCAAAGGGGGACTGAGCGGATTCCCCGGAGCCTATCCCCGAAAACAGCTCGTATATCCCGGAATAATCAATGCTTCCTCCCTTAGGGATAAAAGCTGAGCCGATCAAAAGGCAGACAGAGGTAAGCGCAGCACAGTACATTCCTGTGCCGAAATATTTCGAATAGTAATTGCAGCGCATTTCGGTGCGCTTTTTTATCGGGGCGGAGGAAATATGCCTGAGAAAAGATCGCTCCTCTGTCCGCATACGCTTCCTGTAATCGTCAAAGCCGATGTGCTTTACTGCCAGTCCCGCGGAATAGTTCTTCCGGATAGCAAATGCACCTGCAATGGACGCCACCGCCGGGATAAGCCAGAAGCTGAACTCAAGCCTTTCTGAGATAAGCACCGGAATGCACAGCATAAAAAACAGCAGCGCAGGGAGCACAGGTCTTATCCTGCCAGAAAAGCACAGTGAAACGATAAGGCTGTAGATCAGGCACATCAGTACAGTGCCGAAGACAACTCCTTTTACATAATCGTTATTGTACACGTCCAGCAGCGCTTCATGGTGAAAAAGGTATTGCCGCGGGTACAGAAAACGTCCCTCTACCAGAAGCATGCAGGCGTCGGCAAAATAGCTCAGCCTGTCCATCAGAATGCCGAAATTCAGCCACACAAGAAACCCCGACACAGATACCGACGCCAGTATCAGCCACCGTTTCCTGATAAATACAAGTATCGCCGAGAATACTGCGCAGGAAACACCGCATACCGCCGCCATAGCCGGAAGGCTCACCGGGAAGCCAAATTCCGTAAGAATAAACATCATTGAGCTGACGCAGTACACCACCGCAAGAAGTATTCTCTTTATTACAAGCAGAGTGGTGTGCGGCTTTGTACAGTAATACCTGTCATAGACCAGCACACCGTCTGAGAAATAGTTTTTTGTCATCAGTTATCCTTTGCTGAAAAATCAGGGAAATAATTTCAGCCCATGCTTTTTCAGTGAGTCGTTTGAGTATGCATAATGCATGTTTTCCCACTGCTGATAGCCGTTGAACTTTTCAAGCTCGGCACCGCCGCATATCGCCGAAGCAGCTGACATCTGCGTGCAGACAGAACCGTTCCAGATGTAGTTTACGCCGCGGAATTTCTTTCTGAGCCGGGCTATATCCTCCGGGCGTACAGTCTTGGGGCAGATCACACGGGTGATAGAAAAATCATCGTTCACCGGAGTGCTGACAGAGCATTCGGCAATACACCTGTTTATGGACTCCTCAATGCTGCCCTCAACGCCAAAGTAGGAGCACATCTCCCCGAAAGGCATGGACAGCTGCGGTTCAAAGCACCTGCGCAGGATCTTCACCACTGCCCTTGCCAGAGCGGTCTCGTCATCGTCGGGAAGTGAAAGTATCCCTGAATCCCTGAAATAACTCTCCAATTTTTCTTTCGGAACGCTGTCCGCAAGCTCATCGAGCTTTTGGCGTACTTTGTCGTCATCGACCGGGAACGCTTCTCTGACGCAGCTTCTGCCGGAAAGATCCTCCTTTATGCTGTCCACAACGCCGCCGCGGTTCATGGACATCTGCTCGAACGGCGCAATAGCTTTCAGGAGAACACTGTTATAGTACTCCGTCAGCCTGTCGTTAAGCATTTTGTAAAAATCTTTCATCGGCTCGCTGCATTCAACAACGACGCTCGCTTCGGAAAATCCCTTTAGCTCAAAAAGATACTGATCCACAGCCTTGTTGACGAACAAACCGGCTGAGCGCACTTTTCTGTACGATGAGCGGACAAGCTCCCGGGTGCGCTCCGTCTGCTCCGTCATATCCTCGGTCTCGGATTTCAGCTTCGCAATATTTACCCGTATCTCCGCAAAGCACTTTTTAAGTATCTCCTGCGCATAAAACGGTCCTTTGGCAAAATCCGACTTGGCGTTTTCGCAGTCGGTGATTATGCTGTCGGCGATATCCTTCGCACACACCGGGGCGCCGTTTACGACAGCCTCGCGAGTATCGCTCAGCCATTTCTTCACGACAGACAGAGCATTATCACTGCTCGCTCTCACTGATTTTGCAGAAAAAGCAGGCTCGGAACGCTCGTCAAATTCTATCGTGGGCAGACCTCCGCTTTTGGAAGCAACGAGATCCCTTGTGGGAGACACCATGCCGGAATAGCGTTTCAGCAGCGCTTCGCCGACATTGTTGCCGTTAAGCGTGTGATTTAGCCGCGTAAACAGCTTCACCCCCAGATATGACATCATTTTACCCACCGGCGGCTCCACCACCATGGAATTGCAGGCGAGGTACCTGAAATCGTGTGAAGCGTCCGCTTTCAGCATATTATAGGACATGATGCGCTCTGCGTCGTCGTCCTTGCTGAAGATGATCTCCATGCGGTTGAGTATCTTTTCAGAAGCGATACTCATGGTGAGATCGTAGTTTTCCGCAGCCGGTATCAGAAAGCACGCGTTGAACGGTGGCTTATCCGAATCCACGCTGAATGTTTTGGAATACTCCTGTGTGAAACGCTTCTTGCCGGACTGGAATTTGTCAAGCTCGTTCTTGGCAACGATAGTATTTGCTGAGTATACCCCGATATCCCGGCTGTCCTCCTCAATAAGCGCAGCCGTGTCTGCGGCGAAAAGATATGCGTTTATCCGCACCTGACCGGGATAAACCGTAAATATTCGGTCAAGGATATATGCAAGGTCAATGAACATTCCGCCGAAAAACGGATCGCCGAGATTTCCCGTGAGCACGATATCCACCGGCTTGTCACTGCTGCCGAAATCGCTCATGGCGTTACCTGCGAGCTTTATGATCTGCTTCAGATAGTGGAACAGCGCAACTCGTCCGCACTGGCGCTTTGTAAGACCGTAGACCGGAGTCGCCGGGGAATAGTTCTTCAGTCCCTGGTCGAACCACGAAAGCGCACTGTCAGGAAGCTTTGCCGGATTGTTGAGGTACTTGTATATCGCTTCCTCAGGTGCTATCGGAAGCACATCTCCATCGGTCGGCACGCTGCCCTCGAACGACGCTGCGGCAAGCTGCTTTTCTTCGCCGATACACAGGAACCTGACCTTTTTCGGATCCATGCCGAAACGCCGGCTCGTATTGTGAATGCACCTCAGAACGCAGTCAGTACCGTTTTTGCCAACGCCGATAATATATAATCTGTTCATTCCGAATGAGCTTTTCTGCCCTTCATACAGCTTCTGGATCCTTTCTGGTCTGAGCCATGCGATCTTCTGTTCAATCTCCACGAAAAAGCACCCCTTACCTCTCGTAAAATTTTCTGTATAAATCATACCGCCGGTCTTTTTTCAGCGGAAAGCTGTTCTGAACAATAGAACATTCCTCCCGGCTGATATCGGCGTAAATCAATTCTTCCTTATACGGCGCTGCGGCGCATATCAATTCACCGGACGGGGAATAAACCGCGCTGTCGCCGGAATAGCTGAGTCCTCCGCCGTTTCCGCAGCGGTTGCAGCCTACGATGTAGCACTGGTTTTCGATAGCTCTGGCTTTCAGCAAAGCTGTCCAGTGCTCGCTTCGCTTGTCAGGCCAGTTGGCTATCGTAAGAATTACGGAGCATTCCTCCGAAAGAGCCTGAAACACCTCCGGGAATCGCAGGTCATAGCAGACGGAAAGCCCCACTGATTCACCAAAAACCTCCGCAATAGCCAGCTTACTGCCGCCGGTGTAGACCTCGCACTCGCCACCGTAGGAAAACGGGTGTATCTTGTCGTACTTTGCGGTGATCTCGCCCCGGTCGGCAATGCACAGCCGGTTGGTGATAACTCCGTCATGCCTGCACGCAAAGCCGAATGCCGCCGCAATGCCAAACTCACGGCTGACCTCTGTAAAAAACTGCACCGTTCTGCCGTCCGGCGGCTCGGCAAGCTCCGGGTTCATGGTAAATCCGGTAAGCGAAAGCTCCGGGAACACCACAAGGTGCGCCCCCTGCCCTGCCGCGGTTTCGATTATTTCACGGCTGCGGCGCATATTTTCCTGCTTGTTCTCCCATATAATATCTGTCTGGGCAGCGCATATCTTCAAGCCGCTCACCTCCGGGCGAAAAAAATTCTACTTGTTATTATTATACAATATTTCTTTGTTATTGTCAACAGAGAATGTAACATTTACACAGAATTTAAGAAAAAAATCGGGCGAAAATTGATTCACCCGATTTAAATGTTATTTGTCAGCGGCTTCGTTGCGTTTTTTTCGCGAATAAAGAACAAGCGTGACAATAGCGAATACTATCATCAGCAGCATAGAAAACATCACCACCGCTCGTGTGGTCAGCTTCCCGTTCTTAATAAAAGAGAAATTCTCCCGCTCGTCTGGTAAAAGCAATATTTCATATATCGGGCTTTCAATAAGTATCAAAATAGCTGTAAACTTCACACCCTTGCCCGAAACCCCGAACAGGCTCCCCTTGACCGCGTTGCGAATGACCCACCAGCCGTAGGAAAGCGCCGCGCACAGCACCATAATCGGAAAGCACCCCTCGCACCATGTGAAAGCCGTTTCATTTATCATCACCGCAAGCATTGACATCGCGCCGAAAACCGTCAGAGCCTCCACAGTAAGCCGGGTGCGTATCTGCTTCTGCCGCTCGTCGTATATCTCCTTTTCGCTGCCCGGTTCGGCAAGTATCATTCTTTCACAGAATTTGTCAAAGCTCTTTAAACTCATTTGCTATCCTCCTCTTCCCAGAACAACTCGTCAAGCGTCCTGCCAAGCGCCTTGCATATCGCAATGCACAGATTTATCGTCGGGTTGTAGTCGCCGTTTTCAACAGCATTCACAGTCTGACGAGTGACCCCGACCTTTTTCGCAAGCGCGTCCTGCGACATATCAAGCGCAGCTCTCGCCGCCTTTAATCTGAGATTTTTTGCCATTCTCTCACCTCGGCTATATTGTAACATATTATTTTCATTATGTCAAGCATCTTTTACATTTTATCAAAAATATTTTTCTGAGGATTTTTTTCACTGAAACGGGAAGAATATTTTTATACATTTATATAAATACCGATTTTGCGTGATAAGACTGCCGGAGAATTTCCTGCCGCTTGTAATTTCCTTTTATATTTCACCCCGGTCTGCAAATAGTAAAGTCGTGAGGGAGAGAATTCTCCGAATGAATCTATCGGGGTGAAACAATGGAAAGAGCAGGAAATATAATCTCCGGGTTCTTCTGCTGGCTTATCGCGGCAGCGGTGGGACTTATCGGGATATACTACGCAGTTCTGCCAGGGGAGCTGACTGCGCAGACAGGAGGAGAGATACACGGCGGCTTCATGGGCGCGGAGATCACCCGGCAATACGGGGGCTGGGGGTATTCCGTCGGCGGAATGCATATAAAACAGGTGAAATTATCCCAGACCGAGCGGCAAATGCTGGTGCCCGGGGGAACGCCGTTCGGCATTAAGCTGCGGACAGAAGGGGTAATGGTGATCTCGGTCAACAAGGGGTCCGCGGCGGACAGGGCAGGAATAACCGCCGGGGATATTATATCAAGCGTCAACGGAATTCCGGTGCAGACTAATTCCGAAATAGCCGCGGCAGTGCAGCTTGACCCGTCGGAATGCGTGATAGTACTCACCCGGGGGAGCAGCGAGCTGTGCGTTACAGCCGAGCCGCAGATCGACGGCGGTGATCTGAGGCTTGGGGCGTGGGTCAGAGACAGCGCCGCCGGGATAGGAACGCTGACCTTTTACGATCAGGAGACCGGGATATTCGGCGGTCTGGGGCACCCGGTGAGCGATGTCACGACCGGTGAACTAATGCCGTTGTCCAGCGGCGAGATCACCGAAGCGGAGATATACAGCGTAGTCAAGGGCTGCAACGGAGAAGCAGGCGAACTGTGCGGCGACCTGTGCTCCGGTGCAGTGGGCAAGCTTTCCGCAAACACTCCGGTGGGAGTATTCGGAACTCTTGACCGGAAGCCTGACGGCGAAGCGCTTCCCGTGGCATTCCGTCAGGAGGTGAAGTGCGGCGCGGCGGTGATACTTTCCACCATAAACGGCAGCGAACCGCAGGAATACACGATCGAGATCGAAAAGATAAATCTCTGTGCGCTGAACGGCACCAAAAGCATGGTGATCAGAATAACAGACAGCCGTCTGCTGGACTCCGCCGGGGGAATAGTCAGGGGAATGAGCGGCAGTCCGATAATACAGGACGGAATGATCGCAGGTGCAGTGACCCACGTTTTCCTGAACGACCCTACCAGAGGGTACGCGGTTTTCGCAGAAACAATGATCGAACAAATGAACAATGAGTTCACCGCCGATACGGCGGTTACATAAAAAGAGAAAAAATCTAGAATAAAACCGATAAACACCTTGATTTATCCGAAAAATCTGTTATAATATTATAGTAGCGTATTATTCGCTATTTTATGGGGAAATAACAGACGAAAACAAAGAGAGGTTTATATTATGGATAAGGTACTTCTGATCGGCGAACCGATGGAGCTTCTTCTGGCTGAGGAGGAGGGCGCACTTGCGGACGTATCGCATTTCAGGGCAAGCGTTTCCGGCGCTGAAATGAATGTCGCTGTGGGGCTTTCAAGGCTTGGTATATGCCCGAGGTATATGACCAGGCTGGGTGACGATCCGCGCGCAAAGCGTATCCGCAGCTTCATGAAGGCAAACGGTATCTCCGACGACCTTATCATAACCGACTCCGCGCACCTGACCGGCGCAATGATGAAAAGCAAGGCAGACCCCGGCAAGCATGAGATCTATTACTTCCGGCAGGATTCCGCGGCTTCGTTCCTTTGCGAGGACGATGTGGACAAGCTGGATCTGTCCGATATCAGGGCTGTGCATTTTACCGGGATATTCCCGTCAATATCAGAGTCCGCGTCACGGGCGGCAAGGGAGCTTGTCAAACGCGCAAAGGAAAACGAGATCACCGTGGTGTTCGACCCTAATCTCCGCTGCCAGCTCTGGGACAGCTCCGCTAACACTATAGCGCTTCTCAATGAGTTTGCGGCGCAGTCCGACGTGTTCCTCCCAAGCCTTAAAGAGGCGGAGACCCTTTGCGGACTGAACGATCCCGAAAAGATCGCGGATCACTATCTTGCCCTTGGAACAAAGAAGGTCGTAGTCAAGCTCGGCAAGCAGGGTGCTTACTACAAGAGCCATGTGGAAAGCGGTATTGCACCGACGTTCCGTGCCGACGCTGTTATCGACACTGCCGGAGCAGGGGACGGTTTTGCGGCAGGGCTTATCAGCGGTATCTGTGAGGAGATCCCCCTCGGAGAAGCGGTTTTCCGCGCAAACGCCGTGGGCAGCATGCAGATCCAGAACGCCAGCGACAACGCCGGTCTCCCCACTCTCGCCCAGCTGCGCGAATACATGCTGAGCCACCGTTTTGTTGACTCACAGCGCGATCTTTGATTTTCGGAGAAACATAATGACCCTTTACGCCACTGATCTTGACGGCACTCTGCTCAGATCCGACAAAAGCATTTCAGACGAAAGCGCTCAGCTGCTGAACCGGCTGACCGATGACGGAGTGCTGTTCACATTCGCAACGGCGCGCTCCTATTCCAGCGCCTCTCCCCTGCTGAAAAAATTAAGGCTCACCTGCCCCGCTGTTACTTTCAACGGGGTCTTTGTCGTTGACCCGAAAGACGGCAGGCATATCGTTGAGAATAATTTCACGGGATCGGCGCTGGCTATTGCAGTGGATTATTTTAACCGGAACGATCTTGCGCCGCTGGTCTATTCTTACATTGACGGCAGGGAACGCGTAAGCTTCCTCCGGGACAGGCTGAGTGATGTGTACGGCTATGTCAGCACACGTCAGGGAGATCAGCGTTTGAGACCGGTCAAGACCCGGGAGGAGCTGTTTCAGGGGCGCGTTTTCTATTTCACGCTGCTGGATCCCAGAACAGATATCGCCGAGCTTGACAGCGTGTTCAGCCGTGAGAACGGTTTTGCGGTGAATTTCATGCCGGATACATACAACAAGGACGAGATCTGGTACGAGATATTCAGCGTGAACGCCAGCAAGGCAAGCGCACTTTTGCAGGTAATGGAGATCACCCGGGCGGATCGCCTGGTGTGCTTTGGCGATAACAACAACGATCTTTCCATGATAAGGTCGGCGGATACCGGCATTGCGGTCTCAAACGCATGCGATGAACTGAAAGCTGCGGCGGATATCGTTATAGGTTCCAATGACGAGGGAGCAGTCCCCCGTTTTATCGCGGAGGAAAACGGGCAGTCGGTCTCAGAGCAGAAAACAAAGGCAGCTGCGCCGCTCACGGACAAAGAGCGGTTTTCTCAGGCGCTCAGCAATGCAATGACCCGCGTTCGGGGAATGCACGGCTCAGTCGGCACGCAGAACGAAAAGCTCATACACGCGGCTTTGAAGAACTACTACGCCCCCTACTCAGACGACCAGGAGATACGCATTGGGAAATACTTCGCGGACGCCGTGAACGAGGACGGAATATTCGAGATACAGACCCGTCATCTCTACGCCCTGAAAGAAAAACTGGAGGCGTTCACCGAGGCTTCACGGGTAACTGTCGTGCACCCGATAGAGGTCAGAACGCGCACCGTATATGTGAATTCCGACACCGGGGAGGTTCTGGAAGAAACGCCGTTCCGGAATATGTTCCGCAAGCTTGCCATGTTTGAGGAGCTTTATTCTATAAGAAAATTCCTTTCGGACAGCCGGGTGACGATCATCATCGCCAGGCTGAAGACCGAAAGGCGCGTGGCATACCCCGGAGATAAGATACCCGATCTGCGCAGCCGCAGCGTCCGGAAAAAAGCTCAGATCTTTCGAATCCCACTGGAGATCGTTGAGGAGATCAGAATGCCGCTGCCGGGAGGGTTACGGGTATTTCTGCCGGAGGAACTGCCGGATACCTTCACAAAAGCCGAATTCTGCAAGCTGACGAAAGAGCCTGCTTCATCGCTGCGGCTGGAGGTGCTCAGGGCGGCAGGGCTTATCGTCCAGGTCGGGACGCAGGGGCGGAAATACGTTTATTCAGTGAGCGAGGAGGTGCACAATGGCTGAGATAATTACCGGCAGAGCCTGCGCAGATGTCACAGGCAGACTTTACGGCAGGATAATGCGTACTGTCGGGAACGGCTCCATAGCCACGATCATCGTACCGGATCAGTTCGTGTTCGAAACTGAAAGAGCGCTCTTCCGAAAATGCGCCGAAGCCGGCAGGACGGAGCTTTTCCAGAACATTAAAGTCCGCACGATAGCTCGCATCTCCGACGAGATCGTGACAAAGTACAGCACCGAAAAGCCCCCGGCGGACGATATCACAAAAAGCGTCATAATGTACCGCGCGGCAAGGAGCCGCAGCGTGGAGCTTTCCGCACTTGCCAGGGTGTCAAGAAAGCCCGGTTTCGCCACCGGCATGGTAAAGACCGTATCTCTTTTCAAAACGGCAGGAATAGACTGCGCAGCGCTTGCGGAAAGGCTCAGCGGCGACGCTCCCCCGGTGGAAAGCCCGGCGCTGCTTTCCAAGCTGCGCGACATTTCCGCACTTTACACGGAATACGATCAGATACTGTCCCGGAAATACACTGACAAGCTGGATATTACTATGCAGGCGGCAGGTCTTGCGGCGAGGTACGACTGGTTCGCCGGGAAAAACATCTTCGTGGACGGCTTCAATTCATTTTCCGGAAGCCAGCTCGCGCTTCTGAAAACGGCGTCTGAGCGCGCAGAATATGCCTGCTTTGCTTTCGTGTGCGACAAGGACGATGATCGTGATATCTTCCGCACGATAATGGCGGATATCGACGCTCTTTCCGGGGACGAGGGGATCCCTGCGCCGGAGACCGGCAACGACCGTGGTATGGCAACTGGTATCGCTAGGGCGTCGGAGCTTATCTGGAGCGATACCGCCGACCCGGAACACGATATGAGCAGCGTCCGGGTGATACGGGCTGACGATGTGTACGGAGAAATGGATTTCATTGCCGCGGAAATAAAACGGCTTGTGAGCACGGAAGGCTACCGATACGGGGAGATCGCGGTTCTGTGCGCTTCCCCGGAGGATCACCGATCCCCTGCGGAAAGCGCTTTCCAGAAATATGGGATACCTGTATTCTGCGATATTCCGGAGGTCATACTCAACGCTCCGCTCACAAACCTTATCCTCTCCCTGCTGAAAGCGCTGGAGGAGCCGGACGCGGAAAATCTGCTGAGCTATGTCCGCAGCAGCTTTCTGCGTGTAAAGGACGATGAGGGGAAGTTCCGGGCGCTGACATTTTCGGAGATAGACTGCTTTGACGGGTATATTTTCCGCTGGCAGCTTCACGCAGACCAGCTGCTGTCTGAATTCACCACCGACAAGATGAGCCGTGAGGACTCCGCCCAGGCGCAGCGTGCGGAACAGGTCCGTGAAGCGGCGATAGTTCCGTTATTAATACTGCATGATGAGATAGCCGAAAAGAGGAAAAACCACGAATGCACCGGCGCGTGGCTCACCGAGAAGATATGCGGCTTTCTTTTTACCGAAGCCGGGATAGAGAATTCCGTACTGTCCGCCGAGGAAAGCTGCACGGCGCTTTGGGATATCCTTGTGAGCATATTTGAGGCTGTTCATTCGGCGCTGGACGATGTGGAGATAACTCCGGGCGATTACTACTCGCTGTTCCGTGACATTTGCGCCGAGGCTCAGCTTGCTAAACCTCCGCAGCTTGTGGACTGCGTTATTCTCGGCGATACCGGGCGTACAAGGGCTGATAATATCCGCGCTGCCTTTATCGCAGGCGCGTGCTCGGGGGCATTCCCGGATGAAAGCTCCGGCTGCGGACTGTTCTCAGACTATGAAGCGGAGCTTCTGGGAGAAAGCGATATCAAGATCAGCATGAAGCAGGAGGAGCGTTATCACTACAGCCGATATCAGGCATACCGCGCAATGACCCTCGCTTCAGACCGTCTGTATCTTACATACCCTGTGCTCAGCACCTCCTGCGACGCGCTGACCCGTTCGGAGGTAATCGACGACCTGCTGGAGCGTTTTCCGCAGATACAGGAGGAATACACCGAGGACAAAGCGCGGTTCGGCGACAGCTTCTATTGCAGCACACCGCAGGCGCTGAGGGCAAGGTACGCTTCCCTGTTCGGTGACAAGGATTCCGCACGGAGAAGCACTCTGAAAAAGGCGCTGGAGCTTTCCGGCGACGGCGAGTATGCGCGCAGACTGGAGCAGCTTGTATTGGAGCGCCCTGCCGCCTACCGCCACAGATTATCCCCGGAGACCGCAGGAAAGCTGTTCAGGGCAAACCGCGTTTCCGCGACCAAGCTGGAGGGGCTTAACAAGTGCCGGTTCGAGTATTTTTGCAGATACGGGCTTAAAATAAGGGAGCGGCGCACTCTCAACTCCGCCAATTCCGATGTGGGCAGCGCCGTTCATTTTGTGCTGGAAAAAACGCTCTCGCAATACTGCACCAAGATGAACGAGTTCTTCCGCCTGACCCGGGAGCAGCTGACCGAAAGCTCCGCCGCGCTGCTTGCACAGTACGCGGACGAGCACATGGGAGGAAGCGCAAACCGCACACGTTCGTTCAACTACATGTACAACGGGCTGGCGGTGAGCTGCGCAGACCTGCTGATAGTGCTCCAGAAAGAATTCAGCAGCCGTGAATACCGCCCGGTGCTGTTCGAGCTTGAATTCCGTGACGGCAACACCGCCGATATCCCGAAGATAAACCAGGAGACCTGCGGCGAACAGATGACCCTGGACGACTTCGGCGAACATTCCGAGCCGCTGCCGCTGAAAACGGAGAAACTTTCTATACCACCCCTCAGAATTAAGGTGAACGACCGGGTAACAGTTGCTATCACCGGAATAGTTGACCGTGCGGATATGTTCCGCAGCGAGGGCGGCAACGAATATATCCGTATCGTTGACTACAAGACCGGCGGACACGCATTCAAGCTATCAAACGCGCTTTACGGCGTGAATACCCAGATGCTTATTTACCTTATCGCACTCTGCGACGCAAATCCGCAGATAACCCCGGGTGGAGTGAGCTATTTCACCGCAAGAATGACCGACGCCTCCAGCACCCCGGCAGGGCTTATGGCGCTGCTGACAAAGGGACATTACCCAAGCGGAATGTGCATTAAGGACGACAGCACCAAAGCTGAAATGGAGAAGTTCGCTGAAAACTACGCCAGCATGATACTCAGCACCGGCGATGAGATAAGCAGGAAAAAGCTCAATCCCAGGGAGGACGCGCAGCCCACTCCGGCGCAGTTCAGAAAGCTCCGGGACGAGATACTGGAGCAGACGAAGAATGTGCTCCGCAGGATATACAGCGGTGACGTGCAGGCTGTTCCCACCATATACACCGAGGAGGGCAAGGCAGGCCAGCAGAAATCCTGCACCTACTGCCGCTACCGGAGCGTATGCGGAAATCAGGACAGCCACGGCGTGATAGTTGACGAAGGCGTGATCGAAAGAAAGCTGGGTACTATCGGCGCTGACGAACAGCCCACTGACGACGCACCCCAGCCGGAGAAGCCAAAGAAGCGCACACGAAAAAAGCCAGATGATGACGGCAACGGTTTTATAGGCAGTCTGACCTGACGACAGGAGAATATCAGTATATGAGCAAGGCTATAAAGTGGACAGATGAACAGGAAGCGGCGATAGACTTTCCGTCGGACCGCTCCGCATGCGTAACTGCGGCGGCAGGAAGCGGAAAGACCGCGCTTCTGGTGGAAAGAGTAGTCCGGCTTATCAAGGGCGACCCGGAGAACGATATTCCTCCGGTGGGCGCGGATAAGTTTGCGATACTCACCTTTACAAGGAACGCCGCAGACGAGTTCCGCACCCGAATGACCCGTGCGATAGACGAAGCTACACGTTCCCGTGGGGACAACTCTGTGTCCAGGGAGCAGCTTATCAAATTCCGCAGCTCTGTCATCAGCACGATAAACTCCTTCTGTCTGGGTGTTCTCCGGGAGAACGCGGAGCTTTTTGATCTGCCTGTCAGCTTCACGATAGTCGAGGAAAGCAAGGGGCTTATCATGCGCCAGACCGCCCTCGACAACACTATGGAATATTTCTACTCAGAGGAGTTCGAGAGAGATTTTCCGGAGGTGTATTCCGGGTTTGGCGGTACTTTTGCACAGAGCGAGAAAGAGACCCTCGGAAGCGCCGCGCGTGAGCTTCTGCACAAATCCTTCTCGTTCAGCACGGACGCAAAACTCCGCGAGGCTGTCACGGCTGTATTTCTCCGGGCGGCTTCGCTTGCCGACAGCGAGGAGTGGCTTGACGGCTGCGCCAGCGTTTTCAGCAGCATAGAAGAAATGGAGCGGCGCTTTCTGCCGGTGATAACCGACGATCTTCGCCGTCTGTGCAGGCTGCTTTCCGCCTGCATGAAAAAATACCAGGACATGTGCGAAAACGCCGACCCCGGCTTCAGCGAGCGTTTCATTACGGTCTTTGACGTGGACAAGGCGGCGGTGGATACGCTGCTTTCCTCTTTTGCGCGTAATTTTCCGGAGGGAAAAGCCGCTTCTCTGGGGGATTTCGATAATTTCAACGCACAGACCCCGGAGCTTACCTTCGGCAGCTTCAGCCGCAGCGGTATACCCAGAAATAACCCGGATTACAAGCAGCTGAAAGCAGAGGTGGACGCTATACGAAAGCGTATCCAGAAATACTGCGCAGATATCCGGGACGGCTGCGGCTATTCCACTGAGCTTGTACAAAACGAGCTTGTACCGCAGCAGAAAGCCGTGACCGCCCTTGTAATGCTTGTGAGGAAACTTCAGCAGGAGTTCACGGCGATAAAGCGCAGGGCTGGCGTTGTTGACTTCGCGGACTGCGAGAGAATGCTTCTCGACCGGCTGCGCGACGAGAAATGCGGGCTTCGCGACGAGCTTTCCCAGAGGTATCAGTGCATTATCCTGGACGAGTTCCAGGACACGAACGACCTGCAATACGAGATATTCAGCCTTATCTCACGGGAGCATAACAACCTGTTCTTTGTGGGAGATATCAAGCAATCGATATACGCTTTCCGGGGAGGAAATCCGGAGATAATGGCGCGCTGCTGCACCCCCGGGAGCGGTTTTGAGACGCTGCCGCTGAACAGGAATTTCCGCAGCCGCTCCGGCGTTATCAGAACGGTCAACGCTATGTTTGAGGGAGTGATGACCCGGAAGTATGGCGAGGTGGACTACTCTGACAACAATCAGCTTGCCCGGGGCGCGGAATATCCCGATGAGACCGCCGACTATTCCACGGAAATGTACCTGCTGGACTTCCCTGCCCGTGAAAAGCCGGGTAGAGCCGCAGATGACGGAGACCCTTCCGACGACCTTGTTCTGGAGGCGACTAATCCTGTCGCCGAAGCAAGGTTCACCGCCGCGCTGATACAGCAAATGGCAGCAGACCGCTTCCCGGTAAAGAAAGACGGAACCACCACACGCCCCTGCACCTGGGGAGATTTTGCGATACTGCTAAGGAGCAGGTCGCATTTTGCGGAATACCGCGCGGAGCTTGAAAAGCTGGGCATACCTGTCGCAGCAAGCGGTGGCAGCAGCTATCTTTCCGCAGACGAAATAAACCTGATACTAAGCTATCTTAGGGTGATAGACAATCCGCAGCTGGACGAGGAGCTTCTGACGGTGATAATGTCGCCGCTTTACAGCATGACGGCAGAGGAAATATCCCTTGCAAGACTGGGAATACTAGGCTATGATATGAATGCTCTTGAGGAAAGCGGCATTGAGCTTAAACCGCTCTACGACAGCTTTGCAAAGCAGTCGATGTTCTGCTGTATCGCCTGCGCAGGAGGCAGCCCTCTTGCCCAGCCGGAGCATACCCCCGAAGCGCAGGCTGTCCTATCGCAGCTTGAAAGCGCCGGGATAAAGAGAAACCCGGACAACAAATGCGCCGCATTCGCAGAGGATATCAGCGCGTTCCGCACCTTTGCGGCGAACAATTCTGTGGAGCGGCTTATCCGGCGCATCTATGACGGGACAGATTTTTTCTCGGTGATATCCACCTACGAACGCGGCGACAGAAAGCTCGCAAATATCCGGCTGCTGCTGAAATACACCGCTGATTTCGAGAATTCCGGCGGTGGAACGCTCAACGATTTTCTCCGCTATACCAGCGCTGTCCGCGAGAACTCCGGTCAGCTGGAGGAAGCGGTCATTCCCCAGGAGGCAGCGGACGCGGTCAAGATCATGACGTTCCACGCCTCAAAGGGTCTGGAAATGCCGATAGTTATTCTGGGGGGACTTGGAACTGCGCTGCATGACGATAAGGCTTCCAGCATAGTGATAGACCGCCGAACCGG
>JALEOL010000037.1 GCA_022766785.1 Oscillospiraceae bacterium
TAGGGAAGCACTGATTAAATCTGGTGCGCAGATTGCGCAGTCAGATTTTTCGTCAGATTGTATAAATTGAGTGCAGGCGGGCTGCCGCCCGTCAAGCGAAATTTGTGCAAGATGACGGAAAATATGCAAGCAAGATGCGTACCAAGCCGTCAGGCGTGATTTAATCAGTGCTTCCTTAGTATTAGTTTATTCCTTTTTCTTGTTGTTGGTAAGATCGGATAAAGGATTTTTATTCATTGCGGTCTCCATTTGTTCATTGGAGATATGCGTATATATCTGAGTCGTGTTGAGGTTTTCATGACCGAGGATCTCCTTGAGAACTCTGACATCTACTCCGTTCTGATACATGAGGGTAGCCGCAGTATGGCGCAGTTTATGTACTGACAGTCCACGGTTATCCAGTCCGCATGACCTGAGACATTCCTCAACGATCTGCTGGACGCGGCGGTTTGATATCCGCGTATTTCTGCGGCTAAGAAACAGAGCGTCCGTTTTTGCGGTCATATCACGGTCGCCGGCGGCTGAGCGTTTCTCGTTGTCTGTTTCGGCAGGATCAATGTAATCAAGATAAGCATTCACGCAGGCGTCGTTCAGGTAAACGATACGTTCCTTGCTGCCTTTGCCGAGTACTTTGAGAGTCCAGACCTCACGACCGGAGGACTCACGGGACTTTCGGATATCCGACACATTTATTCCGACGAGTTCGCTCAGTCGTACACCACAGTTGAGAAAGAATGTAATAATGCAATAATCCCGCTTTTGATCTGGAGTATTGACGTTGCGCAGCATTTCGACTGATTCATCAAGAGTGAGATATTTCGGCAATGCAGGTTTTGGAGATGGCAGCTCCAGATTTGCCAATGGGCTTACTTCAAACAAACCCTTGTTATTAGTAAGGTACTTGAAGAATTGACGAAGCGCAACGCCTTTACGGTATCTTGCCTGGGGGTGATTGTCTTTTTCGCTTTTGGTAAATATCAGGAAATCCTGGGCGATCATCAGATCAACAGATTTGATATCTTCCTCAGTAATGTCAGTAATGCTGATGTTTTTGAACTCGTCAGGATCGTTTGATGCTCGTCCGTTTCTGATCTTATAATATCTGAAGAATGACCTGAGGTCGGTATAGTAATTCAGCACGGTAAGCTCAGAGCGGTTTTTTACTAGCTGAAGATATACCAGATAGTCCTTTAACAGCTTAGGAGCGTTTTCGTATTTGTCGTTCATTATAATATGATTCCTTTCTGATCTAATGTTGATTACTGTGAAGCGTAATCAGATCTATAGTTGTTCAGAATGTATCTGTTGAATTGATCTGATATTTCTTGTTGCGAAAAATCGCAACTGTGTTTGTTTATCCATGGTTATCTTGATTTGATCATGATGTCCCAAGTTTGCGGCAGTTCCTGAGTCATATAAATACGCCCCCTCTTTATTGCATAAAATTTCCATTTTACGAAATTGGCTGTACAAATTATTTTTACCTCTCTCTATAATTATATCGTAATCCCCCGAAAATTTCAATGCTTTCATCAAAGTAATCCCCAATAAATTAACTTGTTTATATATGTGATTCCATAAGAACCAGAAATTTCAGCCCGGAAACTTAGTATAAGATCTCCGGGCTGTATTGTTACTGTAATGGAGGTAATTATGCACGCTGATGATCTATTGCACCGGCATATCGAACAATAGCTTTGTTACAAGGTTAAATCCCATTACCACTACCCCCAGCACGACAAGAACGATGCCAGTTGCGCGGTTGAGGGTCTTAGGTGAAGCCTTGTTGGCGAAAACCGCTGCGATCCTTGCCCAGATAAGGGTGAACACAATGCAGAGTACCATAACCAGCAGATCAGGCGCTCCGCCTATAGCAAAATGCGAGATCGAGCCAGTCAGGGCTGTAAAGGTCATGATAAATACGCTGGTGCCGACTGCCGTTTTCAGCTCGTAGCCCAGCAAGGAAGTGAGGATAAGCAGCATCATCATTCCGCCGCCTGCGCCGATAAATCCGCAGATAAAACCGATTAAGATTCCTGCAATTAAAGACTGAATAAGCCGCTTTTGGGGTGAAACTTCCTTCATGTCCTCCTTGGTGGTCATGACCGGCTTTACAATGAATTTTATTCCCAGCAAAAATGTCATGAACACCGAAAATCCACCCATTGTAGCCGACGGAAGCAGGCTTGACACCCAGCTGCCGACTACGGTGAACACAAGCACGCTCGCCATCATTACAAGCCCGTTTTTAATGTCCAGGTTCTTGTTACGCCCGTATGTGTATGCAGATACCGCACTGGCAAGCACATCTGAGGAAAGTGCGATCCCTACGGCTGTATATGGATCTATTCCAAGGAAAGTAGTCAATATCGGAGTGATGACCGCCGCGGCGCTCATTCCAGCAAAGCCTGTTCCGAGACCGGCACCCATTCCAGCAAAGAATGTCACAATTATTGTAATAAACAGTTCCATGTTATGCTCCTTTCTATACAATTATACAACAATAATGCACAACTGTCAATTATGCATATCATAGAATACAACACTTACACATAAATTGTGTATGATGAGAAATATCCCCACAGATTACCGTGGGGATAAATTCAGAGTATTTTTGGCTTTATTCGCCACAATGCTCGCAGTCGTGAGTCTCTTTGAAAAGCTCGGGATCGTATGCGATGCCGTTCTTGTCGTAGTAGTCCTTGACCGCCGCCTTTACAGCTTCCTCAGCAAGAACAGAACAGTGGATCTTATGTGCCGGAAGTCCGTCTAGAGCCTCGACAACAGCCTTATTTGTAAGCTCAAGCGCTTCGCTGACCGGCTTTCCCTTGATCATTTCAGTAGCCATAGAGCTGCTTGCGATCGCAGAACCGCAGCCGAATGTGCTGAATTTCACATCATCGATGATCCCGTCCTTGCTGATCTTGAGGAATATCTTCATGATATCGCCGCACTTTGCATTTCCTACCTCGCCAACGCCGTCTGCGTTCTCAATAGTGCCGACGTTACGGGGATTTGTGAAGTGATCCATTACCTTTTCACTGTATAACATAAGTTCTCTTACCCTCCTGCAGATCCTGCCATACCGGGGAAATTCGGCGGAGATAATCCACCACCTCGGGTACAGCTTTGATTATTGTGTCAATTTCTTCTTCTGTATTATATTCGCTCAGCGAAAGTCTGAGAGAGCCGTGTGCAACATCATGGATGCGCCCGATAGCCAGCAGAACGTGGCTCGGGTCAAGAGAACCGGAGGTGCACGCAGAACCTGATGACGCGCATATGCCCTTCTGATCCAGCAGAAGAAGCAGGGACTCGCCCTCGATACCTTCGAAGCACATGTTGACATTTCCGGGAAGCCTGTGTTCCCTGGAGCCATTAAGGATAGAATGAGATATCGGAGCCAGACCTTCTATCAGGCGGTCACGAAGCCTGGTGATTTTTGCGACATTTGTCTCCATATTATCAACAGCCTCTTTGAGCGCTGCCGCCATGCCGACGATACCGGCAATATTTTCGGTTCCGGCACGTTTGCCACGCTCCTGTGCGCCGCCCTCGATAAGAGTAGACACCAGCAGGCCTTTACGGGCATATAACGCTCCGACTCCCTTGGGACCGTGGAATTTATGCCCGGCAAGAGACAGCATATCGCAGCCTATCTCCTTTACATTAACCGGAACATGACCCACAGCCTGAACAGCGTCTGTGTGGAACAGCACACCGTTTTCATGGCATATCGCAGCGATCTCCCTGACCGGCTCCAGTGTACCGATCTCGTTGTTAGCCATCATAATAGAAACCAGTGCCGTATCAGGGCGAATAGCCTTTCTTACCGCCTCGGGATCGACCCTGCCGTCCCCGTCAACAGGAAGAAGCGTAACCTCAAACCCCTGCTTTTCCAGGCGTTTCAGGGAGTGCAGTACTGCATGGTGCTCAATAGTATCAGAAATAATGTGCTTTTTGCCCTTGCGAGCGCCTATTTCTGCCCCCGTAAGAAGCGCCTGATTATCTGCCTCGCTGCCGCCTCCGGTAAAAATGATCTCCTTGGGATCGCAGCCCAGACATTCAGCCATTGTTTTTCTTGCCGCAAATAGACCCTCCGCAGCCAGCTGACCGACCGTGTGAAGGGAAGAAGGGTTGCCATACTGCTCGGTGAGGTACGGCATCATTGCGTCCAGCGCCGTTTTGCTCAGCATGGTCGTCGCAGCGTTGTCAGCGTATATTGTTGTCATAATTTCACCATACTTTCTTTATGGATTGATTTTCATTTGCCCAGTAAGCATGTTTATATTTCCTATCGGACAAGTAGGATTATATCATATTTTCGTTGTTTTGTCAATAGTATTTCAGAATTTATTCCTAACCGCGTCCCTTAATGAAATATATCCATAAAAACCGCAGCTATCAAGTATTTTATTGAATGCTTCAAATTTTATACAATAACCTCGAAAGAACAGATATAAGGTCGCCTCTAAAAACCTCTTGTGAGCAAAAATGTGTAGTGTACACCATCTTTGACGGCTTTCCTAGAATCTGGTGCACAATACCCATTTTTGCTTTTCACAACGGTTTTTAGAGGTTCCCAAAAAAATTTGAAAAAACAGTTGCTTTTTTCTTTAAGATGTGATATAATAATATAGTTGATAAGCGCCTGTAGCTCAGCTGGATAGAGCAATAGCCTCCGACGCTATGTGTCGTGCGTTCGAATCGCATCAGGCGTACCAGACCCCGTACAAATGTACGGGGTTATTTTTTTAGCAGCTTCATACTAATAACCGCTTAAACGAAGGAAAAGATTTGCTGAAAGACAGTACCGGTGTGGATGTGGATAATATTGCCGAACTCAGCTTACCGGGTGCTGTTCGATGTATTTTTCCAGTAAGTCAGCGGCGTATCGGCAAAGCTCCGGGCAGGGGCGCTTCTTATAATATTCAGAAGTCCGCTGCTCAGGAACAGGCGAACCCTCCGGCTTTGAAATGCCCAGAAGTTCCCGGCAGATAATGCTGCCGTTGTCTTTGCGGAACTGCTCCGCAAGCTCCTGTATCCGGGAATAAACCTCGGTTTTGTTTGCTGTATCCTTGGGGTCAGAGTAGCCATACAGCGTGCTGACTACCATAACGATACCGGAAAAAGTACCGCAGACCTCTCTCATTCTGCCCATGCCGCCGCCAAATCCGGAAGCCAGCTTCGCCACGGTATCCATATCCATTCCCAGCAGATCAGAGAATGCCCCAGCCACCGCCTGGGCACAGTTGTAGCCGTTCTTGAACAGCTCGTATGCCTTATCTCCGCGTTCGCTCATTTGCAGAATTCCTCCACCGCGTCGGCTATAGGCTCCGCCTCGGGACAATCAAATCCCTCGATAGAGCCGTTGTCCACTCTTACTGCAAGCTCGGGATTGATCGGAAGCTTTGCCAGTACCTTGAGCCCGAATTTCTCTGCGGTCTCGTCAATATGGCTGCACCCGAATACACTGAGGTGCTTTCCGCAGTCGGGACATACCGCATAGCTCATATTCTCGACAAGTCCGATTATCGGGACGTTCATCATATCAGCCATTTTGACTGCTTTTCCCACGATCATCGAAACCAGCTCCTGCGTAGAAGATACAACAATAATGCCGTCAAGCGGTATCGACTGGAAAACAGTCAGCGGAACATCGCCGGTTCCCGGGGGCATATCCACGAACATATAGTCAACGTCGCCCCATGCAACGTCAGTCCAGAACTGCTTTGCGGTGCCTGCGATGATAGGCCCTCTCCAGATGACCGGGTCGGTCTCATCGGGAAGCAGCAGATTTACGGACATCACGCCGATACCGGTCTCAGTTTTTACCGGGAATATAGCGTTCTCGTTTCCCTGTGCCTTTTCGTGCAGTCCAAAAGCCTGCGGAATAGACGGTCCGGTTATATCCGCGTCGAGAACGGCGGAGCGATAACCCCGTCGGTTCATCAGTACAGCGGACATAGAGGTCACCATGGATTTACCTACGCCGCCTTTTCCGCTGACAACGCCGATCACCTTTTTGATATGGCTGTCCTTGTGCGGCTGTGCGACAAGGCTTTCCTGCGTTCTTTCGGAACAGTTTGCGGAACAGCTTCCGCAGTCGTGAGTACATTCACTCATAATATCACCCTTTGCTAATTATTGGCAACACCGCACGATTGAACGACAGTAAATGTGAAGTATTGCCTTTGTATTTTATTCTGGGAAATCCCCTGACAGCTTAATTATATGGGGAAATTCACAGCGTACATCGTCATCAGTCTGACAGAGCAGAGAAGTCTGTCAGAAAGAGTAATGTAGTCATTTTCAAGCCCCAGCTCCTTTGCCTTTGCCGCAGGCTCGTCCGTCCAGCTTCCGGAAAGTCCGAATACGTCTGCCACATCAGATGCAATGTAGTATTTCAGCTTATCCTCGGGAACCTGCGGAACAACTGCGCCCTCTTTCAGCTTCGGTAGTTCCCCGTTCAGTATGGACACTGCCTTCCTGAATTTCGCGGCAAAGCCCTCCTCACCCAGCTTATCTGCAAGAGCGGCTAGGTCTTTCAGATTTGCTTCCATCATTGAACCCTCGTTGCGGAACTCCGGATCTTTCTCAGGTGCGTTTTCAGCGATGAATTCGTTGTATTCGGTGTTCCACTTTCCGGTATTGCTGTCCAGCGTCCAGCTTACCACAAATCTGGTCACGATACCGTCGTTGTAGCGTACAAATATCGTTGCGGCAGAGTTGTTTGTGATCGCTATCTGGCGGCGGTTCACCTTCAGGCTCTCCATCAGGAAAATGTTCTTTACGCCCTCTTTCTTCAGGTGCTCGAACCAGTCAGCCGGATCCTTTGCGTGAAACCTCATGCTGCCTTCCTTAGTCCTGTCGCAGAAATTGAAAACAGCGCTGCCCTCATAGCTTACCGGGGTGTATTTCAGCTCTGTTCCGTCCCTGAGCGCTGATCTTGCCGCAGAGACGATACGGCTCATCTGTGAAATTTCTCCGTTCATATTATGCTCCTTATTTTGTAATTTTATTTGCAAAGCTTTCGCCGTCCAGCTTCCCGGGCGCTCCGAGGAGGTCGAGAACGGTCGCTCCGATGTCACCGAAGCAAGCCCTTGTACCAAGATCCACCGGCTTTATCCCGGCTCCGTATAACAGCACGGGAACATGCTCCCGGGTATGGTCGGTGCCAGAAAAGCACGGATCGCAGCCATGATCCGCCGTTATTATAAGCACATCGTCCGGTTGCATTCTCTCCATAAAACCGCCCAGCCATACGTCGAATTCGTTCAGCGCATTGGCATATCCCACGGGATCACGGCGATGTCCATACTGCATGTCGAAATCCACCAGGTTTGTGAAACACAGCCCGTTGAACGGTATGCTCTGGTAGCTTGCCGTGTGGCTCATGTTGCAGATATTCCCAATGTCGCGGACATACTTTGTCAGCCCTTTTCCGGCGAAGATATCGTATATTTTACCAATACCGATGACGTCAAGCCCTTGTTTTGACAGGCAGTCAAGCATTGTGTCCTTTGGAGGTAACAGTGAGAAATCGTGACGGCGCGGAGTACGGGTGAACGGGAACTCTCCCTCGAACGGTCTTGCTATGACCCGTCCCACAGCATAGTCCCCGGTGAGAATCTCACGGGCGATACGACAGTATTCGTACAGCTTCTCCGGAGGTACCACCGACTCATGAGCGGCTATCTGGAAAACGCTGTCCGCCGAGGTGTACACGATGAGGTCGCCGGTGCGGATATGCTCCTCTCCGTAATCGGCAATGACCTTTGTACCGCTGTACGGCTTGTTGCAGAGCACTCCCCTGCCCGTTGCGTGCCTGAATTTCGCGATCACTTCCTCCGGGAAACCGTCCGGGAATGTCGGGAACGGCTTTTCAGAGGTTATCCCGGCGATCTCCCAGTGCCCGGTAGTGGTGTCCTTCCCTTTTGAGCGCTCTGAAATACGCAGATATGCTCCCATAGGAGCGGAGGTCTTTTCGCCGACAGACACTCCCTCAATGTTGAACAGTCCCAGAGATTTCATATTCGGAACCCACAGCTTTCCTGTATTAAAGCAGGAGCTTAGGGTGTCCGCGCCCTCGTCCCCGAACCCGGCGGCGTCCGGCATATATCCAACGCCAAAGCTGTCAAGTACTATCAGAAAAACACGTCTGGTCATGCGATCACCTCACTTTTCTTCCAGCAGTCTGACTGCGGAACTTGTGCCTATTCGCTCGCAGCCTGCGGAGAGGAACATTTCGAGATCCTCACGGGTCTTTACACCGCCTGCCGCTTTCATTTTTACATTGCCGCCAATATTCCGGCTGAATAGCTGGATATCAGCAAGGGTCGCTCCCGCT
Organism: Oscillospiraceae bacterium; assembly: GCA_022766785.1. GTDB lineage: Bacteria > Bacillota > Clostridia > Oscillospirales > Ruminococcaceae > CAG-115. The sequence continues at coordinate 8,351 of JALEOL010000037.1, forward strand.
GTACCGAAACCGGTAGAGGTCTTGATATAATCTGCCCCGGCTCTTGTTACGCAGCCGCATAATGCCATTTTTTCCTCGTCGGTAAGATAGCAGGTCTCGATTATCACCTTTAAAATGTGATCTCCGCATGCTTTGCGAACCTCGGCTATCTCCTTTTCCACCGCGTCAAGTTCTCCGTTCTTCACCCAGCCGAGATCTATCACCATGTCGATCTCAGAAGCGCCGTTCTTTATAGCGTCCTGCGCTTCAAAGCATTTCACAGCAGTGGTGTTATATCCCAGTGGAAACCCGATAACGGTGCAGATATTAAGCCCTGGGTACTTTTCGTTCACATGCCTTACATAAGACGGCGGAATGCAGACGCTGGCGGTTTTCAGTCTTACCGCTTCTTCGCACAGGGCGTCTATCTCCTCCGTGGTCGATGTGGGACGGAGCAGCGTATGATCAATATGAGAAAGTATCTCGCTGTTAGTCATTATATCACCTCAAAAATTCTGTTCACTGCTTGTGAGCGGCAGCAGTCCGCCCATTCCGGCGGAAATATCAAGCTCGCTGTCCGGGGCAACTATCACAGTTTTTCCCCAGCTGAAACGAATATTCAGCGCGGTGCTCCCACTGTTGCGGATTATCCCGAGATGTTCACTGTCAGGAAGTGAAAGCCCGGAATGTCTGATAAAATCAATATTTCCGTCATTGTATGGGTAGTATTCCACTATGTAATTCAGCGAGACCATCAGTTTTCCCTTATCCGTATCGAAATCAGATATCCGCGGAATAAACTCGCAGCTGCCCCCGGCGCTTTTGAACAGACCCATGCGGAAATAGAATTCGCAGTTGTCCGAAAACTCCAGATACAGCGAATTCTCTCTCAGCCGACCGCTGATATCTGACCGGAGCTCCAGCTGACGTTTTTCAAGGGCAATATACCTTTCCCGGACTTTGTCAAGACATTCTGTTATGCCGAATTTCTGGGCGAACCTCTCAAACAGCCGCAGTGAGCGCCAAAGGTCGAAGCACTCGCAGTCCATCTCATCAAAGCGGACGTGGTACTCCGAGTTCAGTGTGAACAGTATCAGTTCCTCTCCGTTTATCTCGGCGCTTTCTATAAGAGATGTATGTATCTCCTCACCATCGGGGCAGTTAGGACTGGAGTGTCCGTATACAATGCCGTTGGCGGTATATCCGATCCCGTCATACACCACAAACCAGTTTTCCAAAGTAATCATATTTTCTCCTTGACCGGAACTCTCAGAAAAATCTGAACGATCTGAGGGACAGCATACCACTCACCGTGCAGCGAAGATCGGTCATTCCGTCTATCGGCTCTGCCGCTGCGTTGACCGTGACAAATTCAGTGAGACTGCCGGTTGAGGGGATCTCAACCTCTGCAATGTTTCTTCCGTCTGTGGCAATGAACGACAGCTTTACGGGCGCTCCGGGATTGGAAGCCGTGACCTCAACATTGTGATATCCCTTCAGCAGACAGTATTCGAATGTCACACTGCTCTGCCAGTCATTCATCAGAGCGTATTCACGAAGATCTCTGTCCGCTTCAAATGCAGCGCCGATCATATCCACTGAGGCAGTGACAGGAACTTCTCTGGAAACGTCCAGACCCTCGTAAACGGAAGCGTTGATCTGTATTTCCGAAGTTCTTCTGATATCAGCCGAGGACGCGCCTGCCATAAGCGTATAGCAGCCGCTGAACAGGTCAAAGCTATCCTTGTTCACATTCCAGAAGGACAGATCGTCAGTGTTGAAGCAAAGCTCCACCAAAGCTGTTTCGCCCCTGGGAACAAATATTCTTTTGAACGCCACAAGCTGCTTTTTGGGCTTGGTGAGCGGAAGTAAAGCCGGTGCAGCCACATAAAGCTGAACCACCTCGTCTCCGTCCATTGCACCGACGTTCTCCAGCTCAAAGGAGACCTTTACGGTTTCGCCTGATGAATAGGACAGCTTGTCCGTAGTGACCGCCTTATACCTGAATGCGGTGTAGCTGAGACCATGCCCGAACGGGAACAGCGGCTCGCCGTCATAATACAGGTATGTGCTGCGCGTGCGGAACAGATTGTAATCCTCAATATCGCAAAGCTCCGAGTCGGATCGGTACCAGGTCACCGGGCAGCGTCCGGCAGGTGAGATATCACCGAACAGCGTTTCTGCGACCGCCGTTCCCATTGCAGGCCCGGCATGGCAGATATGCATTACGGTAGAAAGGTGCTTCTTTTCCAGTTCGTAAGGGTATCCCGATACCAGGAACAGTACTGCGTCGGGGTTCATTCCAACCACTGCGTCAAGATTGCGCAGCTGCTTTTCCGGCAGTTTCAGATCCTTGCGATCGGTGGTCTCCCGGGCGTTTATCATTGGGTTATTGCCGCAGAATACGACAGTCTGATGAGCTTCTGTTGACAGTCTGCGGACGCGCTCCGTACCGTCTGAAAACACCTCGATGTTTAGCTGGGAGCCCTTGGGCGGGCGTATAGACGTGCTTACGGCAAGCTCGGAATTATCGTTGATGTAAAGGAAACGCTTCTGCCAGTTCTTTAAGCGGCATTCTCTGCCGTCACGTTCAAGGAAGAACAGCTCCTTGACGAACCACCCGAAGGGCTGAACCGCCGTGCATTTCATCACTCCGTTATCTGACAGGAAACGGTTGTTCAGCTTGGAGCGCAGAGATACCGAACCGTCTCCCCATTCGAACAGCTCAAACAGACAAGCCTCGTTTATCAGCGGAGCGTCGCACCTGACAGAGCCGTCCTCGCTGACGGAGAAATAAAAACCGCTGGCTGAACTTCTGAGTGCTATCGTATCGTTTCCGCTGTCGTATGCGATGTTTTCACGTCCGACCTGCGCGGTGAGTACGTCCAGGATAGTGCTGTTCTTGGTGGAAAGCCCGGTGTACCAGTCGCGGAAATTCATATCCGCGTGATATCCGATCACCACCAGCTTGCTCTCCTTGGAAAGAGGAAGCACGCCGCGGCTGTTGCGGAGAAGAATCACAGATTTCTCTGCGGCTTCGACGGCTGCGTTGTAATGTTCATCGCAGCAAAGCAGCTTCTTAGGATAGCTGTCGAACGGGCACTTGCTGTCAAATTCGCCCAGCATGAACCTCGCCTTCAGCGCTCCAAAAATCGCTCGGTCGATATTCTCTGCGGTTATGAGCTTCTTTTCAAGCGCGTCACGGGCAGCGGAGCGGACTATCTCCTCGTTGTCGGTCATTATGTCAGCGCCGTTATGGTTGTATATTTTCGCTATTGCCTCGGTGTGATCCCTGTCCCGGCGGTGATACTGGACGTTCTGGATAAAATCAGCTCCGTCTGTCACCGCGAAAAGCAGTCCCCACTGTTCCCGGCAGAATTTCTGGAGTTCAAGCGATACGCTCTGCTCTACTCCGTTGACCTCGTTGTATCCGGTCATAAGACATTCTGCCCTGCCCTCGCGCACAGGCTTTTCGAATGCGCGCAGATAATACTCATGCTTCAGTCTGTCCGGGATCCCGGCGCTGCAATTAACACGGGTGTTTTCGTTGTTGTTTGCGTAGAAATGTTTCAGGGTCGGTATAACACGGCGGTACTTCTCGTCATTGCCTGCCATTCCCATAGTAAACGCGGCTGCCATAGTTCCCGTCAGGCAGGGATCCTCTCCGTATCCCTCCTCGGTACGTCCCCACCTGGGGTCGCGCTCCAGGTCTACAGTAGGTCCCCACACGCACAGCGAAGAACGTCCCTGCTTGTTGTATATCCGCGTTTCGATACCGGTGACCTCGCCCATGCGCTGCATTACGTCACGATCAAAGGTCGCTGCAAGTCCGAACGGTTCAGGAAACACAGTCGTGGGAGCCTCGCCGTCTTTGTCATTCCGGCAGACAAGTCCCCGGGCGACCTCGGCGCCTATCCAGAATTCCTTTATCCCCAGCCTGGGAACAGCGTTCATATGAGTAGTGAGAAGTCCGAGCTTTTCATCGAGGGTAAGCTCCTCAAGCAGAGAATTTACTCTCTCGTCAAAGGTCAGCTTTTCATCAAGAAATCTGTGTTCCGCCATGATATCCCCTCCCAAGGTTTATTTGTTTTCCTGCTTCTGGCGTTTCTTCTTAGTCACGTTCGCATAGATGAATATATCTCTTGAACGTGTGATATTGAAGCTGTTCTTTCTTATGTAGTCGTTAGCGGTTATTTTTGGAACCGCTGTTTTCATGCGCGATTTCATGATAAGGCAGACCACCAGCGCGATAATTACGCCGATAAGCGCCGATATTCCAGCCATTTTGAGTATATCCTGCGCAGTGAAAGATTTTTCGCTGTCCGCAGGCTGTTCGCTATCCTCCGGAAGTTCTGTATTTTCAAGGAAAAGCCTGTTGTCTTCGTCGGACTGTTCGAAAACGATGTCTGTCTTGCTATCGTTCAAAGTATCATCATTGCCGATAAACACTATCGCCGGCTTTTCAGCTTCAAATTCCTGCGCGTAACCTGAAACAGCCATAGCCGCTGCCGCAAACGCTGCAATAATTATTGAGGTGAGTTTTCTCATATGATCGCCTCCTTACAGAAAGAGCTGGAGTACTGTTCCAACAGCAGTCACAATTCCGGTGATAAGCGCGAAAATACCCCAGAACTTCTTCCAGCTGACCGGCAGCTCTCCCACGAACTTTCCTGTCTGTGCGTTCATTGCGAACTTGTATACCTTTCCGCGGTATTTTGTGCTGAGCAGCCATACCGGCATCATAGCATAGCGGATCTTTCCGGTCTCCAGGTGGATACTGCTGCTCTGCGTGGTAACTGAGTCATATCCCTTGACCGTGTTCCGCAGAAGCTGCTCCATTCCTTTCTTCACGCGTTCGTTGGCACGGGGCTGGGCTTCGGTGGAATCCACGTTGTATTTGTCGGCAAGATATCCTGAGAGGTACGCCTCCTGGAACGGCTTGCCCTCGCAGGTCTCAAACGGCTCGATAGCCTCCATGTACCTTGCTTCGACATTCGTGGAGCCGTTCACCGGAACATCGTCAAAAGCAGCTCCGCCTTCTCTGATGATCATATAATGCTCGGTCTTGGTGTAATCAAAATCATCTGTAGACCACCTTTTCACCTTGGTGGCGTCAAATCTCATCTTTCCTGAGGCGTCGCAGTTATAAAGCCAGAACGGGACGTAGATTCCCTTTACTTCCTCAATGCGGCTCTCTGAAATAAACGACGGCGGAAGCAGCGGTTTGCCCTTGCAGAACTTCTTCATTGCCTCCTGCGCTTCTTCCTTTGTCTTGACAAAAGGAATGATGAGGTCTGGCTTCAGTACTCCGGAAACATTGTTGTCAAGTACTACCGGGCTGTCACAATAAGGACAGCTCGTTGCGGCGGTCTCTCCTGACGCTGAGATCTCGCCGCCGCAGGATTTGCAGACATAGATCTTCAGACCATTGACCTCGCCGTTATCGGAATAGGGAGTCCACTCATAATTGTCAGAGGGCTTCTCGGCTTCCTCCCGGTTAAATTCCTCAAGGGTATCGATGTCATAGGTGTTGTCGCAGTAGTCGCATTTCATTTTCTGCTCTTCTGCATTCCATTTCAGCTTGGCTCCGCAGCCTGGACACTTATAATCCTTCATTCTTGTATGACCTTCCTTTCCGCAGTATAGCTTGATTTATTTATCGGTAGTGATCCTCTTTCTGAGGATCGTATGGGGCGGTACTTCAATATCCGTGGGCACCGTCAGCTTTTCTGTCGCACGACGTGCAACGGTTATCTCCTCACCGTCGGAGCTTATCATCTTCCGGGGAGCAAACGGTATCGGCTTCTGACGCGGCGGAACAAGCTCCAGCTCGTCTTCGAGAGTGAAATAGTTCCGCTGTGTGAGCCGCATTATCCCTCCGCTGCATTCATCGACTACTCCCACAAAATCCGAGTCACGGCGATAACCGCTGTCAGCAAAGAACTGACCGCCGTTTGTGACCGCTGAGGGATCCTGCGTGCCGGAGCCGTCCGTGGGCTTCCCGTAAAAGAAGCCGGTGCTGTAAGGGCGGTGGCTTATCTTGTTCACTTCGTCAAGCACCCATGGTTCGGGCTTTTCTCCGCGCTTAAAGCTGTCGATCGCGGCACGGTACGCGTTGACTGTCATTGCGACATAATACGCGGATTTTGCACGTCCCTCGATCTTAAAGCTGGTAACGCCTGCTTCCATGAGATCGTCCAGATGCTCGATCATGCACATGTCCCGGGCGTTAAGGATATAGCTCCCACGCTCGTCCTCAAACACCTTGTAAAACTGGTTCGGGCGTTTTTCTTCCATGAGGTAGTACCCCCAGCGGCAGGGCTGGGCGCACTCTCCACGGTTCGCTCCTCTGCCGGTGAGATACTCGGAAATAAGGCATCTCCCGGAGAAGCTCACACACATCGCGCCATGAACGAATGTCTCGATCTCCATATCCTGCGGTATCTTTCTGCGGATCTCACGGATATCCTCAAGTCCTACCTCCCGGGCAAGAACCACACGTTTTGCGCCCATTCGGTACAGCTCTATCGCCGTGCGATAGTTCACCACACCGGTCTGAGTGGAAATATGCAGCTCCAGCTTAGGGGCATACTCTCGGATCATGGAGATAACTCCCAGATCGCAGGCGATAGCAGCGTCAACGCCGCATTCCTGCGCCTGGGCTATATATTCCGGAAACAGCTCTATCTCGCTGTTCAGTGGTATCGTGTTGCAGGTGAGGTGCACCTTTACACCCCGGGAATGAGCAAGCTTTACGGCGCGCTCCAGACCCTCCATATCGAAGTTCTTTGCGCCGGCACGCATACCGAAGCTTTTTCCGGCGAGATAAACAGCGTCGCAGCCGTAATCCAGCGCCGATATCAGGCATTCCTCATCTCCTGCCGGAGCGAGAAGCTCTGTAGGGTAGTTCATTTATTCGTCGTCCTCCTCACGCAGAGCGGCGTCAATGATGTTCTGCTCGTGCTTTTCCACAGTCTCTGCAAAGTAGAATACTCCGTCGCTGCTGCTCAGGAAGTAGTAGTAATCCGTCTCCGCCGGATAGAGAGCAGCGTTGATCGCTTCCAGACCCGGACTGCATATAGGCCCGGCAGGAAGTCCGTCGCACACATATGTGTCATATGCGTCAATGGTGTCCTGATAAAGTTCCCTGGAGCCTTTAGGGATATTCGGCTCGATATAGTCGCGGATATAGTATTCCGTGGTATCCGACTGGAGGTGCGGATAGTTGTACTGATCCTCCAGACGATTGTGGAATACCGATGAAATATTCTCCATGTTATCCTGGTTGGTACCCTCTTTCTGGATAAGAGAGGCGAGGGTTATCACCTGGTCAAATGTCATTCCAAGCTCTGCGGCACGGGCGTACATGGTTTTTGTTATCTTGCTTTCAAAGTTGGCGTACATCTTTTCCGCAGCCTGTTTTGCATATTCAGTGGTGTCAAAGTCCGGATTTTCCTTGAGGTCGTCAATGACATAGAATTCATAGGTATCCGGGAACAGGTAGCCCTCCAGCGCGTAGAAGCGTGTATCTGTTACCTTGATCTGTTCCTCAAAGTCGTATTTGTCCAGCTTTGTGCGGTAGTAGTTCTCAAAGTCCTCCGCGCGGCAGACATAATTCTCCTCCAGCAGCTTTCCTATCTGCTGAGCTGTGTAGCCCTCCGGGATCATGACGGTAACAGTGCTGGTATAAGTCCTTACGGTTTTCAGAAGGGTGATGATATTGCTGTAGGACATCGTGGCATTTACTGTATATTCGCCGTCCAGGAACCCGTCTGTTTCCTTTGCAAAATTCACATACGTCTTGAACAGCCACGGCATCTCGATTATACCGTTGTCATGAAGCGTCTGGGCAATGTCATCGACGTTCATGCTGTCGTTAATAGTGATCTTCGCTTCGTGGTTCTTCTTTGCCATTCCGGTGTAATCCTGCAATGCGACTATCACCTTCCACGCAAGGAATACTCCTGCACAGATAGCGCATACGGACAGCACTACCCCAAGGAAAACATGTCCCATCGTCCGGGTGTGGTTGAAATGGTGCTTTTTCTTTCTGCGTTTCCTGCGTTTGCGGACTGGATTTGCCGGTTGCGATAACTCCGGCTCGGGCTCCGGCATCTGAATGGAATCCATCATGCGAGTGCTTCCCGGATCATCGGCGCTGTTAAGCTCCGTGAATTTATCCCTGGGGGCGATATCCTGGTATTCTCCGGTGCTGCCGGCGTCCAGAATGCTGTTCATTTCACGGGTGGCGCCGAAGTCCTCATTGTTACTGTCGTCGTTTACCGGAAATCCCAGCTGATCAAAATTGTTGTTATCCATAAATAAAACCTCATGTAAAACACAGTCAGTCGGTGACGACCATGTCTGCACGTCTGTCGTGCGGCTCAGCAGGGACTGTCCCCACAAAGTCCGAATAGCATATTATAACGGCTTTCCCCGGGAAAACTGACAGATAGCGGTCGTAATATCCCCTGCCGTAGCCTAGCCTGAGCCCGGATCTGTCGCAAAGCAGCGCCGGAACAATACACAGAGAATTCTCATCGGGTATCGCCGGAGAAGTGCGGTCTCGCGGCTCCATAATGCCAAATCTCCCCACTGCCAGGTCGCCGGTTGACCGTATCGGAAAGAATGTCAGTTCATGATCCCCGGATACCGGTGTTGCGACCGGTTTTCCGTTCTCTATGCACCAGTCGATAAGCCGCCGGGTGTCCACCTCTATTTCCGTGGAAACATAAGTGAAAACGCCGCTGCACCCCTCCAGCAAGGGAATGAGATGCTCAAAAATGCGAAGATCAGCCTGCGCTTTCACATCTGCCGGGATCTCTCTGCGGCGCTGTATCAGCGTTTTTCGCAGAGCTTTCTTTTCATCTGCTGTATTCATCTGTCTGCAACTATCGCGTGATAGATCTCCTCTGATTTTTCTGCTCCGCAAAGCACCCTGACAAGCTCCAGACCGAACGCAATAGCCGCTCCGGCTCCGCATGCGGTCGTGAATAAACCATCGGTGACGCAGAGCTTGTTAAGCACGTCAGCACCCTTCAGATACTGTTCGAAGCCCGGGAAGCACACCGCTTTCTTCCCGGAAAGAAGTCCCGGCTTTCCGAGTATCGACGGTGCAGCGCAGATAGCGCCAACCGGGATATCGTGCTGCACGCAGTATGCTATTGCTTTCTGAACTGTACCGGAAGCCTCCAGGTTGAGCGTCCCGGGCATTCCGCCTGGGAGCACGATGAGCTGCAGTTCGCCGTCCAGACTGATATCATTTTCTGTAATATCGGCTGCGACCTTTATTCCGTGCGAACTGGTGGGCGAAGCCGTTCCAACGCCGACAGTTCTTACGTCCAGCTTTGCACGCCTTAGAATATCTATCGGGGCGATCGCCTCGGTCTCCTCAAATCCGTCAGCTAAAAAAACATATATCATAATGAACCTCCGAACTCAATATAGTATTTTTCCTCAAAGAACGCCGGGTGATACGAGAGCTTTGCTTTTCGCAGCCCCTCAGAGCCGGTGTCCTCCTCGCGGTTGATATAGCGGAAGCTGTCAGTCAGCGTTTTTGCGAACTCACAGTTTATCGCGGTGTACGCTCCCTGATAATTCAGCAGCGCTTTCTCTGCGTGGACAACAAAAGTGTCAGCAGCTGACTTCTCACCAAAGGTAAAAGCCTGCGGCGAGCCGTTCACGAACAGAATTCCTCCGGAATAGCAAAGCTCCCAGAACAGATCAAGGCTGCGCCTTACTACCTCAGCCTCGGTCTGCTTGTCCCGATCCGGCGAAGGATCCGCGGCAAGCCACTGTTCCAGCACTTCCCGGCAATAGCTGATATTGCTGCGGTCTATCTTCTCAAAGCTCCAGTCGTTTTCGTAGAACCTGTTCAGGTGATTGCGCTTTGAGTGGTATTTTCTGCCATTCAGCCCGGCAAGAGCCTCGGTTTCATATACATAGTCAAAGCCGTCCCGGTCAGGCACAGCGGTGATATCCGGGTATAGCCCCCGAAGTATTTCGGTGCACTCACGGTTTGCGGTCATACGAAGTGGAAATCCCAATTCCGCGCAGTATTCTCCGAGTTCTGAAACAAGCAGACGTATATCCCCTGTTCCGGCGGGATAGAGAAATCTCGGCGTATCGGAATGATCGCTGTTCTGAAGAAGATAGAAGTCGCCCCAGCGGCAAATCTTCGCATTGTAAACGTCTTTCCACACATAATTGTTGCCAAAAGTATACAGGCAGCCACGGAACCCTGATCTTGACAACAGCTGTTCAGCCCAGTCACGATCGGATATCTCAGGCGCCCTGAATTCAAAATGAGCCATTAAAATCCCTCTGCTTCTTTTTTTATATTGAGGGCTATCTCAGCGACAGAAAAAGGTTCGCTGCCGTCAGAGCAAGGAATTATCTTCCAGCCGCATTTTTCCGCAGTATATAACGCGCTTTCCCGACACGCTTTAAGGAACTTCACATTCTGTTCGTGGATATCCTTTCGTGACTCGTCGCCGTTGTACCTGCCGGACAGGAGCTTTTGAGAGATCTCCACAGGCATATCCAGAAAGATCACCTTGTCAGGCTTCGGAAGTCCCAGTCTGACATACTCCAGATCCCACAGCCAGGAAAGGAAGCTGTCCCATTCCTCACGGGGGAGCTTTGTCATCTGGTAGATCGCGTTAGAGGTCGTGTATCTTCCGGAAACTATCGTTGTCCCGGCGTCATGATCCTTTTTCCAGTCCGTCATGTAGCTTGCGTAACGATCCGCTGCATAGAAAGCGGACGCAGCGTAAGCGCCGTTTTCACCCTCGCAGGGGATCTTCCCCGACAAATATTCTGACACAACTCGTCCGGTGCTGCTTTCGTAATTCGGAAAGCTTATCAGACGCACGCTGCCGTTTTCGCCCAGTGACTTGCTCAAAAGCTCCAGCTGGGTGGTTTTTCCGCAGCCGTCCAGACCCTCTAAAACTATTATCCTGCCTTTTATCATCTTTATCAGCCCTATCGCATAAATATACATTATTATTTTATCACAAGAAACCGATTTAGTCAATGCTTTTTTTGTACATATTGTGATAAAGCTGAAAGAAAAACCGGACGACTGCCTGCCGCCCGGTATGAAGTATTCACTTTGTATTATACAGCTTATCGTAATTAACAAGCTCGTTTATAAGCTGGGGAACCTTTTCCTCCATCTGGTCGTCAGGGAACTGGCAGGTGCCCACCGCCATATGTCCGCCGCCGCCGTATTTCAGCATAAGCGAGCCGACATTCACATGGCTGGTGCGGTTAAGGATAGAATAACCAACGGCGCAGGAACAGCCCTTGCCGCCCTTTCCGTTTACGATCCAGCAGGAGATGTTCTGCTCGGGATAAAGGCTGTAAATAAGGAAGCGGTTGCCGCTGTAAATGGGGTCAACGCCTCTCATATCGGAGATGATGACGTCCTTTTCAACTCTTGTGTGAGCCTTGACCATTTCGATGAACTTGTCGTTCTGCTCGAAATATACCTCAATTCTTTCCTTTACATCGGGAAGATCGAGTATTTCCTCGGTGGTCATTGTGCGGCAGCAGTCGATGAGCTTTTCCATAAGCTGATAATTGGAAATTGTGAAGTTTCTCCATCTTCCGAGACCTGTTCTCGGGTCCATAAGGAAGCCTATGAGTATCCAGCCCGTGGGGTGGAGTATCTCTTCCTTGGTGAGATGACCCGAATCCACCTTGTCAACGGCTTCCATCATCTCGTCATAGTGGGAAAATCTTGCCTTACCGCCGTAGTAATCGTAAATTATTCTTGCGCAGGAGGGGGTTATGCGGCTCTCACCCTTGTACTTGCCCTCAAGCTGATTTCTTTCGTGCTCACTGGAATGGTGGTCGAACCACAGACCGCAGCCCTCAACAAAGGGCACATTTGCCAGGCAGTCATTTTCGGTTATCTCGACAAGACCGTCCTGAAGGTCCTTGGGGTGGGCGAATTTCCAGGAATCTATGATACCTGCGTCCTTGAGCAGTGCTCCGCAGGCAAGACCGTCAAAATCCGAACGTGTTACAAGACGCATTATTCTTACAGCTCCTTTTATGTGATGATGCTGAATTTATTATATCATATCACAAAAAAGTTTGCAATAGTAATTTGCCGTTTTTACATATTGACTATAAATATGACTTGAATTTTGACGGATTGATTAAAAAATAAAAACCCCGCACATTTTACTGTGCAGGGTCATATATTTTATATTACTTGCCCGAATTTTCCAGAGAAGCTCTGATGAAATCCGCAAAAAGCTTGTGGGGCTTGTTGGGACGGGACTTGAACTCGGGGTGGAACTGAACGCCCACGAACCAAGGGTGATCGGGAACTTCAACGATCTCCACAAGTCTCTCATCGGGGGAGATTCCCGCGATCCTGAGACCGTGCTCAATGAGCTGGGAGCGGAATGCGTTGTTGAATTCCCAGCGGTGACGGTGACGCTCGTAAATAAGCTCGTCGCCGTAAACTCTGCGGCAGATGCTGCCCTCAGCAAGCTTGCAGGGGTAAAGACCAAGTCTCATTGTGCCGCCCTTTTCGGTAACGTTCTTCTGGTCTTCCATAATGTCGATAACGGGGTATGGGGTCTCGCCGAACTCGGTGGAATTTGCACCCGAAAGACCGAGAACGTTTCTTGCGTACTCGATAACGGACATCTGCATACCGAGACAAATGCCGAACATAGGCTTCTTGTTCTCTCTTGCATAGCGGATAGACTCGATCATTCCCTCAATGCCTCTGTCTCCGAAGCCGCCGGGAACGATTATGCCGTCGCACTCTGAAAGCATTTCAGCGGCATTTTTCTCGGTGATCTCCTCGGAGTTTATCCAGCGGATATCAACCTCCGCATCATTAACGATGCCGCCGTGACGGAGCGCTTCTGCAACGGAAAGGTATGCATCGTGGAGCATAACGTACTTTCCGACGAGGCCAATAACAACCTTTCTGTGAGCAGCCTTGGTGCGGTTGACCATCTGAGTCCACTCGGTAAGGTCGGGCTTTCTGTTTTCGATTCCGAGGTGATAGCATACGGAATTTGCAAGTCCCTCATTTTCAAGCCACAGAGGAACTTCATAAAGGGAGGGAGCGGTCAGGTTTTGGATAACGTCCTGAGGGCGTACATTACAGAACATTGCCATTTTGTGGCGCATATCCTCGGGAATTTCCTTTTCGCTTCTGCAAACAAGGATATTGGGCTGAATGCCGACGGAAAGGAGCTCCTTGGTGGAGTGCTGAGTGGGCTTGGACTTGAGTTCCTCAGAGCCTGTGATATAGGGAACGAGAGTTACGTGGATATAGATAGCGTTCTCTCTGCCCACCTCTGCGCCAACCTGTCTGATAGCCTCGAGGAAGGGGGTGGACTCGATATCGCCCACAGTACCGCCTATCTCGGTGATAACGATGTCGGTGTTGCTTTCCTTGCCTACGCGATATACCTTGTCCTTGATCTCGTTTGTGATGTGGGGGATGACCTGAACGGTGCCGCCCAGATAATCTCCTCTTCTTTCCTTATTGAGAACGGTCCAGTAGACCTTTCCTGTGGTTATATTGGAATTGACGGTAAGGTTCTCGTCAACGAATCTTTCATAATGTCCAAGGTCGAGGTCGGTCTCGGTTCCGTCATCGGTAACGAAAACCTCGCCGTGCTGATATGGTGACATTGTTCCGGGATCCACGTTTATATAAGGATCGAATTTCTGGAGGGTGACTTTATATCCCCGCTGCTTTAAGAGACGTCCGAGTGACGCCGCTGTGATGCCCTTTCCAAGTCCCGAGACCACGCCGCCTGTGACGAAGATGTATTTTGTAGGCATTATTTTCTCCTCCCATAAAAATATATAGTATTGTTCAGCTAAATAAACATATCGTTTTTAATTATAGCATTTATCTTTTGAAAAAGCAAGATGTTTTGATTAACTTTATATATTTTATGGGGAAATAAAGGGAAATGAGGGAGAAAAGTAAAGAATAGGTGATTTATATGTGAAATATGCATATGAGATAGGGCTAAAAAATAGATTTGTATGTCGAAATTTAACAAACTGAAATTTTTTTTAAAAAAACCCTTGACTTTTACCGCTATACGTGATAGAATAAACAAGTCGGTTGAGGACAGCGGCTAAAACGAAGCGGTCCGAAGCCACGAAGCAGCCCTGAAATATCGGGTATGATTTGGGAGCATAGCTCAGCTGGGAGAGCATCTGCCTTACAAGCAGAGGGTCATAGGTTCGAGCCCTATTGTTCCCACCAAATTGAGCGGAGCTGATATTCAGCTCCGCACATAATCCGGCCTGGTAGTTCAGTTGGTTAGAACGCCGCCCTGTCACGGCGGAGGTCGTGGGTTCGAGTCCCATCCAGGTCGCCATAAAAACTTCTTTGAAGTTTTCCTTAAAAAAGGTTTGCCTCTGTAGCTCAGTCGGTAGAGCAGGGGACTGAAAATCCCCGTGTCGATGGTTCGATTCCGTCCGGAGGCACCACATATGCGGATTTAGCTCATCTGGTAGAGCGCCACCTTGCCAAGGTGGAGGTAGCGAGTTCGAGCCTCGTAATCCGCTCCACGATTCGTCGAGACAATAGTCTCGGCGTTTTTTTTATTTATCTATTCTATGTTTAAAACCGCACAATGCTTTCCCCAAAGCCTGTGCGGTCATTTTTCTGTATCCTCAAAGCCGAAATCACGGTGTTCGCATCTGTCTATGCGGTGCTCGGTGCTCATCTCGCCAAAAGAAAAAAGGGCGTAAAACGGTTTTATATCGCCGCCTCCCGATGTCTCCCCGTTCCTGTAGCTCAGGTCTGATATCCAGGTGCAGTCAGCATAATACCATTCCCCGTCAATGAGTACCCCGTTCCATTCGTGGTTTGCGGGAGCATTTTCAAGGTCGGAGCGTGGATATCCCTCGGAGGGCGTGCCGCCTTTCATATTAAGACAGTATATACCTTGGGCACTGCAAAGGGCGGAATATAAGTTTGAAAAGCCGCCGCAGGTGGTGCGGAAGCCGTTTTCAATGACCGCTTCAAGGTTTGTAACTGTAAGGTCGCCCGAAGCTTCCCCTGCGTCAAAATCATAGGCAGTGTTGACGCCCACCCACATCGCAATCGCCTTTGCCTTGTCATAATCGGTGACGGCATTGCGGCATATCTCATCGGAAAGGCTCTTGACGTTCTCAAGTATCTCGGTGCTCTCCCCATCACGGCTTATATAAGGAAGGGTTTCCTTGGCGGTGAGCATAACGGGATTTTGGGTCATATACTCGTTAATGTCAAGTACGCTGTCAATGGGGGTGAATGTGCCGTAGGGGGTGGTAAAGCTGCCGTCACGGTCAAAATCAGAGGCAGTTTTTGTCTCACGGGTGTAGGCGGTCTCGGAATAATAGGTTTCCGCAGGAACGTCGCTTTGCCTTGTTACATATATAATGGAGGCGGATATAGCTGCGGCGGTCAGAAGTATGGCTGATGCTGCCGCTATGACGGGATATAGTGACTTTTCCATTTCCTGTGCTCACCTCTCATTATTTTTGACATAATTATATCATATAATTATATACCGCAAATATGATTTCCGTGTGAATATGCTGAGTAGAAACTGAAAAATGATGTAATTTTTTTGGCAGAAATACGGCAATTATTACATAAATATTACAATTGGTCATCAAAATGGATATTTCCTTGCAAAACACGCTCTGTTGTGATAATATATGTATGGTATGAGCTGTAATGATGCATAATACAAATAGTAATATAACTTTATAATATACTTATTGTATATAAGAAAGGAAAATGTTTATGTCAAAAAGATCTGCCAAAATAGCGGCGACCTATTTTCTTACCATTATAATATCCCTCGTGCTCATCGGCGGCGGAGGATATCTTGTGATAAACAAGTATCTGAACAAGACCCCCGACAAGAGCGGCATTGACGACATTGTAATTGACGACGGAGCGGCTCAGGACGCAGAATATGCCCCTGTTTTCGGTGACGGACGGACTATTCTGTTCATCTATGAAGCGGAAAAGTCCCAGACCTCAACAAGCTTCCTCCTTGCGAGATTTGCTCCTGCGGACAACAAGGCTGTGCTTGTTCCCCTGCAGACGGACATTGCCTGCGAGCTTGACGGAACGGCGAACACCCTCTATGAATTTTACCGCCTTGGCGGAACATCATCTGCCAAGAGAGCCGTTGAGAAGTTCACGGGTCTTACGGTGGACAGATACCTGAAATTCACCAAGGACAGCTTCAACACCTTTGCTGATTTTATGGGCAATGTTGAGTACAATATTCCCGACAATCTTATTTTCCGGAACCCCTCCACAGGGGAAAGCACAGTCATCAAGAGCGGCGATCAGATACTTGACTCCAACACCCTCCGCAAGGTGATGTGCTATCCGAATTACAGCGGCGGCGAGGAATATCGTGCAAAGGTTGTGGGAAACCTTGCGGCAGAGCTTTTGAATTCAGGCTCACGTGGCATTCTGAGAGACAGCCTTGACTCAGTTTTCACCGACATCATCAACAGCGACATCGAGACGGACATCACAAGGTATGATTACGACGAGGATAAGCCTGCCATTGAATATGTGCTCGCCAACACCTCCGAGCCTGCACAGCTTGTTATCCCCTCGGGCTCCTACAATGAAAACGGCTGCTATCAGCTTGATGATACATTTGTAGATGCTCTGCCGAGATGGTTTGCTATGGAATGAGTTTTGGGCGGCGTGTTTATAAACGGGGTATGACAGATATCACCGATAACTGTCATACATCGGGCTGTGCCCGAAGCCAATCGTTCTATAATTTATTTGGACATCAGACTGTCGGCTCGGTAACGATACGTTCTTGTTCGGTATTATATGTAGGGGACGGGAGACCCGTATAAATCAGCCCGCTAAATTCCAATTTGTATGGCAAGCACCTTAATACCATTGTGTTTACACGCAAAAAGTCCCTGTTCCCACCCGAGAACAGGGACTTTTTCATTGCTTTGCCGCATTACTGATGATACCCGCATAAAAATCGCAAAGCTCTGCGGCGGTCTCAGCGGCGTAGCTCTCAACGCAGAGCATAACGCCCTTTCCCGTCCGCACGGGGCGTATCGTCACCCTGCCGTTTTCGCCGTCACCGATAACGCCGCTCTCCTCCATTCCCGTTACGCAAAGCTTTTTGAGAAGCTCCGAGGGGCGGTCAACGGGAATGTACCTGTTTATGTCCGCATAGTCGGGAAGTCCTTTCAGAGCTTCGCCTAGAGTTTTGTTCTCCTCACCTAAAATGTCAAGAACGGTCATCATAAGAACGATACCGTCATTTGCAAACATCTGCTCGGCGGCGGCTTTTCTTGCGGCAAGGCATCTGCCCGAAGGAGAGCTTTCATTCACGCATACAGCTCCGCCGCAGCTTAAAATTTTTCTGCCGTAAAGCCCCGCAAGCTTTTCCAAGGCTCTGGGGGCTTTTCCGCACACCGCCGCATCTTTTCCCTGCTCAAAAAGCCGTCGGCAGCACAGCATTATCAGCTTGTCACGGAAAACATAGCCCGTTTCGTCGGAATAGGCTGAAATACGCCTGCCGTCAGCACTGATGCGAAATGCTATCCGCTCGCCG
>JALEOL010000073.1 GCA_022766785.1 Oscillospiraceae bacterium
TGCGTGCCGATGTAAATCGGAATGTTAGCCATTACCGCAGGAATATTCGCCATGCCGATCGCGCCGGATACTGCTGCCGAGACCATGGACTTAGCAGCTGTAGGCGCTGTTGACAGCGTTCCGCCGCTCACTGACGTCATGATATCGCCCAGGGTGAGATCCTCGGTGCCCATCTTCTCGTTCCAGCCCTTTGTGAACTCCTTCGCGACATCAACACCCACCTGGTACATGTCGCTTGACAGACCGGAGAAAACGCTGCGGAGCTTGTCAACAAAGCTCTCTTTGACGATATCGACCTGATCCTGGTAATATTTTTCGGATATGCTCGCGGCGGTCTGGTTCAGCTTCTCCAGGCTGCTGAAATAGCTGTTCCAGTCGGAGTCCGACATCTTGAGCAGCTCCGCGCCGTATTTCATGCCCTCCTCGATATCCATCTCCAGGATAGAGTTGAGTGTGCCGGAGTCCGCTCCCCGGGCTTTCAGAGATTCAAGCATAGCGCCGTATTCCTCCAGCACCTTGATATTATCCTCAATGCTGTCTGCGCCCATCTTGTAGACTTCCTCGTCATGCTCAGCGGTGGTGATCGTGAATTCACCCTTTACAGCGATAGTCTCCGGAATAGTCTCAGTGACCTTTTCGAAGCCTTTGTTGAACCCAAGGAGCTTCTGTGTAAGGCTGTCCCTGGCGGATAAGATCTTATCCAGAGCTGACAGAGCAGCGTCGCTGGTATCTGAAAGCATATCGTTCAGAGCGTCCTTGTTAGCCTGAAGTATCTTCTGGTTGTACTGATATGCTTCGAGAAAAGCGCTGCGCCATTCATCGGAATTCTTGTCGAGGTACTTGTCCCGGATCTTAGCCAGCTCCTCGTAGTACTGCTTCTCTGTGATCTTGTTGGTTTTGAGCTTAAATTCAAGCTGAGATTTCTCGTCAGAATAAGCCTGCTTGCGAGCTGCGGCAGCTTCATCAGCAGCCTTCTTCTGAGCGGCGGCAGCATCTTCGTCAGCTTTTTCCTGAGCGGCAAGCTGCTGCTCGTATGCCTTTTTCTGCTCCTCAGATAGCTTATCGTAGCCCTGCTTGATCTCAAGAGTAACAGAACGCCACTCATCTGAATCCACATCATAGCTCAGATACTTGTCGCGGAGCGCCTGGAGATTGCTGTAGTACTCGGCAGCGTCAATCTCGCCCATGTCGTATTCGTATTTGAGCCATTTCTGCTGTTCTTTGAATTTCTGAAGTTCTTCATCAATGTTGACGAAATCGCCAGTTGTCGAGGTATTACTATTTGAGGGTGTTTTTTTGTTATCATTGGTATAGCTTTCTAGTAGAAGCTCATTATATGTGTCAATTGTGCTTTGAGCATTCTCAATTTCTTCTTTTGCCTTTTGCCATGACCTTACATCCTGTATAGTTAAACCCGGAGCAATTTCTGCCGATTGATCCTCAGATCCAGAATCCCTTCCCGTGTAGTTATTGTACTTGTTTCTTGCATCAGCCGTACCTTCAATGTATTTCAGATAGAATTCCAGATCATCTTTGCCGAATTTGGCTTCTAAATCATCTACTATCTTCTGATTTTTATCAATAACAATATAAGCTTCTCGGGCTGCATTCTCATAAGCGGAGAGCTTAACCATCATGTTTTGTTTATTGATATAATTGTCCACTGCTGTTGTCAGATCGTTATACTCTCCGGTAAGAGAATTAATAACAGATACATTATCTCCAAGTACATCTTGTAAATCCAATGCTAAGCCTTTAAGTTCTGCTTCCTCATCAGTGGTTCGACTAACCGCTGTACGGAGTACATCATACCGATCAGCTTTGTTTTTCAGCATGGACATCTCAGCTTCGTTTTCAGCAATGGCATTCTCTATGCTGTCGTTCATCTGAGCAACAGTCTCATTGTACTTATTAGCAGCAGATTCCGATTCATTAGTGCTTAACGCAAACCCAGTCAACGCCGTAGCCAGAAGTCCCACTCCGGTAGCAATCAGTCCTGCCGGATTCAGGCTCATAGCAGTATTCAATGCATACTGCTTTGCAGTCGCAATATCCAGTTTTCCGCTGAGCACAGCGTAGATCATTTCTTGCGTAGTGAGCTGACCATTCAGAGCGGCGGTCTTAACAGCAGCGAAGTTCTGAGCGGTACCGAGCATCTTCACCTGAAGCGCCGCTGTCTGCCAGCTTGAAATGACCTTTGTGAGCATAGCGGCAGTTTTGAAAGAAATAAACGCCGTAGTCACGCCTGCCACAGCCGAGGCTATCAACTTAATATTTTTCATCAGGAAGGAAAGAGTTCCGGAAATAAAGCTTGCTACTGATGTAGCTATCTCTTTAAGGTCGCCTTTCTGAGCCACCTCAGCAATCGTGTCAGCGGCTTCATTCAGGATAGGGATAAGGCTTTCTCCGATAGGCTGTATCAGCAGGTCTATCTGCCGCTTCACGCTCTCGATCGAATTGGACAGCGAGTTGTAATTAACGTCCTTGATACCGTCCATAGCACCGGCACAGTCATAAGCTGCGTCAGAAATATCGCCAAGCGCCAGAACTGCGTCCGCGCCCATATCTTCCCACATAGTGCCGAGAAGATTTACTCCGGCAATGTTCTGCGCAACAGGGTCGTCCATTTCGGCAAGAGCGGTGATTACTTCCTGAAAAGCTACTCTTGCAGAAATACCTCCTGCAGCGAACCTTTCCGCCATGCTGTCAGCTTCAAAGCCCAGCGCTTCAAATCCCTCTTTACTTGTATTCGAGCCATCAATAACACGGATAGCAAGCTCTTTCACGGAATCGCCCACCTTATCAAGGTTCCAGGCTCCGTTTTCGGCGCCGTTTGAAAAAATGTTGAACATATCATCAGCTGACAGACCCATCTTCGCAAACTGAACCGAATATTCGGATATACTATCCAGCAGCTCACCGGAATAATCAAGACCGTTCTGAGCGCCTCGGGCGATGTAGTCGTAGGCTTCGGCAGCGGAAATATTGAAGTTCTCCACCATAGCCTTGACTGCTCTGGAGCTTTCGTCCACGCCGTAATCAAACACGTCCTGCAAAGCATAGGCGCTTTCGGTGATGTTGATAAGCTCGTCATCAGAAAGTTCGCCGAGGTTCTGCTTGATCTTGGATATGCTGTCCGCAATATCCTCGGCGCTTTCACCGAAATTATCGCCATATATCGTCTCAACAACAGTCCGAAGTTTTTCCATATCCTCGGCGCTGGCGTTAGTGGCAGCGGCTATCTTGTTGACGGCGCTGTTCATTCCATCAGCTATTTCAATAGTGTGGGAAGCCATGCTCTTCAGCGTGTCTCCCAGCTTCTGAATCCCCTGTGTGATCACATCAGAGATCAGATTAGCCTTGATGATATCCCCGGTTTTGAGAGCGGCTTCTCCGGTATCCTCAACACCCTGACGAACACCGTCAAAAGCGTCGCTCATGCGATCGACCTGAGATGTATCAAGAGAATCCCGGATAGTATCGCCGAGCTGCTCCGTGGAACGCTGCGCTTCGGTGGTGTCGTTCTGTGTGACGATACGCACATATCCATCTGCCTGTGACATATTATCCTCTCCTCCCTATTTTGGATATAAAGTCCTGCACGGCGCTGCTCTGGCGGCGTTCCGAAAGCGAGATCACATCAGGATTGTTCCTGACGAATTCTTTCTCGCTGTCGGTGAGCTTACCGGAGTTCTTCCGCGACCGCAGGCTTATCAATGTATTGAAAAAGCAGTCCTTGCCGAGATCGGAAAAAAGACTGCGGAATTTCCACCAGTGAAGATCATCAACAGTGTTTAAATCAATGTTGAAAGTGCTTTTAAACGCCGTATAAATATAGGTTGAGTCCTTGTTAAGGCTGTATACCTGCGGCTGTCTGAGCCGGGATATATCAGCGTTCTCACCCAGGTTCAAAAATTTCAGCCCCTGCTCAATTGCAAGGGCTGTATTGTCAGGTATATCCGGATGATAAAGGAGTGTGACCAACACTGTGAGCTTCTCATGCTCCATGAGCTGCGGATCCTCCATCGCCTGTATTATCCGCAGGCAGATCCGGAAGTCTGTGTTTATAGGAACCGCAACGCCGTCGATCATGACAGCGTGCGGCAGCTTGTCTGTGAGATAGTTCATTCCATCACGCCGCCTTTTATAGCTTCGGTATAGTGCCTGATGAGCTTGTCAGAGGTCTGGGTGAAATAGTGCGCCGTTTCGCAGATGAAGCGGATAAGCTCTGTCGGCTCGCAGCGTCCGCCTGTAAGCAGCTTCGCCGTGCCCTCGCCATAGATCCCGTCCACCTGTTTGCCGAGGAATTCAGTGAAGCGGCGCAGCTCCCTGGCATTCTCAAGCTCGGCATTGGATA
Organism: Oscillospiraceae bacterium; assembly: GCA_022766785.1. GTDB lineage: Bacteria > Bacillota > Clostridia > Oscillospirales > Ruminococcaceae > CAG-115. The sequence continues at coordinate 4,358 of JALEOL010000073.1, forward strand.
CGCCGTTCTCGTCCACAACCGGGGTGATCTCCTTCGGCTTGTAGTTCTTGAGGTTCTCATAAACCTGGTAGAAGCGCTCACGAACAGCGAGGTCAGTAGGGTAGAAGCTGATATGGTGTGTCTCGCCGCCGGTTACGATCTCAATGTCAACCGGCTTTTCTTCTGTAGTGCAAAATCTCAAGTTACTTCCTCCTTATAAAGAATTCAGCACCCATGTTTCAGGGTGCTGAAAATTATTATAATAAGTAGTTGCCATCTGAATCTTTTTTCTGGATTACTTCCTGTTTAGGATGCCGACTAGCTTCATACTCAGCAGCGAAAAGTTTGCATATAGGTATAAAAGCATCGCGTTCTGCCCAGAAAACCAGATTTTGAATATCTGATTCGTTTTCTCCAGTGTATGCTATAATAAGGTATGGTGTTGTTTGAACTTTTGTTGTGGTTCCAATACCTGACATTCCACCAAGTATCATTCCGGCAGGACCGAATACCAAGCTCCCAATTAATCCTCGTGCGATAACACTTTTTTCCTTAACCTTGATTTCCTCGTTGGTCAGTACTTCAATTGTAATGACACGTTTATTGGGAATTTTGTAAGTTTCCTTAATCGGATCCTTTCCAAATATCTTAATATCTGCCAGTCTATCCAGATAGAGAAATTCATTATCATACCTTATATCAAGATACTCCCATTTTGTTATGTTTGGAATACCGCCTAACAGCATTAACCGAATCTTAGGATCAGAAGATTTGTATTTCAAGTTGTTATACATATTATTCCTCCAGATGTGATTTTCTTACATTATATCACATACAGAGGATAAAGTCAAGCAGAAAATGTCGATTTATGATCCATAAACCGCAGTCACGCTGCCAGCCTTGACAGCCTTGTTCGCCGCATCAGCTTCGACAACGGTAATGATCGCCGGGGAACCGGTGACAGTAACAGCGCTTCCGGGCGACAGATTAGTCCACGAGGACACGTCCTGCCCCTCGGTAACAGTCTGCGCACTTGTGCCGCCCTTGTAGACGTAGTGATTACCGGTCTCAAGCTGCGGCGATACGAACAGCACAGTGCTTGTCGCCGTTGTTCCGGCAGTGGATACTACTGTCAGAGCACCGATACCATCATCAGAGGTGAATGTATTCGCAGAACGGTCATATACGCCGTAAGTACGCTCGCCCTCCCAGACTATATCGAACGGGGCTGTAACTCCGTCAGCCGCAGCGCCGCCCCAGCTCTTGAGGTCGATCTTGGCTTCCTGCGTCCACGCAGCGAACTTCTCATCGCCGACCTGATCAAATATGGAGACCTCCATGAATCTGTATTTCAGCTCGTCAAGCTGCTTGTCCAGCCTGTCGATCTCATACAGCTCCTTGCCCAGAGCGGAGTCTCTGTTGACAAGATAAGGAGATACCGATGTAACCTGATTTCCCTTTGTCACCTTAGACTTAGTGGTACCGAGGACGTTCTTTGTCTGAGTGACAGTGTTGTTTCTGGTACGCTCCAGCGATTCGTTGTCATCGCCGATAGGATCCCAGATACCGTTTATCTGGACGAATAAGATACTCTGTTCGCGCTCAATCGCGCCTGTTCCTGTGATTGCCATTTAAATCTTCCTTTCCTTATATTCAAATTGCAGCTGAGTAGTATACATTCCGGTCGTTCTTTCCTCGGAAACCTCTTCAAGACAACCGGTCTCAATGACCTTAATGCTCATGCCGGTCTGGTTTGCCGCCAGAGCAGGGAAGCTGCGGCGGTCGTTCTGCTCGTCTATCCAGCGGCAGAACTGCTCCAGGAATTCAACATTCTTTCCGCGTTCTACCTCGCTGCCTATCGCAGTGCGGTAGGCAAACTCGAACGTCACCGTGTATATCCTGTTGCCGAGGATATCCTTGCGGAACGGCGTATTCGGCACGGTAGTCACGCTGTAGCAGTCCTTGTCGTCCACATAGTCGAGGTAGAACGGCAGCTCCGGCTTCAGCAGCGGACAGCCTGAAAGATACTCGCATACGCTGTCCATGATAGAGTTACTCACGGCATTAACCTCCTGGCATAGTTCTTGACCTCACGGACGATCTGATCCTTGCGTGCCGCCCACATACGGTGGAACCACCTCGAACCACGCTTGCCGTTAAGCCTGCTGTTGCCGCTGTAGTACCGCTTGTGAGCATACGGCGCGATGAACACCAGCTCGCCGCTTCCCATTCTGGAACCGAGGATAACCGACTTCTTCAGCATTCCGGTACGCATAGGAACGTAAGCGTCCATGTGCCGTACAACGGTGTTGTCAATGAATACCTGAAGCCGGTCGAAGTTCTCGTTCAGCCGCTGCGCGCCACTGTTCCAGCGGATAACCGCCTGACCGTTGGCATTCTGGAAAAGCTGTCCACGGTCTGTAACTATCCTCATCATTTTCCGCTCACCTCCCTGTTACCTCCCAGTGCCCGGTTCAGACAACGCTAGCTGCAGCAGAGCCGCAGAGCGTTGTTCCTGAACTGCATCATTTTTCCTAACCCGTCCCGGAGTGGGACGGCTTTTTTCTTCGAAAACCGGAAAAATGACGCTGTATTCCATTTTACTACACACCTGTTACCTCCCAGTGCCAAAGTTTTTTAGATCCGAAACGGCATTCACGAACCGCTGAAATTATCAATTTTTCGGTGTGCTGCCGATCCAGATCTGCGGCGCTGGTAATGTCGCCGCATTCTCCACGGGCTATTATGTCGCCCGGTGAAAGCGTGAATTTATCCTCCGGACAGCCCTGCGCGAACCAGTGCGCCGCCGGAATACACGAAGCCATGTCCGGTATCATCACGGTAACGCTGTCGCTGTCATACTTCCCGGTCTTGCTGAATGCCGCTCCGCTGGTGCTGTCCCAAAATACCCCATGAACTACCGTCCTGTGTATCTGTTCCGGATCTCGCCCCTGCTGCGGAATGATGTTGTACACGGTAATGGTTTCCTGAAATATCATTCCCTCGCCACCCCTCTGTACAGCCATTCAGCCGGAAGCCACGTCCGGCAAGCTGCCCTCGCCATGACCGTTTCGGAAGCCCCCTCCGAGCCGCTCGCCAGTGAATAGCTCCAGCTGCCGACGCTCTCGGACTGCTTAACCATGCCGCCGTTTCCGTCAGTAAGAAGCAGGCTCTCGCAAAGCTCACAGCAGCACATCTTCAGCCGCTCATCGTCAGCGTTCTCGGCAGCTCGCCCGAATGTCAGCTGGTCAATGTAAGCGGAGGCTTTGGCGGCAAGCCGGGGGAAATCCTCCTCGCTCACCGCCTTGCCGCCGTAGGTTCCGGAGTAATAGATGTAATCAGCGTAGATCATGTCGCGCACACACGGATAGACGGCAGAACATTGTCCTTGATCCAGATGTCGTGATACTTGCGATACTGTATCAGCCATGCGTCCGCGCTCTGGTTCACGTCAGGATCGAAGATCTTGAAGTTGTCCGTCTTGGACACGGCTATCGGAGCGGACTTCGGGCATATGATCCAGTTGATCTGGGTAGCGCTTGATGCAGGCTCGAATCCGCCTTCCTCCTGACCGCTGGACTTGCCGTCCTTGAAGGTGTATTCGGTTTTCATTCTCACAGAGGGCACACGGATCACCGGTATGCCGTTGAAGGTCTTTACCTTAAGGCTGATATCTCCCTGCGCAAAATCAGCAACGTTAATGCTGCGGTTGATCTTCTCATTGTTGTCCAGCATGTCCGCGACAGTATACGGCATGATGATCACCAGATCGGCAGCTCCGGCAGCGTCCTGGACGGCGGTGATATCTGCGGTAAGCGCAGACAGTATCGTGCTGGCTGCCGGGGTGTAGGTCTTGCCGTAACTGCCCTTTGCAAGAGAGTAGATCTTGCTGTAGCGGTAAGCGTCTACCTCCGGAATGATCTTGGTGAGCTGGAACTCGCTCATAACGGCAGCCGCGCTGGCAACGAAATTGGTCTCGTCAACCTCATTTCTGTCAAGCATGAACTTCCTGCCTCTGTCCATGGTCATGGTCTTGGTCTGGTAGGTAAGCGTTACGGCACCCTGGCTGTAGCCGTTGTCGCGGTCGTAGTCGCCAAGACCGCTCAGAGACATCTTCGGGATCTTGATCTCATTGCCGCCGCTGTACTTAACCTGTCCGGCATTCTGTTCCATCCAGCCGGATGTACTGCCTTCGATCATCTGCTTATCGAGGACGGTCGTGAATATAGAAGCTGCTTCAAGTGTATTGATAGGCATAGTGTTTCCTCCTTATTAGTCCTTCTTCATGCCGAAAGCGCTGTAGATCTGGCTTTCGAGGTTGTTCGCCGCAGGATCGGCGGTGCTCTGGGTGCCGCTCATGAACAGACCGGGCTTCTCATTGGCGGCGAACACGGACGGCTCGGACTGCTTCAGCCCGTCCAGGAACTCCTTGCCGCCAAGGAAGGTGCCGTTCTCCAACTTAAAGCCCTTGCCCTTGAATTCGTCCAGCACGGACTTGCGGACGCGCTCGCTTGCGAACTTATATCCGCTGAACAGCTTTTCGGCAGCGTACTCGGTTTCCTGCGCCGTCAGCTTAGAGTTGAGGGCTTCGGTGTCGTTCTTGTACTTCTCGTTCAGCGCGTCAAGCTGCTTCTGAAGCTCCTCGGACTTGTTGTCTGCCTTGAGCTTTTCAAGATCCTTGTCGCGTTCAGCAAGCTGCTTAGTCAGCTCCTCCAGCTTGGTCTTGTCGGCGGCAGCGTCCGCAGCGGATACGAACTCCTTGCCGATGACTTCCTCGACCTGCTTCGCCTGGTCTGCGGTCAGCTCAATGCCGAGCTTCTGTAACAGTGCCTTTAACTTTTCCATGGAAAATCCTCCTTAAAAATAGGTATAAAAAAGCGCCCTCGGTGAGGGTGCAGGGTATCAGGTTGTGTTTCGCCCTGGAAATGACGAGAACGGGCGCGTCCCGGGGCTTGCAGCGCTGCCTTTTTCGGGCTGAGTCTGCCACCACCGCCGCCTGCCTCGTTTTGAGGTATCGGTTATTCGGGGTCATGGGGTGCTCCTTTCATATTCTTTACTGCTTTTTGTCCTTGTGGCTCTGGATAGTACGGATTATTATTTCTATTCCAAATATCGCCCATGCCGCAATAAAGCACCCAGCAGGAATAGGTGTAGAAGCATTCAGCGCATATAACAAAATCAATGTCGCAGCCATGAAATTCTCTCCTTTCTAAAACAGGTATAAAAATAGCCCGGTCTACCGGGTCAGATCATTTATTCTTGATTTGTGTACAAATAGCTTTTCGGTCACTGTGAACCGTTTATCAGCGTTGCAGCAGATGTTTCTCTTCAGGTCTTTTTCCCATATAGGTACAAAATCTTCCGGCGCATTCTGTTCGGAAATAAAAACGAGGTGCTTTTCTGAAAGCACCCTCATATATTCCCAGAACTCTGCGCTGTCAAACTTTCCGACCGTATATCCGGTTGTTCCGGCGTATGGCGGATCGGCATACACAACAGCATTTTCCGGAATAGAAACATCACGGTAGTCCATGCAAAGGAACTCGGCATTTTGCATTCCCTGCATTTTTCTAAGTAGGCTTCGCTTTCCATCCGCTGCATAATTCCTGCCGTTGCCTCTTGCGTAGCTGCCAAACCACTTTCCGCCGAACAAACACGCAAATCCGACAAAGCCTGAAAGAGCCTTATCATCATCTCGGTGTTCTTTGATGTATTGATACTGGTCTTCGGAAACATAATCCGGCAGTTCGTAACCGTTCTGGACTGCCCGAAGCATTTCTATCAAGTGCTCGTGTTTGTCGTTAAGGATTTTCTTCTTTGCTTTAACCTTGCTCTCAATGCTGCAAGCGCCGCAGAACAGGCTGACAAAAGGCTTCTCATATATATATATATATATATTCAGCAGGTTCGCAAGCTCGGTCGATACCCGAGACTTGCCGCCCATATATTGCATTGGTCAACACCTCCGAAATCTCATTTGCTATTCTGGATTTTCCTCCTTGATATCGCATACACATCTCCTTTCAGGGTAAAGAATTGCACCCCCATTGCTGGGAGTGCGGAAACTTTATATTGCATGTAAATCAATAGTCAAAATCAAGATATGTTCCATAGTGGATAGCCTTTTCAAAAGTAGCGCACAATGTTGGCAACTCTTTAGAATGCGGCTTTACAAGGTTATAACACTCTTCAAGAAGGTTGCATGGTATTTCTCCACCCTCGCAGTCGCTGAAATCATCATCGCATATCTCAGAAAATCTGTCATTTATTCCGCTACGGTTCAAATATTCATACTCTGCTTCAGGTAACAAAATTGTTTCATAGCTTGCATTGAGTTCTTCCTCAGTGTCAAAACCTGTACCTTGCGGATATTTTGAAGTGGTAACGTATCTTCTTGCGGTCTGTTCCATTTAATCACCTTTTTTCTTATCAGTGTTGTCAAAATGAGTAATTTCTTGATATTCCGATTTGCTTCTGCCATGCTGTTTATTGTTACTATCTGTATAATTAGCGACATTGTTACCATTTATATCGACATAGTGGCGCTTTCCAGAAATGCGTGTATCTATTATTCGGAAATAGTCGTACACAGAATCGTAAACAACCTGATACGGAGAGGAATCGCTGACATAATAGATTTTGCCAGTATCTGTAACAGGAAGTTCCGTAGCAGCATCTCCTAAAAGCTTTTTTTTGGTAGCTTCTAAACTAGCCTTCTGCCAATTTGGACGGTGACGCTCAACTTTTTTTGCCCTTTCGCTATTTATTATACCACCATTCCCGGAATCTGTCAAGCGCATCTGCGCCTTATCAAACTCTCTCTGCTTCCTCGTAACCGCCCCGGTCTTACCGGCGAGCCTGCGGTCATACCCAGCAACGAAAGTCCGCTCATACTGCGTGTAGCTGTCCGCAGCCTTGCAGAAATCCTCGTAGATATCCTTCTGCCGCCGGAGCTTAATACTGGCAGCGGTGAAGTTCTCCTCGTCCCCGGCAGCGTCGGCAACAATGCAGCGGTCTTTCTGCTTACGCATAGCGCGCTCCATCTTCCTCATCTGCTGGGAAGCCTCGTATGCGGTGTATTTTCTGCCTTCATAGGTGAACGGCGGCGAGTCAATGTTCCGCAGCTCCTCCTCGGTGTAGGTCGGCTCGGACACGCCGAGGATTATTGGGAAAACATCATGGCGGCAGTTCGGCTCCGATAGAAGCGACTTTATCTTCTTCTCGTACTCAGCCTGCGTATACTGCCGCCCCTGATAGACCGCATGGGACGGGCGTGCGCCGGAATGAGCCGACATCTCCCACCCGTCCGCACCGAACTCCTTGCCGTTCTCCTCAGATATCCGGTGAGTTATATGCCCCACGCTTGTGAGCAAAGCCCTGCGGACAGCGACCTCCACCCGGTCAGAGCGACCGCTTTCATAGTCTATCGTCCGCACGCCGCTTGCCGCCAGCTTGTTGCAAGCCTGCCGAATAGCGGTCATGTAGTCCGTTGCTCCGGTCACGACCTTCATATGCGCCGAATCAAGCTCCCTGCGGTACATATCCGTCATTGACAGGTAGTACACCCGTCCGAGGAAATCGTGGTCGGCGAAGCCCATAGTCCCGGTAAGGTTCTCACAGTCCCCGGCGGTTTCCTTTATCTGCGCCGCCATGAGCTTCTGGAGCTGCTTGTTGTCCTCCAGTGGAACAGCGGCACCGTCATCAGCGCCGAGCATTCGCCGGTCAAACTCATCGGACTGCGCCGCAGCGTCCCGGATCAGCGTGTCTATCACATCAACCGAAACACCGTTTATCTCGGCTATCTTGGCGGCAATTTCCTTTTCGGACAGCCCCAAAGACCGCGCCCGATACAACTGGTATTCCGCTGTATCGGTGATTTTCGCGCCCTTTGCAATGCGCCGCGCTATGTCCCGGAGGATGAACTCGGTAAGCTGCGAATATAGATCTGTAAGCTCTTTCGGCAGGTTCTGGAGCTGTTCCGGGGTCAGCATAATTATTCACCTCCGAAAGTGCCAGTCATCTCCGGCAGCATCTCCCTCGCCTTATCCGGCGGGACACCGAAGTACCATGCATTGAAGTCCTCCGGCTTGAGAAGTCCAGCCTGAACCATCTGGAAACGGCGGTTAAACTCCGTCCCGGTGTCTTCGAAAACGCTGTCGCCGAACTCGATCGCACACTCGCCGTCCTCGCACTCTATGCCGTAGAACCTTGCCAGCGTGACGGTTATTTTGTTCAGCGCCTCCAGCACCGGTCGGAGCTGCCGCTGTAACTGGCTGACCGTGTTGTAGGTAGTTCTATCCTCGGACAGCACCTGCGTTGCGGTGACAAGCCCCTTGCTTGTATCGAACGAAAACGTCCCGGAGCTTACGCCTATCTGCGTTTCGTACAATCTCAGCTCCGTATTGATATCCGCCTTGTGCTCAGTCTCGCGGATCTGCGGCGCATACGCCATGATCTGGTTGTCTATAGAGGAAGTCCCGTCTCCGCTCACATTGACGAAGTAATCGTCGGGTATGCCCTTGTTTCCACGGAGCACGGTGCTGTCTGCAAACACCTTTGCGGACATCTTCTTGAACTCGGCTCTGTACTCGCTGTGCGCCTGATCGATATCGTGAAGCGTGCCGATAGAGTTTGCGAAGATTGAGACCGGCAGCTCGCTGTCAAGGTCTATGTTGTTGGCGTAGGGCGTGCGGAACGTCGCTATCATCGGAATGTCTGAGGGAATGCGCCCCTCCGGAAGCAGCATAGCCCACTTTGGAACCTCGGAAAGCTCCACAGTGCGCCTGGTGCCGTAGATGTAGGCGGTGTTCCGGACGGTATGCACGCCGTCCCGGAAGATGTGGTGTTCCCGGCGCTCGTAGATCTTGCCCTTGTAGCGTATACGTTCGTAGAATATGCCCTCGGTGATATGCCCGTTCTCGTCCAGCGCTATCGGCTTGAAATCCCTGCTTGTAGCGAAGTCGAAGAAGATCTTCCCGATCGGAGATATGTAAGGCTTTATGACGGTGTATCCGCCCACAAGAGTGAGCTGAACTATCCGGTCAAGGTTCGGCAGGAGGTTCTTCTGCACCTCGGCATTGAGATCCTTGTCCGCAATTTCGAACTTGATCTCGCCGGTAACAAGCTGCGCCAGATACGCCGTCGAGGTGTAAGCCACCGGCAGCGGCTTGAAATTCTTGTGCGTAGGCTCGAACGGAAGCATTCCCTGAAAAGCCTTCCACCAGATATCCGTAGCCGTCTGCATAGTGGCGCTGATGGCTGATTCGACTGTATCAAAGCTCTCCACAGCTGCACTTCCTTTCCCTTTAAATAAGCCTTTAATCGCGTTTAAAACGTTCATTAATCCCTCCTGATGAGCCTCGGAATATACCTTTCGAAGCTGTATTCGAAAGCGTCCAGCGTATCAATATCCGATGTGCCGTTATCCAGCCGGACGTCCTCGCCGATCACCTTGTCGTCATAGACCGCGCCCTGGAACGCTTCAACAAGAGTGCCGCACTCCGGCGTCAGGAAGAACCTCTCGCCGCCCATCAGCATGGTGGTGGCTTTGATCCGGTCGTTTATCGGACGCTTCAGCGAGTTCTTGACCGTAACGCCGAGCGGCTTCAGCTCTTCGCGAAGTCCGGCGATAAGCGTCTGCTCCGCGCTGTCGGCGTAGATGTCCGCGATAGCGCCGTAGTGCTTCTGGATATACTCGCAGAACTCATACACACGCTTGTATATCTGCTGCGGCGTAATGCCGGTCGCCGGAACGCGCTCGCTGCGTACTGCAATGAGCTTGCCGAAATCAGATGTCATGCCGGTCGCTACCATTGCATGAGCCGAACCGTTGCCGCCCCAGTCGATACCGACATTGATGATATCAAGCCTTGGAAGCTCCTCCGGCGCTGCGAACGCCGGGATATTATCCGTAAACACCCGGTAAATAGCGCCCTCGGCGACAACCCATTTGCCCAGAATGAACCGGTCGAAGAATACGCCGGTGTACTCCTTTTTCAGGCTTTCCACATACTCCTGCGGCAGCGTGGTGTTGTCGTCAATGCTGAAGAATACGCTCAGCAGATCGTCCGCAAGGTTCTCGTTATCGAGGTATTCCTTTTTGAGCCAGTGGGTCGGAACGTCCGGATTTGTGGTCGCGAACAGCTTCGCCCCCGGCGCGGACAGACGGGACAGCAGCATGGTGAAGAAGTCCTTCGGGAACAGCGTCAGCTCATCGCAGTAAGCGCCGCCAAGCGTAATGCCTCGAATCTTGCCCTCGGAACGAGCGTCATTAGCGCCCTCCAGCATTATCTTCCGCCCAAACAAAACGCCCTCCTTTGTGGAGAGCGAAAATGTGAAGTGTTTCTCGCCGATAAGCTCCTGCAAGGGGAACAGGCAGTTCCGTTTCAGGGTTTGTAGCGACTTTGCGCACATCATGTAAAGGTACTCTTTCGGTCGGCTTGCCACCCAGAACGCCCATAAAATCAGGGATATCCACGTCTTGCCGGAACGGACAGAGCCTTGCAGGACAGTCAGACGGGGAAGCCGGCTCTGCTTGAACAGCCGCATAAGTTCGTTCTGCTTTTTGGTAAATGCAATCTTACCCATTCTTCAGCGCCTCCAGAATATCCGCCAGAGCGCCGTCCGCATTGCCCGAACCGCCGCCTGCCTTGCTGTAATCCTCGCCCTTTTTGTTTACAAGGTAAAACTCAATCGCCGCCTGTGACGGAGCTATATGCCGCTCACGGGTCTCAACGGTTTTGACGCCGTTCACATATTTAATAGTATTCTCGGTGACGGTGTACCCGGTCGCCGCTCTGATCAGCGCCTGTTCCACCTCGGCGGTGAGCAGCTCACTGTTCTGGGACAGCAGCTCGTTCACGCCCTCGCACTGGGACTTGACCTCGGCTATCCTCTTGGCTCTTTTTGCCTCGTTGTTGGTAGAAAGAAACGCCTCGACAAGCTGCTGAACAGCAGACGCCGGGGCGGTGGAATTGATTTTCTCATGCTCAGCGATAGCCGCTCCGAGGGCTGCTATGCTCTTTTTCTTTTTGCTCACACTGTCACCTCTTTCTGAATATGCGTTTAAATCGGTTTTATTTGCGTTTAAATGCCCGATTTCCCGGTTGGTAATGAAACTACACTATAAATTGAATACCCCTGTTTCTGCGCGATTTTCGAGGGTATAGCTTCGCCCTGTCCGTTCGGACGAAAATCCGCAGATATCAAGGAATATTTTTTGCCGCTCCGGAGCTTATCAACGGAGTAGCCGGCGGAACATCAAACTCGCAGCCGAGGGTTATCTCGTAATGCCTGCCATATATCGTAACGTCCGCCGTTGCGCGCTTGCCGCGCCTGTTGTATCTGATGATCTTGTGCTCAAACTTACGCAGGAACCCGTCCGTGATGTGCAGCGCACCATCTGAGATGTATCCCCGACTTATTCCCAGCGCATGACCGCCGTTGCAGAGGAAGCTGATATACTCCTCCTCGGTGGGGCTTAACTGTGAGCGGCTGAGTATCCGCACAGTTCCGCAGCAGTTCTTAACCGTCTGCCATGTGTCTGGCGTAAGATCCGGGCAGTCCAGAAATACATATCCGCTGAACAGGAATATCTCCCTGCGCACCCACTTCCCGAAACGCCGTTCCATTACAAGGCGCCGCGGCGCATACGCCGTGATATCCTTTTCGGCAAGCTGCCGGACTACCGACATTTCCTTGCCGGACTGGCAATATACAACGTACATTATTCCTCCTGTGACTTACTGTTGACGAACTGAACGAGCTGCCGATAAAGCTCCGGATTTTCCTTAGCCATAGCGTCGAATATTTCCTCTTTAAAGCTCTCGAAAGCCACATTTTTGAGGTTCGCCGTCTTGATGTCGGTGGAATTTTTCAGGCTGACCGCGCGGATCAGCGCCGTTGCCTTCTCGATCAGCTTCAAAGGATCGGACTCTTTCAGCGTGGTATCGTCCATTTCCCGGACTGCCTGCAATACCTTGTGAGATATTAATCGGGCAATGCCCTCGGTGGTGTCGAGCTGCGGAAACTTCTGCATTTCCTCGGTCAGCGCCCTCATGTTCTCGCTGGCGAGCCGGATATCCTGTATGCTGGCGTTAAGACCCTGCGCATACCGGCACACCGCCGCTTCGGACAGCGTGATGTTTGCGGTATCCCTTACGAAATCACACACATCACGGTAGGTGTAATCTCCGAGGATCATCTGCTCCACCGCTTCCTTGATGTCGGACGGCAGCGCGTCTATCTTGCTGTGCTTACGTTTCATCGGCTCACCGCCTTATGCAGGGATCGGATATCTTGCCGTTGAGGAACGCGATACCCTTTGCGGTGAGCTTAGCTTCCAGGGTGTGCAGCTCAGCGTCAGCCAGGTCTGCGACCTCATTGTGGAATTCCACGCCACGGAGCTTGATGTATCCGCCTTCATTGAGGTAGTTCACGCTGTCGGCGATCTCTGCCGGACTGACCTCCACTTCCAGACCGTATTCAAGATCACGGATCTTGACGTACTGCGTCCGCAGCGTATTGATAGCACGGAGCACCCGTGCGTTGTTGTCGAGAAACTTCTCTCTCCTTACACGCTCCATATCCATTCGTATCACTCCCTTTTCAGATCATCAATCTTGGACTCAAGGCGCGTCATGGTGCGGATAAATTCGCTGTTCCGCACTGTGTTTTCCTTGAGGAAATCTATGCTGTTCTCGATCTTCTCAATAGATTTCTTCAGCTCACGCAGCTCTGCCTTTGTTGCGTACTTATCATCAGCATGATCGATCTTCTCTTTCAGCTCATCAAGATCGGACTTGCTGGCGCGGCTGTCCAGCTTGTCAAAGCTGCGCTTCAGGAAGAATGTGATCGCTCCCATGCCGACCGTCAGGATCATGTTATAAATCGTATCAAAATCCACAAAATCACCGCCTTTAAATGCTGATTATTCCAATTCCGATTATACTATTAAAATGTATTTTTGTAAAATGTGAAACCACTAAGCGAAACCACAAAAAAAGCGGCGCACCAGAGCAGTGCGCCATAAAATTATTTACTTAACCGCCGGACTTCCGAAACCGGGATCTCCAGCTCTCTTGCTATCTGTTCCGGGGAATCGCCCTGCTGCCGCCGGATGCGGATATGCTCGGATATCTCCGGCGAGGATACCAGCGATCGCGCTTTAGGTATCCAGATCGGAGAACCGCCGAATGCATCCACCAGCGCCCGGTAGTTCTCCAGCCCAATGATGTCCGCCACCTCCTGCTGATCTGCGTTAAGGTGGCTCTTTTTTACAAGCATTGCCAGTCCCATGCTTATCACCTCTTTTCAGCTTGGCTTCTTCGGAACGGAGAATGCGCTTCAGCATCTCGATTATCGCTGAACCCTCCGCCCGGGACACGTTATAAAAGATATCCCCGTCCGGCGGTATATTCCGGTTAAGCTCTTTCGCAACCACACCGCGCAGCCGTTCCCTCGGCTCAGCTTCGGACGGAGAAACCGCCGCAATGCGGTACATCAGCTTGAAGCAGAAGCTGATCTGCTCCTTTGTGATCTTCTCCTGAACCACCTCCGGAACAGCGTGCTTTTTGTAGTCCAGTAATCGTTCTATAATGAACGCCGCCTGCTTCTCCGTCAGCTCCGAAATATGCTCCTTAAGCGAGAACTGCCGCACCCAGAGGTGAAGATTATCCTCCGTCCCCAGACTGCTGTCCAGCAGCCCCGTTGCCGCTCCCAGCGCATATATCCGCTTAATCTGTTCCTTAGTAGCCATCACGTCACCGTCAGCTTTGTGGAACTGTCCACCGCAATGCCGAGGTTAATACAGCGGAGCAGCCGTGCATCGTCCGCACCGGACATCTCGGAAATGCGCCGGAACGTCTGCCAGACCACCGCCTCGGCGTAAAGATAGGCGTAGTCGCTCGCGTCCTGCTCCGAGAAACCGCCGATCTTGATAAGATTATCCCGGTCAGTTTCAAACTTCGCGCCCTTCAGCTTCTTAAACAGCGCCGCCTTAGCCTTGCTGTCGCAAGGAAGCTGCTCAATGACCTCTGACGGGGTCGCTCTGGTGTAGTTACCTGTATACATACCGATAAGCATTCTCTCTATGTCCTTGTTCTTGGGCTTTACCTTGGTTTCAACTACCTCGTCAAACACGTCCGGGAAAATAGCTCCCAGCGCCGTTTTGAGGTAATTCGGGGAATTGATCGTCAGGCTTTCAGCCTCGGTGTAGGTGACAGCAGCATGACCGCAAGGATCAGAGTATGTAGCGGATTTGTACTTGGTGTCGGTAACATCAACGCCGCCTCGCTCCAGGAAATACGCTTCAAGCGCCTTTTTGCGCTCGTTCAGTTTCTCTATCTCAGATTTTACCTTGCTAAGTTCCCTGACCTTTGCAACGATATCCTCGCTCATCAGCTGCACACCTCCTCATACAGTGCTTTAGCGCAGTGAGGACAGCAGAATATTCCGCTGAAATACTTGATCCTCTCCGTTCCGCCGCAGAACCGGCAGGTGTCGGCATGCTTCGAAATAATGAGCCTGCCATCTCCTGTCGCGGTAAGATCCACCGCAGTCCCGGCTTCCAATCCGAGGTATGCTGCCATGTCGCGCGGAATAGTCACGCCGCGCCCCTTGGACAGCCGTTTGTGTTTTCTGTTCATAATAAGATCCTCCTTTAAATAGTGTTTAAATTAACTCCCACCCAGCAGCTCCCGCATTTCCTCGAACCCCTGCCGGGCTGCGGTTTTTCTGTGAGAAACGCCCCGGAACTCCACCGGAAAACACCGTTCCAGCACCCGGTCGTATATCCTCGCCAGCCGGATATCTGCCGGGCGTTTCAGCTCCTCCAACGTCAGATTTGTAGTGTAGATTACCGGTAATCCTGCCCGATAACGGCTATCCACCACGTTATAAACCTTTTCCAGAGCATAGTCGGTTGACCGCTCCGCGCCGAGGTCATCAAGGATAAGCATGTCAATAGCTGCCATTCGGCAGCATAGTTCGTCTGCGCCGCCGTCAATCAGCTTGACAAGCGAGGTCATAACCACCGGAAAACCCTGCTCCAGCAGAGCATTGGCAATGCAGGCGGCGGCGAATGTCTTGCCCGTCCCCACGCTGCCGAAAAGCAGCAGTCCCCGGTTTTCCTGCTTCATCTTCGGAAACAGGTCGGCATATCTCCGGCACATTCCTATGCTGACGGAGTTCTCGCGCTCATCGGCGGCGCTGAACCGAACCTCGGACAGCGCCGAGTCCATAAGCGACAGCTTACGCAGCTCCCACTGCCTTGAAGCGGCAAGAGCGGCGGCGCTCTGTTTTTTCTCGGCTTCGGCGGCTTTCTTGCGGCATTCGCACCACACCGGAACGATTATCTCCTCGCCGCTGACTTCTATGCGGCTGCGCTTGAGCTGGCGGCACGTTCCGCAGCGGAGCAGTCCGTCCTCGCCGGTATAGTCGCCCTCCAGCGGAGGATTTGTCTGAACATGTACCGCTGCAAGGGATTTCACAAAGTCTGCTGCGTTAATCCTTTCCATACTCGTCAAACGGATTGCCTGTCATGGGAGCGGCGGTCTGATGTGCCGGAGTAGTGTCGGAGAATTGCCCCTCGGACACTTTCAGCAGATTAGACGGCTGCATTAACCAGTCGAAATTAGCGCGCCACTTTCGGCTGTTCCTTCCATTGAGAAACGGACTGGCGGCGACTTTCCGGAATACCTGCTCAAAATCGTAACCGTCCTTCTGCGCCCGGACTATTGCCCGGCGGCGCTTATCTGTCAGTCTGGTAGCCGGAGGAAGCCCGGTGCAGATACTGTTGTAGCAGTCCAGCACCGATTTGTAGTCCTGCTCCGGTGGATTCTTAAGTTCCTTGAGAAATACCTGAAGCTCTTTCCACTGGCTGGCGGTAAGCTCCAGATCCACCGAGCGGTCGTTATCATAGTCATAAAGCCTGAATTTCATGCAATCACTCTCCTTTCTGTCAGTGACTTATGCAGCGCACTGACGTTATCCCTGCTCTGTGTTTTCGGGCTTGCAACCGTTTCCGGAATTACCGGAAGCCACATTAGGGCGGGGGACTATGCCCCCGGAATCATACTATTTTGTTTTAATTTTATGATTTCTTCCGGAGCAAGTCCGGTGTCCTCGTATGCGGCAAGCCTATTGAGTGCATTGGTTAGAGCATTCGCTTCGGAGAAAGATAATTCTGCATAAAGTTCGGGCATTACATCAGAAAGCGCGATGATATCGGCATTTCCGAATTCGTCAATTTCTGTTAATCTATCCATGTTGCTACTCCTCATTCCACTGTTCCAGTAGGGTTTCATAGTTCATAACAGCCATTCAGCACCGCCCAGTATCTACGGGATTTCATTTTGCCACCTCTTCCTGAAGAAGCACATAACGTCCGCTGTTGTCCAGCTCATAGGTAAAAATGACCTTCCCGGTCTTGACATAGTGCATAGCGCAAATATCTGTTATGCGCATTGCTTTTCCGTCCGGGGTAGCGATCACATCGCCAATCTCATACTTGCACCTTGCTGTAAATGCTGACACTTTCATGTAACCACCCTCTTTCATCAATGACATTCCACCAACTCAATCGACCGGTTATTCTTAATAAGATGAGCTTTCAGTCGGGAAAAGCTGCCCCAGTACGGAAGAAAAACAGAGTATGACGCTCTCTGCTCTATCCTTTCCCTATCAGCTTTTCTGAGTTTCTTCAGCTTGGCTTTCTCGGACTGTTTCAAAAGCGACTTCTTGGATTCAAAATAGAACCGGCGGCGGATATCACAGTCATTTATTGACCATTCGCCTTTGATAAATCCGTCAACATAAACCGTAAACCCAAACTTCATTTTTCCGGTTAAAGCGACCACTATATCCACGGTATATCCGTCAATTAACAGCTTGGCACGACCGAAAGGCGGTACTAAATTCTTTTCAAGCTCTTTCCACTGCTCGTCAGTCATTCCCGTACCCCCGTTCCACAATATAAGTAGCCTTCATATCCGCCAAATGCAGCAGAACCGCCAGAGGGTACTTTTCAAACGCGATATTCAGCCCCCGGTCGCCGCCCCGGAACGCGCTGTCGAAACCGCCCATGTGCCAGCGGATCGCCGCAGCCTCCTCATCGGTGAGCTTGATGTACTTACTTATAATATAGAGCGACTTTTCGCCATGACCGAGCGGCAGATCGTCCTGATAGGTGTAAACCTGTTTTTCCACCCACGCACCGTTTTCCTTGACGTTCCGGGTTTCCTTGCCGTAGCAGTTCGCCTTGCAGATATCATGCAGCAGAGCTACAACAATGACGGTTTTGTAATCGTAACCTGCTTCATCAAGGCAGTCTAGCACATTCATACTGTGTTTGAGTAAACCACCCTCGAATGCTCCATGATACTTTGTGCTTGCCGGAGCGGTGAAAAAGTCTGTTTCCTCCTGCAAATAACGAATAAGCTCCTCAATGCCATCTCTTCCAGTGAAGCGGAGCAGCTTGACAAAATCGTCCGACAAATTCTTCTGCGTTTCCTTGTCCATAAATATCCTCCCTGTAAAGTGTCCTTGCTCTGCGTTTCCACGGGCTTGCAACCGTTTCCAGACGAGCCGGAAGCCGCATTAAGGACGGGGGGACTAAGCCCCCTTATCACGCTGGTATGGCAGGGCGCATAAATATCACCCTTCCGCCAGCCATTTGCCGCAAACGTTCGGCGCTGATTATAATACCGTAATTTATTTTCAGCAGCCCGGAAATCTCCACGGTATTGTTGAAAACACCCTCGCTCAGCAGCATTGAAATTCCGACCTTGACAGCCTCATATTGGCTTACCATATCAAGCCCGTTCAAGTATTCCTCAAGGAATTCCAACAGCAGCGTATCTTCATTCATTCTCCAGAAACCTCTGAATTTCAGACTGCCGCTCCGCTCTGCCGACCCTGAGACCCATGCGAACGCCCTCATTATACGAGCGGCGCTGAACCAGCTTCCGGCAGCTCCTGCGACCTAAAATGAACGCTACCGCTGCGATCGCCGCCAGAGCTACCAGCAGGAATATCACCGCCAGCGCCTTGCCGGGAACAACTCCGAGCGAAAGCGCATTAGCCAGCGCCATGATCACTATCCCGAAAAGAAATGCAAGACCGTATTCGTATCTCATCTTAAAAGCTCCTTCCTGATCACCTTGTTTTTGCCGCTTATCTTATGTACCAGAACCAGTTCCTCCAGGGTGTTCTTGCAGACAAGCCAGTTATCCGGATTCAGCCTTACCGAAGCTATGTCCTGCTTCTGGCGGCGCGTTGGCTTCTTACCATGCTTCATGACCGCACCACCTTTTCCGCGCCCTTCAGGTCAAGGTGCATCATCTTAGCCATATTCACTATGCCCTTGAAGTCATAGCTGCCAGCGTCGTAGGCGTTCCCGAAGAGCCTTACAGCGCCTCTTATACCCTCGGCGGTCTGAGCTACCTTGTAGAGGAGCGTCAGCTCGTCATCTCTGCCCTCAAGGATAGGGAACAGCATTCTGATGTCCTCCGGCTGTACGTCCGTAGTCGAGATCTGCTGCCGCTGCCATGCCCGGTTCGCGACCTGGCGGTACTGCTCCCGGGTGCGCCCCTCAATCTTCTCCCAGATACCCTGGTTGCCTACCAGCGCCACGCCGAGGGTCTGTCCACGCTCGGAGAAGAAGTCTGCAAAGGATCTCAGCGTTTCAATGCTGCCGTAGGTGAGCAGCTGCGCTTCGTCAACCGCCACCACCATGCCGTCATGCAGCTTCGCCGCAATGCTCATCCAGAGGTCGTCTCGGGACTGTGATACTGGAACACCCAGCTCCAGGGCGAGCATTTTAAGCACCGCCTTCGTACTCTTGGTGCAGGGATTAATGGTTATCATCACGCTGCTCAGCGGATTGTCGGCGATGTACTTGCGCAGCGCCTTTGTCTTGCCGATACCAGCGTCCCCGGTAACGAATGCGAATCCGCCCTTCAGCTGCACGTTCCGCAGCGTCTTGTATACCAGCGTGGATATCGAGGTAGGCGCGTATTCAACCTCGCTGTAAGCCTCGGCAGCGGCGTTTTTGTTCGAAAAGTAAGTAAATATCTTGTCGAACTGTTTGTCCCAGTCTCCGAGGTAGTATCCGCCGCGGATCTGCGAGATGATCGAGCTGTTCACGCCGATGCGCTCGCACATCCTCTTTTCAGAGATACCCAGCTCCGCAGCCGCAGCCGATATATTCTCCAGAGCTTCCTGCTGCTCCCTGGTAAGCTCCCTCTTGGTTTTCTGTTCAGCCATTTTAATCGTCCTTTCTGCGGCTTGCTGCCGCTGCGTTGAGCTTGTCGAGAATGTCTATGTTTACCGATATCTCCTGAATATCTCCGAGGTGAGGATCTGTCTCCAGCTTCTCCTCCGAGAACACCGGAACGAACTTGGCAGGCTTCTTGAATTGAAGCTGCTTCTCGCCCTCGACCGAGTTTTTCACCATGGCGGCGAAGATATCTATGCGCTTGTCCGCGTCCACTCCGTCCAGGATACCCTTGCCGTACTCCCGAACCAGCCGCTTGCTCTCGGCAATCTGCTTCTCGGCGGTGGCGATATCCTCCCGGTGGTTGGTGAGATAATCCACGAACAGATCGTCGTCCAGCTCCCACGTCCACAGGTACTTATCCGTAGCCATATCGTATATACGCACCTTGCGGATATCCGCCGGATCGTACCGGAGATACACCTTTTCGCCAATATGCAGCACCGTATCAGCGCCGCGATACCACAACTTTTCACCTGCGAAGCTGATGTACACACCGTTTCGGCTGACCGCCTGCGGCTTGCTGACGCGTTTCAGCAGCATTGACAGGTTTTCTTCGTCCGCCGTTCGGAATGCCGTATCCTGGATACTCTCGTTCCAGACCTCGAACCGCTTCATACCTTTATAGCGCCGTTCCTTGCCGCCGTATGGTGCGACGTTGTAGCAGCCGTCTATGTAAGCGTCCAGCGCCAGCCTTATCTGTTCTTCCTCCGGGATAATGCCATGCTTCAGCTTATATTTCAGGCTCTCCGGACGTTCCAGTATCGTGCCGCCGCAGAATGTCGGAATACATCGCGAAAACTGGTTCTTAAACGTGCAGAACGTCCGCTCAATGGGCTTTGCCTTAGCATTCCGGACGATAGCGTTGTGCATTTCGATACCGAGGAATTGCAGAATATTCGGCGGCAGCGGATCTTTGTTCCAGTCCTTACGGCGGCGGTGTCCTCGTCCGCCGATATCCGATACAAGAAACTCTGAACCGTTGTCGAAGTAAACCGCTTTCGGAACGCCGCACCTCAATATTCCATGCCGCAGCGCCAGCAGCGTGCTGTCGCCGGACGGTGCAAAGGTGAGGTTCCAGCCAACCATAACGCCGGACTTCGCGTCAGTGAATGCTGTGAGGTACAGGCGGCGCGTCTTGCCGTCCTTGCCGATCGTGAAGAAGTCGAAGGTGTGGTTGTCGGCGATCCATACGTCATTGGCGTGGAGATCGTCATACAGGCGATCAATCCACGGTAGACATTTATCTGCGAACGCCTTGTCACCGTGCCTAAAATACATCCTCACAGCATACGGGATATCCTCCGCCCTCCGCCTGAATGTCCGCTCCGAGGGCATATCCGCAAAGCTCTCCGGGTAATGCTCCCTCACCCAGTCCTGCGTGAATTTGTAGCAGCACGTCACGGTCAGGCACTGCTGGTCGAGGTAGAACCGGCAGAATGCGTTCAACATGAATTCCGGAACAACCGTTGTCCCCTTGTTCTTTCCGCCTCGCTTGTCGATAAGTCCGGAAATGTCCGAATTGCGGTATGCTTTCAGCCGCCTGTAGAGGATATCCGTGCTGATATCCATATTCGGGTACTTCAGCCGTGCCGCCTGAACGAACATCTCGTCAACCTCGCCCTTGCTGTACTGCGGATATCTGTCGCGGATCTCCAACCAGTCATGAATGATAGATGTCCATACATACAGCTCAGTCCGCTGCTTCTCTGTGAGATCGTCCAGCGTCAACCGGGGCTTTTCTGCCGGGCTTAACTGCTGTTTATCTGCCTTATTAACGGGCTTTAAAGGCTCTAGTCCCAGCGAGCGGCGCTGCCTGTTTTCGTAGGCTATCTGCTCACTTTCGGTAAGCGCGGACAGCGGCACACGGTACTCGGTGCGGTTGTTGGCTGCTTTATCGGCGGTGATGTAGTCCATTTTCCCACTCTTAACAAGCTGCTGAACATGTCTAAGGCTACAGCCTTTGACCTCAGCGACCTCAGCCGTTGATAAATACGTCAAAAGTATCTCTCCTTTCTGTAAGATATTACCTTGACAAAAGCACTAAGCTCTGATATACTGAAGACGGAGCCTTGGGTCTTAGCAGAATCAACACGCCGGTCAATGTGTAGTCGCTGCTGCCGAGGCTCTTTTTTCATGCTCCGACCTGCCATCATCAGCGCAGGGCGGTCATTCCCTGCGGACAAGCAAGCACATTCAGCGCTTGCTTGTTTCGGCTAAAGTAATATCGTCATAACGCCAAGTAAAATCTGAGTGGATATCAGCAATGGTATCTGATAGTACAGGACAGTCCCCTGATGTTCCAGACCAGAAACTAGGATCAGGTTCATCCAGAGAAACAAATACAGCTTTTCCTTTGCGCCTTTTTTGTTTTGTGCGTTCAACTCCTACAGCTGAACGCATGGCATTATATGCTATCGTACAGAAACTGTACTTGTGAAGTTCTGGAATAGCGAACCAGCGCTTTACTGAAAGCAGGTATCTGAATATAACTACGTCATACCAGTCATCGAATGGAAGTCGGTCCTTCACTAGATATGAGATCACGATTCCATGATGTTCTGATGCAAAAATCTGTTCCTCGGATGTAAGAGGAGAGTAATGAAATCTTTCCCGGCTCATGTTTCGTCTACCAGGGAAACATCGAGGTTTAAAGTGCTATCAATGATTACATCACATGGAACACCGTACTTCTTTATTTCATCTTTGATTTTAGCAACGACTGCAGATATTGACTTCTGGATTTTAACTGACTCGTTAAAATTGAAACTAGATAGATAGTCGATTTCAGGCTCCGCACCTTTCTCCTGCGGAGCTTCCTTTTTGCCCTGGAGCCTGCCGTGCTCCAGAACCATATCCTCCACCAGAGCCTTAGCCATGTCAACAGCGTTTTTTGCCTCGTCGAGGAAATCGTTGAAATCCTGTATCCGCTTCTCAGCTTCGTCCTCGATCATGTTGACCGGAGCATTGTCCTCGAACCACGGGAACGCCTTGCAGCAGAAGTCCCACTCAGCGTCCTCTTTGGTTTGAAGGTAGCTTCCGTTGCGAACGCCGCAGCCGTCCTCGTCAATGAACCATACCACATAGGGGTCAGGGGCAGTCTTGGAATGAGCCAGAGCCATTCCGTTGGCTGTAGCCAGTATTTTATAGCTTCCGATTATATCGCCGTTTCTGATCATTGTGATATTCTCCTTAATCAACAAAGGTATTGCGAGCAAAATCGAACACGCCGAAGTACTCGCCGTTCAGGTAAACGTTCGCCCTACTTTGTGCCGGGCAGATGAGCTGAAGTTCCCGAATCTTCCGGTATCCCAGCTTCTCCAGTGCCGCTTCTACAGCGGCGGTCTTTTCTCTCATGCTCATGATATTTCCCTCCCTAAAAGCATATCCGTAGAGCAGCGAAGCGTGTCGGCAATCGCGACCAGCTTCTCCACTGACGGTACTTTAATTCCGCGCTCATAAGCGCTGACATTCTGCTTCTGCAAGCCGATCTTATCGGCAAGCTCTGACTGCGACAGACCACGGCGTTCGCGCATGATCCTGATATTTTCTGAAAGTGGCATTTTTTGAACTCCTTTCTGTTGATTTTTCCGTGGATTTATGATAGAATGTAGATGGATTAATATGCCCTGTGGGTAATCCACGGGTTACAAGTTTATTATAATCCATATATGTGGATTTGTCAAGAGAAAAATTCGCTTTTATGGATTTTTTTCTGAATTTTTATAGGAGGAACTGTATGACTATATCTCAGAGAATTTTTATGGTGTTGAAGCAAAAACGGCTTAAACAAAAGGATTTAGCCGCTTTCACAGGCATTTCTACATCTGCTATATCTGCTTGGAACAAGAATAACGTCAACCCAGCAGCAGAGAGTTTATCCACTATTGCGGATTTTTTGGGAGTATCTCTGAACTTCTTAATCACAGGTCAAGAAGCGCAGTTAACTGTTCCTGAAGATATTAACAAGCTGATAGTTAATTATAGTGCAGTTGATGAGATTTCAAAAAAATTGATTCAGGAACGCGCAGAAACACTCGCCGAACTCGCCGCCGAACGAGCTGCGGAACAGAAAAAAGAGCAGAGGACGGAGCCGATCCACGCCACCAATAAATGCTTGACCTTGAACGATACATGTAAAATAAGATACTATGATCGCGCAGCAAGTGCCGGAACCGGGCTGTTTCTTGATGAAGCCATTGCGGAAACGCTCACTGTTCAGAACACTCCTGAAGCGCAACAAGCAGATTATGCAATCCCTGTTTCTGGCGACAGCATGGAAGAGGAATACCATGATGGAGATATCGTTCTGGTAAAGTCTTGCCCCTGTGTTTGCAAGGGAGAAGTAGGCATTTTCTTACTTGATGGAAGTGTCTACATAAAAGAATACGGCGGAAAATTCCTGATATCTTACAATGAAGATTATCCTCCGATAGATCTCAGCAAGTATGAAACAGCAGCCTGTCTCGGAAAGGTAATAGGAATTGCAGATGTGAATTATTAAATACATTTTTAATAGTATAAAAATGTGCACAAAAAAAGGCGCGAAACGAATGTTTTTGCGCCTTTATTTCTTGTCAACGAAGTAGTTCGTTGACACCACTTTTTTTGTTCGTTGAGTTCGTTGCTAAAATATACATAATCTGGCATAAAATGAAATCAAATGTTTCACCCGTTTTTTAAATTATTTCTATTTAAATCGCATAGCAAAGCCATTTAAACACCCGTTTAAAATTCCTTAAACGCTTTTTAAACTCCGCGCCGCTCTCGCCACAATTTCCAGATTTCAGCAAAAAAAGTGCCCGAAGCGTTTGACACACGCCCCGGACGCACCTTTTATATCCTTCCACCTGCTTGCGCTTACAATCGGCTGTATTAAGCCATTTATCGCGGTAACTAACGGTTTTTTTCGCTTTCTTCCACCTTATTTCACGTCCCCCTATTTCCTTGTCAATTAACAGTTATGGAAAAATGACCTATGTTGACGAGGGTGACGGAGAGGTAATTCTGTCCGTTCACGGTATTTTCGGCGGTTATGACCAGGCTTTTGATACCTGTAAGGACTTTGTTTCTGATTTCAGAATACTTGCTCCGTCAAGGTTCGGTTATCCCGGAAGTGCCGTTTCGGGAAAAGGAACTCCTGCAGAACAGGCTTCTGCATACACTGAGTTACTTGACAGGCTGGGCATTGACAAGGTTTATCTGCTCGCGACCTCGGCAGGCGGCAGTATCGCCATTCGGTTTGCTCTCGATTATCCCGAAAGAACAAAAGGCTTGATTTTGTACTGCTCCGCAATGCCGTATGCCGAAAAGCCCGAAAAATATGCCGAATACGCAGGTCCGCCTGCTTTTCTTTGCAATGATTATGCTATGTTTTTGCTGAGCCCGTTATTTGAGCCTGTCATGGGAATGGAACCGTCAACGATTTACAGTATGCTCCCCGTCAGCGAGCGAAAGGACGGCGTTGTTCTGGACGCCGGCGTGACAAATCCCGATATGGCGAGAAATTTTGACGATTACAGAATTGAGGAAATTCAGGCGCCCACGCTTATTTTACATTCAAAGGACGATAAACTGGCAAGCTATGAAGATGTGGAAAATGCGCTTGAACGTTTTCAGAATTGTACTTTTGTTTCCTTTGAAACAGGCGGACATCTTATGACGGGGCATTCCGAGGAAGTAAAAAAAGCAGTGTCCGATTTCATCGGAAAACAAAAGCGGTCAATTCCGGAAAGTCTGTCTTGACAAAAGTACAGAAGTGTGTTATAATTGCAAACAGAAAACGAACGTTAGCTTTATTGGCGCATGAGAAAATACCGGTGGGTAATGAATATGAAAAAAACAATAATCTTTGAATTTATAGTTGGATCATTATTGCTGGCTTCAGCTTTATATACATATATCCCTCAGGCGCAATATATGTATGAATTGACTTTTATATCAAATATCGCGGGGGCTTCAGTGTTTATAGCTGACGCAGTTGTTGTAACAGTAATGCATAAGGAATTGCCCGGAGTTCTGTTTTTGACAGAGGCAGTAACGATCGGTATTGTCTTTATTGTTTCTGTGGGCGGAACTCTGTCGGGGTTTGCACATTTCAATTTCAGCGGCGGAATGTTTTTCCTGCACGTTATAAATCCGCTGTTGGTAATAGGGGCTTATCTGTTTTTTAAGGGCGAAAAAGACGTAAGGCTGAGTAGCGTGTTATTAGCGCCTGCCTTTGTAATGATGTATCTTGTGTTCGATTATATCCGCTTCCTGTTTACGGGAAGCTTTGTGTACGGATTGTTCCCGGATGAAGAAATGAGCCTTATTATCGCATTGCTTATTGGGCTGGCGGCATACCTGGTTTTGACCGTTTTGGGATTTGCGTTTATTATGGGAGGCAGGGCGATACAAAGAAAGAAGTCTTACCAAAGCTGAACATTTGATGAGCAGGATAATAGTGAATAAACAAAATGCAATTTCTTATGTTCATAAAAGAATGGCGAAATAAACGCTGGCGGAACCATTGCACTTGAAATTTGGTGCGATCGTTTTATCCATGTATCAAAATCAGCCCCGTGAGTTTTCGCGTTTAGTTTCGCACAATATGGTGGTTTTTTGTTATGGCATATGTGAATTTTTGTGCGAAACCAGGTGGGGGGATTTTGTTTTAATCAACGTGTCTCTGGATATCGGTACTGTCTTTCAGCAAATCTTTTTCTTCGTTCAAACGGCTATTAGTATAATAGTTGATAAAATAGCTATACGAAATAATTGGTCAAAGGCATATAA
Organism: Oscillospiraceae bacterium; assembly: GCA_022766785.1. Taxonomy (GTDB): domain Bacteria; phylum Bacillota; class Clostridia; order Oscillospirales; family Ruminococcaceae; genus CAG-115. The sequence continues at coordinate 30,387 of JALEOL010000073.1, forward strand.
ACAATTGCGGAGGAAATAAGATATGAATATGAATAAGACTCGAAATAAAGCAGCAATAACGATCGCGGCAATGGTAACAGTACTGCTGTTTTTTTCTATTCAGGGGACTGCTGTATTTGTTTTCCAATTAACGGGAACGGCGGCAAGACTTATCCCGGCGCTGGTGATCTGGATACTTGCGGCTGCTTCATTTTTATTCGTTAAGATCATGAAAATGCCGTTGCCGGATGTCGGCTTGAGAGCGCCACAAAAAGGCTCGTTAAAAAAACTGTATTACCTTATTCCGTTAATAGCAGTCGGAGCATTGGGGCTTATCGGGGGAATAGACTTTTCACAGGGAATAGGTTACATGTTTGCCTGCCTGTGTTATGTGCTGGCGATAGCGGTTTCGGAGGAAATGTATTTCAGGGGCACTATCTGCAATATATGGAAAGATACAGGCAGTAAAAAGGCGATCCTTATTTCTGCTGCGCTGTTTGGGGCGTGTCATGCGCTTCAGGCTATGGCAAATCCCGATCTGCTTCAGACCGTACTTGCGATATGCTTTGCTTTTTTCTACGGTATTGCATTTGCGCAGATTTTTATTCTCACGAAAAGCGTTCTGCCCGGAATAATTATCCACGCTTTTCACGATCTCTGCTCGTTTATCGGTAATCCTGTCGGAAACGAAGCTGATGTAATTATAGGCGCAGTTCAGACAGTTCTTATTATAATATTCATTTGTGTAATTCATTTCCGAAGTTTTAGCAAGCATAATAATCCGGAAAAACAAATCGCTGAAAAGTGCAAAAGGGTAACAAAAATGAAAAAACATATATCAAAGAGAAATCTGCTAATAATCATTGCGATAATACTTGTTGCGGCAGCAGCTATTTTTATCTCATTAGCCGCTTATGGAAAATACAGAATGAGCCTTATCCCAAAGATGTCATCGCAGGAAATTCTGGACTATACTTTGAAGGATAATGAAAAGGGCATTATTACAGTCGGCATTATCAAAGACGGAAAAGCCTCCTATTCGGTGTACGGCAAGGACGGAAAACAGCTCGATAATGAGCTTCACACCTATGAGATCGGCTCTCTTACAAAAACAGTGACCGCCTCGCTGATAAACAAGGCGGTCATTGAGGGAAAAATTGATATTGACGGGTCTGTTGATAAATACATTGAGCTTCCGGCAAAAGAGCATTACCCAACAATAAGGGAGCTGCTGACGCATACCTCGGGATATAAGCCCTATTACCTTGAAGGCGTTATGATAAAATATCATTTCAGCAAGAATAACGATTTTTACGGAGTCGGCGACAGTGATATTATCACCAGGCTTGAAAAGGAAAATATTGTGGGGAAAGACTATCCTTACAATTATTCCAACTTCGGATATGCCGTTCTCGGACTTGTGCTTGAAAAGGTGTATGCTACGGAATATACTACCCTTGTCAACGATTATCTTCACAATGAGCTGGGAATGAAAAATACAAAGATCTCCGAAGGCGACGGTGACCTCGGAAACTATTGGGAATGGCAGCCGGGGGATACATATCTTGCCGCAGGCGGTATTACCTCTGATATTGAGGATATGCTGATATACGCGCGGCTTCAGCTTGATGAAGATGAAACGTGGAAAAATGCCCATACCGCCCTGAAGCTTTTCGACGCAAACAGCGAGTCCTATAAAGCTCTTGGCATAAGAATTGACGGCACAGCCTACGGCTGGATCTGCGATACCGAAAGCGGCTTTTTATGGCACAACGGCGGAACCTCCGATTATAACGCCTACCTCGGATTTTCAACTGCAGATGATACGGCAGTGGTGGTGCTTTCAAATCTTTCGCCTGATTACAGGATCCCTGCAACCGTTCTGGGCAGGAAGATAATGGGGGAGCTTACGGGAAAGTGATCAGTGCCACATCGGAATTTTTATAAAGAATGGGAGTATCATGATAAGAAAAGCTGAACATGAGGATATTCCTTAATTTCTGCTTTACAGTGATTATTCTGCTATAATGTACCTTCACATCAGCTTCTTATAAACCTTGATGGTGAGATTCCTTCATACCTCTTGAACAGCTTACAGAAATAGCTGGCGCTGCAGAAACCACACGCTTCTGCGATCTCCTCAACAGTTTTATCGGATCCGGTCAGAAGCTCCTTTGCTGCCTGGATCCTTCGTTTTGCAATATATTCCATGGGGCGTGTATCGAGAGTATCCCTGAACAGCTTGCAAAGATATTGCGCTGTTACTCCTGACGCATTACATAAATCGTTCATTGTAATATGTGAAGCGTAATTAAAATTGATATGATCTATTGCCTTGATCAGCGCCGAATTAGGTGTACCCACCGTTCCCTTTGAAGTGATGAGATGATAAAACTCAATGAGAAAATCGTATAAATAGCCGGACGCTCTGTAATTTCCAAAAACGCTGTCTGACCTGATCGCTTCATGCATCTTCCTGAATATATGCTCAAGCTTGTTTATTCCGCTTATCTCATATACTGCCGGAGCGATAAGCCCAAAATGCTTCAATATATCCTCTGACGCAAACCCTGCCGGAACGACCCAGTGAATGTCCCAGATATCCTCTTCGGCGTAGTATTCGTGAGGATAGAATGCCGGCAGGAATATCGCAGTAAAAGGGGGTATCGGTATTCTCTTTCCGTCAAGAATAAGTGTTCCGCTGCCCTTTGTGCAGTATAGTATCTGCGGACTGGGATAGCCTTCAGTCCGTATTATATGATCCTGACAATGATGCTGACCCATATTGAGCAGATACAGCGGCAGTTCCTTTTCATTTCGAATTATCGGGTAATCACAAAAAAACAAAAAAACATACCTCCTATATTCATATTGTTACATAATGATAATATCATATATTGACATTGATGTCAACAGGGGATATAATGATTTCAGATAATGTATTTTAGGAGGGATGATATGATATCAGATGAGAAACTCGCGTCAATAGTCCCGAATGAGCGGCAGATACGCTTTCAGCAGCTTGAATTCTACGCGTTTATCCACTTCACCGTTAACACCTTCACCGACCGTGAATGGGGTGACGGCAGCGAAAGCCCTTCGATATTCCACCGCTGAAAAGGGCAGGAATACCGCCGAAATAACCGCCGCGTGACACTGAGCCAACAATTTCATTTATCAGTATTTACGAAGGAGAATAACATGGATATTTCAAAAATCGCAGCGCCCGGCTCGCCGAAAAGCCGCATGATCTACCACGAAGACCCACAGCAGCTGCACATAAACACGCTTGAAAAGCACTGCTACTTTATCCCGTTCGCCGAGGGGCAGGACGCGTTCGCATACCGGGAGCAGTCCGACAGGTTCGAGCTTCTGAATGGCGAATGGGGGTTCAGATACTACGATAGTATCATTGATTTAGAGGACGATTTCGTTTCAGTTCCGGCAGAGAAAACTATTCCAGTGCCGTCCAACTGGCAGCTTCACGGCTACGATATACCGCAGTACACAAATGTCTGCTACCCAATTCCCTACGACCCTCCCTACGTCCCGGACGATATCCCGGTGGGAGTGTACAGCAGGAATTACAGCTTCACCCCGGACGGAATGGACAGAATTCTTGTGTTTGAGGGCGTTGACAGCTGCGTTTATCTTTACATAAACGGCGAGTTTGTCGGATACTCGCAGGTGTCGCACTGTACCTCGGAATTTGACATCACGCCCTATCTCCACAAGGGTGAGAACAAGATAACCGCTGCCGTGCTGAAATGGTGTGACGGCACTTATCTGGAAGATCAGGACAAGTTCAGGCTTTCGGGAATATTCCGTGATGTGTATGTGCTTTCACGTCCGAAAAAAAGGCTTGAAAACTATGTCATCAAAGCCGCGCTTTCCGATGATATGAGCTGCGGAGAATTGTCTTTCACGGCATACGGCTGCCGTGTAAGCGCAGTGGTGCGGGACATGGACGGCAACGATATCGGATGCTTTGCGGCAGAGTCGGGAACAACGGTCACTCTGAAAGTACCCGGTGCGGCTCAGTGGTCGGCGGAAGATCCTGCGCTGTATTCCATGGTGATAACCGCCGGGGACGAGGTGATCGGGGAAAGAGTCGGTTTCCGCAGGATAGCTGTTGAAAACGGCGTTGTAAAGATAAACGGCAGACCCGTGAAATTCAAGGGCGTGAACCGCCACGACAGCTACCCGGACACCGGATATTACGCTTCTGTAACGCAAATGCGGCAGGACTTAGAGCTTATGAAGCGGCACAACATCAACGCTGTGAGGACTTCCCACTACCCGGATTCGCCGCTGTTCTATCAGCTTTGCGATGAGTACGGGCTGTACGTCATAGACGAGGGCGATATGGAGTCACACGGCTGCGTGGAGGTTTACAATGACTTTAAGTGGAGCAAGGGCTATGACGGTATCGCGCTTATTGCCTCGGACGAGCGTTTCAGAAAGGCGATAACCGACCGCGCGGAGTCCCTTGTAAAGCGCGACATCAACCGTCCCTGCGTGGTGTTCTGGTCGCTTGGCAACGAGAGCGGTTACGGCAGTAATATGCTTGCGGCAGGGGAGCTTGTGAAGTCGCTGGACGACACACGGCTGCTGCATTACGAAAGCACACATCATCTGGACGACACCCCGAACGATATTCTGGACGTGGTGTCCCAGATGTACACCTCCCCGGAGGATATGGGTAAATTCCTGCAAAACGAGCAGGAAAGGCGCCCGTTTATCCTGTGTGAATACTGCCATGCAATGGGCAACGGACCGGGGGATCTGGAGGACTATCACAATATATTCTACTCACATGAGCGCTTCTGCGGCGGTTTTGTGTGGGAGTGGAGCGACCACGCGTGTATTATGGGCTATACCGAGGATGGCAAGCCGAAGTACGGCTACGGCGGCGATTTCGGCGAGCGGCACAATGACGGTAACTTCTGCATGGACGCGCTGACCTACCCCGACAGAACGCCGCACACCGGGCTTCTGGAAGTTAAGCAGGTATACCGCCCGGTGCGCGTCACCAGAGCGGAGAATGGCGGCTTTATTTTCAGCAGCACTCTGGAGCATATCAACGCAGGGGATATCCTCGACTGCCGGTATGAGATAACCAGTGCTGACGGCGTTATCTGCGGCGACAGCGTGAATTTTTCGGTAGAGCCTATGTCAAGCGTCGAAGTGTCCGTGCCGGTTTCGCAGACAGACGGCGAGGCGTACATCAGGTTTATCTTCACTGCAAAACAAAAAACGCTGTTCTGGGAGAAGGGGTATGAGGTGTGCTTCGATCAGATAAGGCTGTGCGAGGGCGCAGCTGACGTGAGAAAGCCCGTTGCCGGCGAGGTGGAGATAGCTGACGAGCCGCTTTCCGTCACCGTTTCCGCAGGTGATGTCACCTATCGTTTTAATAAGCGGATATCCGCGTTTGAGTCTATACAGGTGAATGAAAAGGAAATTCTGGACAGGCCGATTTCGTTCAACTTCTTCCGCGCGCCGGTGGACAATGACGTGATGAAAGGCGACTGGTACAGGGCGCACCTGGGCGACTACACTGCGAGGAACTACGGCGTTACCGTGACGAAAACGGAGTGCGGCGCGGAGATATCACTGCGGCAGTCCTTTGGGTGGAGTATTCACCAGCCGTTCGCGTATATGGACGTGGTTTACAGGATTTCCGCTGACGGTTCGCTTGACATAAAGTGCCGCGCGGAAACCTCCAACAAGGTGGAATTCCTGCCGAGATTCGGGATAAGAATGTTCATGCCGGAGCGGTTCAGACGGGTGGAATATTACGGCTACGGACCTTATGAGAGCTACATTGACAAGCATCAGGCTTCCTACATGGGCAGGTTCAGTGCGGACATCAGCGAAATGCACGAGGACTACATTCGTCCGCAGGAAAATTCGTCCCATTTCGGGTGCAGGTATATGACTGTTTCCGATGGAGAAACGGTCGTGAAATTCACCGCGCCGGAGAGGTTTTCGTTCAACGCTTCGCAGTACACACAGGAAGAGCTTGCGGAGAAGCGGCACAATTTCGAGCTGGAGAAGTGCGGCAGCAGCGTTATCTGCGTGGACGGCGCAATGGCTGGTGTTGGCTCTAATTCCTGCGGTCCTGCGCTGGCGGAGAAATACAGAGTTCCGCTGCCGGAGATTTCAGCGGAGTACCGCATTGATTTTGTGGAAGAAAGGAAGTGATGTTGTATAGGGCACCTCTAAAAACCATCGGCTATCGCCTTAGCACCTCATATGCTTGCATATTTTTAGGGAAGCACAACATATCACATCTACCTTATAGCTGAAGTGATGTTTTGCGCTGAACTGTATTTTAGTTCAGCGCAACATATCACATAATACTGTAGAAAAACGCAGCTGAGAAAGAATTAGACGAGCGTACAGTTAAGTGCGCCCGTCTTTTGAGTTTATTGAGGGTTATTCTCCGATAGCCTTATTTTCGCTTGATCTTGCTTTCTGGAAAAGCTCCTCCACCTTTGTCTTGTCTACAGTGGTGCACAAAGACACGATCACCACCGCCGCCAGAGCCAGGAAGAACGCCGGCAGCAGCGAGTAGATACCTGTTGCTGCGGAGAGAGTCATGAAAGCATTTTCCCCGGGGATAACGGGCAGCATTTCCCAGATGACTACCGACGCGCCGCCGGTGAGTATTCCTGCGACAGCGCCGCTCATTGTCATGCGCTTCCAGAACAGCGAAAGCAGCATAGCCGGGCCGAACGCTGCGCCGAGACCTGCCCACGCGTAGGATACCAGACCCATTACGGAGCTGTTGGGGTCAAGGGCGATGAAGTAAGCGATCACCGCTACAACGATAACAGTGCCGCGGCTTATCCACATCAGGGTCTTGTCGTCCGCCTTCTTGTTGAACAGCTTGAACATATCGTTTGTGACGGACGACGCGGTGACGAGCAGCTGGGAGTCAGCAGTGCTCATGATTGCCGCGAGTATTGCCGCCAGAACTATTCCGGCGATAACACCGGGAAGCAGGTTGCTGCTGAGGAACATGAATATCTTTTCAGCGTCAACGCCGCCGTCAGTTCCGAGGTGCATGAATTTGTCGAGAAGCTCCTCGTTGCCTGCGGAGTGCAGGAAGATATAACCGAAAATACCCACCAGAACCGCCGCAGCCAGGGTGATGAATACCCAGACGGTGGCAATGATACGGGATTTCTTGATAAGGCCGCTGGACTTTATCGCCATGAAGCGAACCAGGATATGCGGCATTCCGAAGTAACCGAGACCCCATGCCAGACCGGACAGGATAGTACTCCATGCGACGCTGCCGTCGGCGTTATGGAACATGTTGAGGTAGTTGGTGATCGCCGCGCCTTTTTCATTCACGAACTGCACCGCAGACATATCCGGAGTGCGGAACAGGCACACCAGCGGAACTACGACCAGCGCCGCGAACATCAGCAGACCCTGGATCATATCCGTCCAGCAGACCGCGATAAATCCGCCCAGGAAGGTATAGGAAATGATGATGAGCGCGCCTATCGTGAGAGACAGGGTGTAGTCAGTGCCGAAAAGGTAATTGAACAGCTTTGCGCCGCCGCTGAACGCAGAGGCAGTGTATACCAGGAAGAACACGAAGATTATCGCCGCGCACGCGAAGCGTATCACGGGATTTTGTGTAAAGAAACGTTTCTGGAAGTATTCCGGGATAGTGATAGCGTCGCCTGCCGCGTATGACATCTTGCGGAGCTTTGAAGCGAGCAGCCGCCAGTTGAGGTAGGTGCCGATGAAAAGACCTATGGCGATCCAGCTTTCAGTCAGACCGTTGAGGAATATCGCTCCGGGAAGTCCCATGAGCAGCCAGCCGCTCATATCCGACGCCTGTGCGGAGATCGCCGTCGTCCAGCTTCCCAGCTGACGTCCTCCTATGAAATAGTCGCTCATGTTCTTGGATCGCCTGTACGAAATGATACCGATGACAAGCATCACAAGCGCATAAATTACAAATGCGATAAGTATAAATATATCCGGCATTTGCGTCCTCCTTTTGATTTATTCTGCAAAGCAGTATTTTATATATTGTATCATTTTTTCGTGCCAATTGCAATAGCAGTAATGCCTTTTTGTGAAATTTGTGGGGAATAAGACGTTAAATCGTCGAATTTTTGTATTGAATTATTTCCCGTAATGTGCTAAAATAATTAAGCTGCATGTTATTAAAGGGAACCTCTAAAAACCTCCTTCACGGCAGCTTTTCTATGACTTGTCAAGAAACGTCGCTGCGCTCCTTATTCATCATCTGCTGCGTTGTCAAACCTTGAAATACATACAGTATGCGCATTATCGCTTCGCGAAAACGCTGCGGTTTGACGTCTTGCAGCTGATACAAGTCATTGACGAAAATCTGCTCGTGTCCCGGTTTTTAGAGGATCCCTAAAGGAAATGGGAGCAATATGAAAGAAAAAGAAAACTATTCCACGCGGGCTGAATATTTCAAGGGCTTCAGGGACGGGCTGCCAATAGGACTTGGTTATCTGTCGGTGTCCTTTGCATTTGGCATTACGGCGGTGAATATGGGCATACCGCCGCTCGCCGCAATACTTATCTCCATGACCTGCCTGACCTCCGCCGGACAGGTCGCCGGTATCGGGGCGATAGCCGCCTGCGGAAGCTATGTGGAGATAGCGCTGGCTCAGCTGATAATCAACCTGCGCTATTCGCTGATGAGCCTTTCCCTCAGCCAGAAGCTGTGTGCGAAATACAGCCTTTTCCACCGGCTGACGACTTCGTTCGGCGTGACTGACGAGGTGTTCGCGGTGGCGAGCGCACGCCCCGGGGAGGTCACTCCGCCGTACATGTACGGGCTTATCACGCTGCCGTATGTCATGTGGTCGTCAGGTACGGCTTTAGGTGCGCTGCTGGGAGGGATACTACCGGATATTGTAAAATCCGCGCTGGGTATCGCTATATATGGAATGTTCATCGCGATAGTCGTTCCCCCGGCGAGACGTTTCAGGGGCGTGCTGGTCGTATCGCTTCTGGCTGCGGCTCTTTCCTGCGCGTTCAGGTTCCTGCCGTTCCTGGAGCCGCTGGGCGGTTTTTCGGTGATAATCTGCACGGTGCTTGCAGCGGCTGCCGGTGCGCTTATCTTCCCGAAACCTGTAGAGGACGGTGAAGCAGATGACTGATACGTTATATTTATGCCTGAGTATCCTCACAATGGCGCTGGTGACTTACCTTGTGAGAATGCTCCCCCTTGCCGCTTTCCGCAAAAAGGTGAAGTCGCAGTTCCTGCTGAGCTTCCTGTATTATGTACCATACGCCGTACTGAGCGCCATGACTATCCCGGGGATCTTTTTCAGCACTGGTACCGAAGTCACTGCCGCTACGGTGATTTCCGCTTCGGTGGGATTTGCCGCGGCGCTGGTGGCTGCTTTCTTCAACCGCGGACTTCTCACCGTGGCGATCTCCGCCTGCTGCGGTGTACTGGCAGCGGAGCTTGTCATGATGCTGATAGTTTAATTCGGAATGCGGAATTCTGGTATCCGCATTCGGAGGAGTAGTTAAATTTAATTTATAATGCGAAAAAGGAACGCTGACTGAGATAGAACGGCGTTCCTTTTATTCTTGTTCATTTAAAATCGTCCGCGAAACGGATACCGAAAGTCATCGTTCAGAGACCAAAGCTGACAGAAAGAGCGTTGTTGACCTGCGACATCGCTTCGCTGTCCAGCTCTCCCATGCGCTCCTTGAGACGCTTTTTATCCAATGTACGCACCTGTTCCAGAAGTACGATGGAGTCCTTCGCAAGTCCGCAGGAGGCGGCGTTCAGCGAAATATGTGTCGGGAGCTTTGACTTGTCCTTCTGACTGGTTATCGCGGCGGCTATCACTGTTGGGCTGTGCTTGTTCCCGATGTCGTTCTGAACTATCAGCACGGGACGCACGCCGCCCTGCTCCGAGCCTACCACGGGACTCAGATCCGCGTAATATATTTCTCCTCGTTTTACCAGCATTTCACGATCATTCCTTTCATGTTTTTCCTGAGACCGGCGGTCTGTGTTTATATTATTGCCACGTCAGGGTAAGTTATACTAATAACCGTTTGAATGAAGGAAAAGATTTGCGGAAAGACAGTACCGATATCTAGGAAAAGAAACGCAGGCGTACTTTTTGTACGTCAAGTTTCTTTGACGAAGATAGCGGTGCTGGATTTCTGCAAAGATTTCCTGAATTTAAATGGTTATTAGTATTGTACAGATATCGCCGGCTGCTTCATTTTATTCGGATAACATCGTCCGAGTTACCGTCGGACAGGGGATTTTTTGCGCGTTTCGGCATTCGGCTGGCAGAAATTACATGGGTCGGCGGTCAAATTTGGTTTGTTCATATATTTGTGATATCTGAACATATTTACCGGCGATATTCAGTTAGAATTACCAATGACAAAACAGCTTTTTTCGGGTATAATAATATCACGGCAGAGATGTGCATATTATTCTTGCAGCATGAACGCAAATGTGGGTGAATATCACGAAAGGAGCGCCGGTATGGATTACGGAGAGATATACATGTGCATAGACCTGAAAAGCTTCTTCGCCTCGGCGGAGTGCGCTGACATGGGGCTTGACCCGTTCACCACGAACCTGGTGGTGGCGGATCCGTCCAGGGGCAGGGGAGCTATCTGCCTGGCGATAACGCCTGCGATGAAGGCGCTCGGGATACGCAACCGGTGCAGGGTGTTCGAGATACCCGACGGGGTGGAGTACATCACCGCCCTGCCCCGTATGAAGCGCTATATGGAGGTTTCCGCTCAGATATACGGCGTTTATCTGCGGTATATCAGCCCGGAGGATATCCATGTGTATTCCATTGACGAGTGCTTCATTTACGCCACGCCATATTTAAATATGTACGGAATGCACCCGAAGCAGCTCGCCCAGACGCTCATGCAGGCGGTATTTGAGGAAACTCACATCACCGCCACCGCCGGGGTGGGCACTAACCTTTTCCTTGCGAAGATAGCGCTGGACATCACCGCGAAGCATGTCCCGGATCACATAGGCTGGCTGGACGAGAATTCGTTCCGCAAGCGGCTGTGGCACCACCGACCGATCACCGACTTCTGGAACATCGGCGCAGGCACGGCGCGGCGGTTAGAGAAATACGGCGTGTACGATCTCGCCGGGGTCGCGCAGATGGACGAGGCGGTGCTGTTTAAGGAATTAGGCGTGAACGCACGGTTCCTGATAGACCACGCCAACGGGCGCGAGCCGTGCACTATCGCGGATATCCACGCATATGAGTCCAAAAGCCATTCGCTTTCCAGCGGTCAGATACTGTTTGAGGATTACGGCTACGACGACGCACTGCTGGTAATGAAAGAAATGACGGACACTCTTGCGCTTGAACTGGTGGAAAAGCGGCTGGCGGCGGAGACGGTCTCCCTGATGATAGGCTATTCCAAGGACTGCCACCTGCCCACCGGCGGCACAAGGCGGCTCGTGACCTGCACCGGGTCTCACCGGAAGCTGGCGGAGCGGCTGGAGCAGCTTTACCGCGAGACCACCAAAAAGAATATGCCGATACGCAGCATAAATATAGGCTTCGGGGGGCTTACCTCCGAGGAAAACAGCGGCTTTGACCTGTTCATGGATCCTGCCCGGGAGGAAAAGGAGAAAAATATGCAGCACGCGATACTTGACATAAAGCAGCGCTTCGGAAAGAACGCGCTCATAAAGGCGATGAGCTTACAGAGCAAGGCGACGGGGATACGCCGTAACAACATGGTCGGCGGACATAACGGGGGCTGACAGCATGAAAGAGATCACCAGAGCGGAGCGTGCGCGGCAGTTCATGCCGTTTGCCTCGCTGCGCGGATACTACGATTTTATACGGGAGCAGGAGAGGGTAAAAGAGCCGCGCCGGGAGCTTTCAGAAGACCAGGCGGAGGAGCTTTCCGCGCGGCTTTCGGGGTTTTCCCGGGGGGATATCGTCAGGGTGAAGCATTACGTTGCCGACCATTACGAGGTCACGGAGGGCGTGCTCACCGAGTTTGACGAGGTATTCCGCCGCATGACGATAGTTTGCACCCGGGTGAGGTTCGACGATATCGTTTCGGCTGAGCTGCTCTCTCACCGGAGTGATATATCGGGCATATAAACTTTGTATACAATTACAAAGATTTTTGCTGAAAAATGCAAAATTCGTCTTGACTTATTGCAGAATATCGGGTATAATGTTATTTGTGGAGAAAGTGGTTGTGGCAGGAAATGCTGCTTCGCTTCTCGTTATTTCAAAAAATGATAGAAGGAGATAACTATTATGGCAAGAAATCCCGGTGTATTAACCAAGAACCCCAACGTTATCAAGTGGGTAGATGAAATGGTCAAGCTGACCAAGCCCGAATCTGTTATTTGGATCGACGGCTCCAAGGAGCAGCTTGACGAGCTGACTGACGAGGTTTGCGCTCTTCCCGAGGGCAACAGGGACAAGATGTACAGACTGAACCAGGACAAGCTCCCCGGCTGCCTTTATCACAGAACTCTCCCCAACGACGTTGCACGTGTTGAGGACAGGACATTCATCTGCACTCCCACCAAGGAAGAAGCAGGCCCCACCAACAACTGGTGCGATCCCAAGGAGATGTACGCAAAGCTCTCCAAGCTGTATGACGGCGTAATGAAGGGCAGAACAATGTACGTTATCCCCTACTCCATGGGTCCTATCGGCTCTCCTCTCGCTAAGGTAGGCGTTGAGCTGACCGACTCTATCTACGTTGTTCTCAACATGAACATCATGACCCGTATGGGCGCTGACGCTTTCAAGAACCTCGGCGACACCTCCAACGACTTCGTTCGCGGTCTGCACAGCAAGGCTGACGTTGACCCCGAGAACAGATACATCGTTCAGTTCCCGCAGGACAACACTATCTGGTCTATCAACTCCGCTTACGGCGGAAACGTTCTTCTCGGCAAGAAGTGCTTCGCTCTGCGTATCGCTTCCTATCAGGGCAAGAACGAGGGCTGGATGGCTGAGCACATGCTGATCCTCGGCGTTAAGAAGCCCGACGGCGAGATGAGATATATCACCGCTGCATTCCCCTCCGCTTGCGGCAAGACCTACCTCGCTATGCTCATTCCTCCGGCAGTTTACTAGGAGCAGGGCTATGACGTCTACCCCGTTGGCGACGATATCGCATGGATGAAGCCCGGCAAGGACGGCAGACTCGACGCTATCAACCCTGAGAACGGCTTCTTCGGCGTAGCTCCCGGCACCAACGCTAAGTC
>JALEOL010000088.1 GCA_022766785.1 Oscillospiraceae bacterium
AAATCTTTACAGAAATCCAGCACCGCTATCGTCGTCAAAGAAACTTGACGTACATACAGTACGTCGGCGTTTCTTTTCCTAGATATCGGCACTGTCTTTCTGTAAATCTTTTCCCTCGTTTAAACGGTTATTAGTATAAAAATCCCCGTAAGGGGGAGTAAAATAATGGAGGACAACTAATGACTGATCTGATACTGGTATCGCAAGCTGGCACCACCGGAAATACCGCTGCCGGAGTGGGCAGCATGCTCACAATGCTTATTCCGCTGGCGCTCATCGTGGTATTCTTCTACTTCTTCATAATCCGCCCGGAGAAGAAGCGCAACAAGGAAATGCAGGCAATGCTGAACAATATCCAGGTTGCTGACGAGGTTATCACCAACGGCGGGATCATCGGCAGAGTTCTTTCCGTCAAGGAGGACACTGTCCTTATCGAGACCGGCAGCGATCGCACAAAGATCCGCGTGCTGAAGTCCGCTATCGCAAAGAACAATACCGTTCACGAGATGCCGGCTGAAGCCCCTGCTCCCAGGAAAAAGAAGAAGGGCAAGGACGACAAGCCTGCCGAGATCAAGTGATCTGTCCGTGAAAAACAGGAATATACAAAATTTATTGGGCTGCGATCTTCGCAGCCCATTAGTTTTATTAGATTATCTTTTTACCCTGCGTATTTTCACACGGTGGGTGACAGCTCCCGGTTCCTCCGGCGCAGGCGTTACCGGCTGGACATAGTCCGGAGAGAGGGATGGCTGCGCTTCCCGGCGTGACTGCTCTTCCTCTGCACGGCGCTGGCTCTCGGTGTGATCCTCCCGGGCGGCGGCTTCCTCGGCAGCCTTGTACGCCTGCTCGTAGAAGTATATCTGAGAATTCAGCGGAGCTTCGTTCTCGCTCCTCTCAACGCGGTGGTAAACTCCGTCGCTGTCCTGCTCCCGTGCCTTAACGTTGTCGTGCAGACAGGTGTTGAATATCTCCACCGCCCTGTCAGCTATCCTCTTGTCAAGAAGCGGTGCGGCGACCTCTACGCGGCGCTCGGTGTTACGGGTCATGAAGTCTGCGCTGGATATGTACACCCTGCGTCGATCCCCCTGCCCGAAGATGTATATGCGGCTGTGCTCCAGGAAACGTCCCACAATGGATATCACGCGGATATTCTCGGTATCGCCCTCGACCCCTGCCACAAGGCAGCAGATGCCGCGCACCACAAGCTCTATCTTCACCCCGGCACGGCTTGCTTCGGCGAGCTTCTCAATTATGTCCTTGTCCGTCAGGGAGTTCATCTTTATGCCGATGTAGCCGTTGTTTTTGTAGGTTATCTCATTGTCGATAAGCTCCACGATGCGGCTCTTTAAGCCCTTGGGAGCCACAAGAAGCTTGTTTGTGCTCTCGACGGTGTTTCCGACGGCAAGCGCGTTGAATACCACAGACGCGTCCGAGCCGAAATCCCGGTCGGCGGTCATGAGCGTCAGGTCGGTGTACAGCCTGGAGGTGCGCTCGTTGTAGTTGCCGGTGCCCACCTGGGTGATGTAGCTTACATCGCTGCCGTCGCGGAGGGTTATCAGCAGCAGCTTGGAGTGTACTTTAAGCTCCTCCAGCCCGTAAATTACCGTAACTCCGGCTTCCTCAAGGCGCTTTGACCAGCCGATGTTGTTCTCCTCGTCAAAGCGTGCGCGAAGCTCCACCAGCGCAAGAACGTCCTTGCCGTTCTCGGCGGCGCGGGTGAGGGCGCTGATTATCTTGCTGTCCCTCGCCACGCGGTACAGCGTTATCTTTATCGACACCACGTCCGGGTTGTCCGCTGCCTCGTCCAGCAGGCGAATGAACTGGCTGATGTTTTCGTAGGGGTAATTCAGCATAACGTCATGCTGCTTTATCTGCTCTATCATGGAGCGCTTCGGGTCGATATCCGGGGATTTCTGGGGAGTGAGCGGCGCGAAGAAAAGCTCGCTGTGCTTCTCCAGACGGCGCTCCACAGAGGACAGAAAGCTCATGGTGAGCGGCGCGGTCTGGGTGAATACGAAATTCTCCTTCACCTTCAGGGTCTTTGAGATGAGCGAGACAATGGCGTCGTCGGGCTTGCCCTGGAATTCCAGGCGCACCGGCTGGAGCTTCTTGCGCTTTTTCACCAGCTCGCTCATTATATCGCGGAAATCCACGTCGTGGTCGTAAAGCCCCTCGTTCATGGAGATATCGGCGTTCCGTGTGACCCTGAAAATACACCTGGAAACTATCTCAAAATTCTTGAAGACCAGCTCGGCATAGCGGCTGATAAGCTCCTCCGTCAGCAGGAACTTTCCTGTGCCCGGCAGCCAGACTATCCTCGGGAAATTCTCGGAAGCCGGGAGTATGCCGAAGGTGGTCTTTCCGGCGTCGTCCTTTTTGCGGATAGTAACTCCGACGTATATCTCGCCGTTCTTGAGGAAAGGCACGGGGTGCTTTTTGTCAACCACTCCGGTGAACAGCAGCGGCTGTATCTCCCTTGCGAAGAAAGCCCGGTAGAATGCGTCCTCCTCCGGGGACAGCGCGGCAGGGTCGATGTGTTCGATGTTGTGATCCTTCAGCCCTGTCATTATCTCGGAGTACGCCTTGTCCTTGACGGGAAGCAGCTTTTTGACCTGTTTTGCGATCTCTGCCAGCTGTTCCCTGGCGGTCATGTTGGTTTTGTTCTCGGTGTCCTTGCTGTCGAAAAGCATCTTGTCGTGCAGGCTGCCCACTCTTATCATAAAGAACTCGTCAAGGTTGGAGCAGAATATCTGCACAAAGCGCAGCCTTTCGAACAGGGGGGTGTCCTCGTCAAAGGCTTCTTCCAGCACTCTGGCGTTGAATTTCAGCCAGGAAAGCTCACGGTTGTCATAGAATTTGCCGCCCATAGTATTTTTCCTTTCGTTATTTATATGGAACAAATGCCGTCTGTAAAGCGCGTTTACAGGCGGCATAGAATATCAAAGAACGATCACTTCTTCAGGTCGAGAGAAGCCCTGATGAAACCGTTGAACAGCGGGTGCGGTCTGTTGGGTCTGCTCTTGAACTCGGGGTGGAACTGTACTGCAACGAACCACGGGTGCACATCTCTGGGCAGCTCTACTATCTCCACCAGCTTTCCGTCGGGGGAAAGTCCTGCGAACTTCAGTCCCTTTGCCGCCATCTGCTCGCGGTAAACGTTGTTGAACTCGTAGCGGTGGCGGTGGCGCTCGTAAACAAGCTCATCGCCGTAAAGCTCACGGGAAATGGAGCTTTCGTCCAGCTTGCAGGGGTACAGACCCAGTCTCATTGTGCCGCCCATGTCAACGCCCTTCTGGTCGGGCATGATGTCGATAACGTCGTACTGGTGCTCGCCGAATTCCGAGGAGCTTGCGCCCTCAAGCCCTGCGACATGGCGCGCGAACTCGATGACAGCCATCTGCATTCCGAGGCACAGCCCGAGATAGGGCTTCTTGTGCTCTCTTGCGTAACGGACAGCCTCTATCTTGCCCTCGATACCTCTGTCGCCGAAGCCGCCGGGTACGATAATGCCGTCAACGCTGCCGAGGAGCTTTTCAGATGTCTCCGGGGTGACTTCCTCGGAATTTATCAGCTCGATGTGAACATCAGCGCCGTTGGCAGCGCCTGCATGTCTGATAGACTCCATAACGGAGATATACGCGTCGGGGAGCGCAACGTATTTGCCGACAAGACCGATAGTCAGCGGCTTCTTTGCGGTCTCCTGCATGTGGACCATGTTTCTCCACTCGGTGAGGTCAGGCTCTCTGTCCTCAAGACCCAGGTGGTGGCACGCGGAGTGAGCCAGTCCTGCCTCCTCCAGCATCAGCGGAACGGCGTACAGAGAAGAAGCGGTGAGGTTCGGGATAACGTCCTCCTTGCGGACGTTGCAGAAGCTTGCCACCTTCTCCATCATGTCCTTCGGTATCTCGCAGTCGCTGCGAAGCACCAGCACGTTCGGCTGGATGCCGATAGAAAGCAGCTCCTTTACGCTGTGCTGCGTGGGCTTGGTTTTAAGCTCGTTGCTGCCGGAGATGAACGGGAGCAGCGTAACGTGGATATACATCACGTTCTCTCTGCCAACGTCGTTGCTCACCTGGCGGATAGCCTCCAGGAACGGAGTGGACTCGATATCGCCGACGGTGCCGCCGATCTCGGTGATGACCACGTCCGCAGCCTCTGCCCCGCTGTTTGCAACGCGGTAGATGCGATCCTTTATCTCATTGGTGACGTGGGGAATGACCTGAACGGTGCCGCCGAGGTAGTCGCCGCGGCGCTCCTTGTTGAGGACTGTCCAGTAGATCTTGCCGGTGGTGACGTTGCTGTTCACCGAGAGGTTTTCGTCGATGAAGCGCTCGTAGTGGCCGAGGTCGAGGTCGGTCTCCGCGCCGTCGTCGGTGACGAACACCTCGCCGTGCTGATAGGGACTCATCGTGCCCGGGTCAACGTTGATATACGGGTCGAACTTCTGAATAGTGACCTTGTACCCTCTCATTTTAAGCAGACGTCCCAGTGACGCGGCGGTGATGCCCTTTCCAAGACCTGAAACCACGCCGCCGGTGACGAAAATATACTTTGCAGCCATTGTGCCTTCCTCCCGAACAGAACTTTTTTTCGGAGATCCGTTATTACCGCCGGGGGCGGCACCTGATCCCTGATCTCGTTATATCAGATCACATATCCGAAAACATATCTACATTTTATTATATCACTACGGCGGTTATTTTTCAAGTGGTATTTCTACTAAATTCACAATAAAGCCGCAAATTTTTTTCATTTGCCTGCACAGTATTATTTCCAGTTTCTGTCGTAGCTCGGGGCTTCAAGCAGCGGATTTGAGGTGGTGGGGCGCTTTTTTCGTTTCACCGTAATGTAGTCCGCGATATTGAACGGCTTTTTTTCGGGAATGCTGCGGTACTGCCCGAGGTAGTATTTAAGTGAAGCCTCCAGCCGCTTCGTCCTGCCGAACCACCCGTCGATAGTAAGGCTGTCCATAAGCAGGAAGCCGTGCTCGTCCAGCTCCGGGGAGTCGAAATGGGTGTGGTCGTCCTCGCTGACGTGGTAGCCCAGGCGGTCGGTCTCGCAGAGGTAGCAGCGTATCTCCCCTCTGACGGTGAGCGAGAACGGGGAGTTCTTCCCGTCCCTGACTATCTCGCTTACCCCGGAGAACGGCACGAAGTACAGCCGCCGCATGATGACCTTTTCGGAATAATCCCGGAACTCTCCGGCATAAAGGCTGAACACGAAGCCGTCCGGCAGAATGTCGAGATAGGTGAACCGCGAGTGCCTCCGGTCGAACATGTAGCAGAAATACGCCGCCGTGAACACAGCGCAGCAGCCGGCGAACACGCACCCGGCTATCACCGCCGCCAGCAGCAGGATAAGCTCCCTTGAGGCTCCGGCGCTGAAGTTGAGCAGGATATTCACGGCGCAGAAAACGCATATCCCGGAAAGCGGCACTGCGGTGGTAATCACGATCGCCCTGAACCGCCGGCGGTATTTCGTTGTATCCGCGTGGAAAAAGTAGTCCATGCCGTCCCTCCTGTCGCTTATCCTGCCGGGTCGTTCTATTTCTCCGGAGGTATAGCCGCGAAGCTGTAATCTATCGTGATATCGCAGCTGATACCGGGGTATTTCTGCTGAAGGAACCGGGTTATCTCACCGCAAAGCTCCTTTTTATTCATGCCAAGCTCCTTTGGTACAACAACGTCGAAATACGCCCTGCGTTCATCGCCGCAGCCCACCAGCCGCAGGTCGTGTATCGAAAGACGGCTGTCTATCACGCCGGCTATCCGCTCCAGCTCGCGGCGTATTTCGC
Organism: Oscillospiraceae bacterium; assembly: GCA_022766785.1. GTDB lineage: Bacteria > Bacillota > Clostridia > Oscillospirales > Ruminococcaceae > CAG-115. Next base: position 5,795 of record JALEOL010000088.1, read on the forward strand.
ATACGTCGGAATTGTCCGTTTCCACCGGGTCGAAGTGCACCAGCATGTTTAATCCCTCGTGCAGGAAATCGCGCTCGATGTCGTCTATCACCTCGTGATTTTTTATCACGTCCGTCTCCGCCGCCATTTCAACGTGGACGGTGGCGAACTTCCTGCCGTGGCCGTAGTCGTGCACGATAAGGTCGTGTGCGCCCAGCACGCCGGGGTAGGACAGTATCTTTTTGCGAATGCTCTCAACCATTTCCGGAGAGGGGGCTTCTCCCAGCAGCGGACTCAGGGTATCCTTTACCAGCCCTGCGCCGCTGTACAGAATGAAAGCCGCCACCAGGGTACCCATTATGCCGTCCAGCTCGACATTCGCGAAGTGCGAGGTGAGCGCGGCTGCGAGGACGGCGGCGGTGGTTATGCAGTCGTTGCGGCTGTCTGCGGCGGTGGCGATGAGGGTCTGGGACTCTATTTTTCTGCCCATTCTGGCGTTGAATATCATCATGCCGAGCTTCACCGCGATAGACGCACAAAGCACTGCCACAGATACCATGCTGAATTCCACCGGCTGCGGAGTGATCATGCGCTCGATACTGCTGCGGAGAAGCTCCACGCCGATCACTATTACCAGAATAGCCACCACAAAACCCGAGATGTATTCATACCTGGCGTGACCGTAGGGGTGCTCCTCGTCGGCGCGCTTGCCGGAAAGTCGGAACCCGATAAGGCTCACAACGCTTGACGAAGCGTCTGACAGGTTGTTTGCGGCGTCCGCTGTAATTGAAACGCTGCCCGAAATTATCCCGGCGATGAATTTTCCCACGCACAGCAGCGTGTTGCAGATTATCCCCACCCAGCCGGCAATTCTGCCGTAACGTGCGCGGTCTTTCTCTCCCATGATATCGCTCCCTGTTGCTATTTTTTATAGTATTATAATTCTGTTTACCGGGAAAGTTTCCCTGGTTATATTGTATTATAGCATGCAGGTATTTTGTTAGTCAAGAGCAACGCAGAGAAAAAACAATGTTCGTTCTTGACTTTTTATGTAGAAATGTGCTATAATCAAGGAAGCACTGATTAAATCACGCCTGACGGCTTGGCACGCATCTTGCTTGCATATTTTTCGTCATATCGCACAAATTTCGCTTGATGGGCGTCAGCCCAACTGCGCTCGATTTGTACAATCTGACGAAAAATCTGCTGCGCAATCTGCGCACCAGATTTAATCAGTGCTTCCTTAACAAGATATCCGGAAAGAGAGGGTTTCTGCTCAGGTGGGAATTGTCTCCGCCGATTATGAAAGGAAATTAAATTCTTTACGGAATTTTAGTATAAAGTGTACAAAAAATTAATTCGTTTTTGTCAATAATCAATGCTTTTTAATCATTGACAGATTTTGAATTAAAGGTTATTATATTATTGCAAAGAAAAATCCGCAGTGGATTTTTCTGAGATAAAAACAAACAACAAAAAAACGCACTGCTCAGCACTTCCACGACATAGCGCCGTAGGAGAGATCCGGGCAGAAACAAGGAAAGGACGAAACCTAAAATGAAAAATGTATTCAGAAAGGTTGCAGCGGTAACACTCGCAGCAGCAATGATGGTACCTTTCGCAGGCTGTTCCAGCAATAACGGGAGCAGCAATGCCGACAGCTCCGCAGCAGACAACAGCTCCACAGCAGACAACGGCTCCACAGCTTCCGGCGGCACACTCAAGATCGGCGGTATCGGCCCGATCACCGGCGGCGCAGCAGTTTACGGCATCGCTGTAAAGAACGCGGCTGAGCTTGCAGTTGAGGAGATCAACGCAAACGGCGGCATCAACGGCATGACTGTTGAGTTCAAGTTCGAGGACGACGTTCACGACGCAGAGAAGTCCGTAAACGCATACAACTCCCTCAAGGACTGGGGTATGCAGATACTGATGGGCACAGTTACCTCCACTCCCTGCCAGGCAGTTGTTGAGGAGACCCACAACGACAATATGTTCCAGCTGACTCCCTCCGGTTCCGCTGTTGAGTCTATCAAGTACGACAACGCATTCAGAGTATGCTTCTCCGACCCGAACCAGGGTGTCGCTTCCGCACAGTACATCGGCGAGAACAAGCTGGCTGAGAAGGTAGCGGTAATCTACAACAGCTCCGATGTTTACTCCACCGGTATCTACGAGAAGTTCAACGCTGAGGCTGCAAACCAGCCGTTTGAGGTCGTTGCTGCCGAGGCGTTCACCGAGGACAGAAAGACCGACTTCAAGACCCAGCTCACAAAGGCTAAGGAAGCAGGCGCTGACATGGTATTCCTGCCGATCTACTACTCCGAGGCATCCCTGATCCTCCAGCAGGCAAAGGATATGGACTATGCTCCTAAGTTCTTCGGCTGCGACGGTATGGACGGTATCCTTGATATCGAGAACTTCGACGTATCCCTGGCTGAGGGTCTTATGCTGCTGACTCCGTTCGCTGCTGACGCTACAGACGACGCAACTGTTAAGTT
>JALEOL010000001.1 GCA_022766785.1 Oscillospiraceae bacterium
TCTGCAAAAAATGTCAGAAGCACGAGGAATAATCCTATGTAGATAAGCGCCATGGGAATGTTTTTCTTTGATATTTTCATAAATGCATTAAAGACTTGCATATTTGCGCCTCCTTGTAAGGAAGAATCCGATCAGCATGAATATCACCGACATTACAAGCATGGTGATTACCTTCTGGGTGAAACGCGTGTAGTCGTCGTAAAAGTTCAGGCAGTAGAGCGAGTCAGATATTACCGCCGCGGGGTTTATCGTGTTAAACCACGGTGCGTAGGTGCTTACAACAGCTTTCATATTTCCGATCATAAGTCCGCTGAAGAAGCAGCATACCAGCGTAAACGCTGTTGAGATCGCACCCTTTGCGCTTATCCCCAGCCTGCTGACAGACCCGATGACAAATCCGAAGGATATGCCCAGAACGCCGCCAACTGCGCCTGCGAGATAGACCAAAGGCAGCTTTGTGCCGAAATCGACCCGAAGCACGAAAGCGAGGAACGAGATGGAAAAGATGATACATACTGTCTGAACAGCGATACAGCCCAGCAGGGAAGTAATAATCGACACGATCTTTCTGGTGGGGGAACAGCACTTCCTTGCGCCAATAGCGGAAAGATTACCCTGACTTGATATTGCAATGCCAAGCCCGAGGTCTGAGCCAAGAAGCGCAACCATTGCTATGAGATTGTAGAAATAGGACAGCATATTGTCGTGATTTCCGTTGGTCAGGGGTATATTCTCATTGCATTTGAGGTCTTCGGAAAGCGCTGATACAACATCGCCAAGTTTTTCGGGGGAGTGAGCCACGGTATCAACGATGATACTTCTGTTGGCGTTGTATTGCTCGGCAAAGGATTTTATTATCGTCTGGCGGATGCCTTCCACAGATGTGTCGCCTTCGGCTGACGCTACGGTGATGGAGACCTGTTCGTCAACCGCATGTAGAATACCCGATATCTTCTTTTCTTCAAGAAGTTTCAGGGCGTTTTCTTCATCGGTATATTCCGCTGTGAAAAGCGCGTCGTCGCCCTCGGAGAGACTATCCATCACCGACCTGAAATTCTCAGTGCTGCCCTGTTCAACAATTGCAATGGGCACAGCTGCGAATTTGGTTGTGGTTTCATAAATGCCCGAAAAAGCGATTTTGAAAAATGTGCCGAGTATTATCGGAAACAGGATAAGCCAGAGGATAAGCGATTTTGCGCGTATATTCTGGAGAAATTCATATTTTAGATTGTGCAGGAACATTTATTCTCTCCTTTCGCTCAGTCCGAATCTCTCAGAGCCTTGCCCGTGATCTCCAGGAACACGTCGTTGAGCGTGGGAAGCTCGGAGAATACTCTGCCAAAATGCAGGTCGCTTTCCTGAAGAACGTTCAGTATTCTGATAAGGTTGTGCTTTCCTCCGGAGCATTTCACTTCAAGCCTGCCGTCAGTGCAGCAAGCGCTGTAAACGTGTGGGAGTGCGCTTATCTTCTCAAGGACGTCATCGGGAACAGACTGAATTTCAACCGACACGGTTTCGGTGTTCTTTATCATCTTTTTCAGTTCGTCCTTTGTGCCCTCTGCTATTTTCTTTCCCTTGTCCATGATAGCGATCCGTGTGCATATCTGCTCGACCTCTTCCATGTAGTGGGAAGTGTAAATGATCGTTGCGCCTTCCTCGTTGAGCTTCTGGATCCCCTCGAGGATCTTGTTCCGGCTTTGCGGGTCAACGGCAACGGTCGGCTCATCGAGAATGATCAGCTTAGGCTTGTGTGCAATTCCGCAGGCAATGTTCAGACGTCTGAGCAGACCGCCGGACAGCTTTTTAGGATAGAATTTATCGAAATCCTGAAGCTCCGTGAAAGCTATTGCGTCCTGAACGCACTTTTTGCGCTCCTCACGGTTCTTTATGTAGAGTCCGCAGAAATAGTCGATGTTTTCAATGACCGTAAGCTCGTCATATACCGCCACATTCTGCATGATGATCCCGATGTTGCGTTTTGCCTCGTAATTATCCGGCGTCATTTTTTTGCCGAATACCTCAATGTTTCCCTTGTCGAATGCAAGAAGCGAAAGCAGACAGCTTATTGTGGTACTTTTACCCGAACCATTCGGGCCTAACAGTCCGAACACCTCGCCCTGCTTTATCTCAAGATTTAGATGGTCAAGGGCGATCAGATCCTTATACCGTTTTACGAGATTTTCAATTTTTACTATTGTTTCAGCCATGACGTTACCTCCTTTGTGTTATGTTTTTATTATACACACATTGCGACCGGATTGTAAGTGTCGAACGTCAACAAATGATATGACAAATGTAATTTTTTTATAGACATACGTTTATTTTTATGTTATAATGGAAATATGAAAAAAGTTTTTTGGGGGGACGGATTTGAACTGGCTTGCAGATAAAGCGGTGGTGCTGCTCCTTTGCATTGTTGTACTTGTTGGGTATGCAGATTTCAGTGTTCCGGTAATTGCGCTGCTTATTACAGTGTTTCTTTCGGCGGTAAGCCAGAGCTTTTCGTCAAAGGTATCTCTCGTTTCGGAAATATTAATGGCAGTGAGCTGCTTTACAGAGCCGGTGTTCTGTTGTATGATACCGCTGATGATCTACGATTTTTTCCGTGACAAACGACAGTGGCTTTCGGCTTGTTCGGCGTTTCCTATTATCATATATGCCCACTGCTTCAGCGTCTTTCAGCTTGCGCTTTTGCTTTGCGGCGCAGTGATTTCGTTCATTCTTTGGTACAAAACTGCGCGGCTTGAAGAGGCGGAAAAGGAACTGATTATGACAAGAGATGATTCTGAGGAAATGAACCTGCTGCTCCAGCAGAAAAACAAGCAGCTCTGCGAAAATCAGGATAACGAGATAAAGCTTGCTACCATGAAAGAGCGTAACCGGATCGCGAGGGAGATCCACGACAATGTAGGGCATATGCTAACGCGCTCGATACTTCAGGTCGGGGCGCTGATCATTGTAAACAAGGACGACGCTCAGCGAGAAAGCCTGTTAAGTTTAAAGGACACCCTTGACAATGCAATGACCAGCATACGAAACAGCGTCCATAAGCTGCATGATGATTCCATTGATTTAAGGGTCGCAGTCAACGACGCGGTGAAGCCGATACAAAGCCGTTTTAAAGTCGCGTGTGAATATGATTTTTCCGAAAGTATGCCCAAAAAAGTGAAGCTCGGTTTTGTGGGAATACTAAGGGAGTGCCTTTCAAATACCGTTAAGCACAGCGGCGGCGACAGCGTAAAAATATCCGTGATAGAGCACCCGGGTTTCTATAAGCTGGAGGTGAGCGACAACGGAAAATGCGGAATGATCACAGACAGCGGTATAGGTCTATCGACCATGCGCGAAAGGGCAGAGGACATGGGTGGAATAATCAACATTTCTGCAACGGAAAAGGGATTTTGTGTGGTTGTTTCCGTACCCAAAACAGATAAAGAATAACGGAGATTTTTGAGATGAATATTGTGATAATCGATGATGACAGGCTCGTTGCGCTGTCTTTGAAAACCATTCTTGAAAGCACGGGCAGGATAACAGTTTGTGCAATGGGAAACTGCGGTGAGGACGCCATAAGACTTTATGACGAGCATATCCCCGATGTTATGCTTATGGACATACGCATGGAGGGAATGACAGGACTTGAAGCCGGCGAGCAGATACTGAAAAAGCACGGCGGTGCAAAAATTTTATATCTGACGACTTTTTCCGATGATGAATACATAGTAAAAGCCCTCAGCATAGGCGCCAAGGGCTATATTCTGAAACAGGATTTTGAGAGTATCGCTTCTGCGCTGGAGGCGGTCGTGGGCGGTCAGAGCGTATTTGGCGAACAGGTCGTAACAAAGCTGCCCGTGATGATGAAAACAAAGACAGATTTCGATTACTCCAGATATGATATCAGTTCGAAAGAGCAGGAAATTATCGAGCTTGTTTCCGAGGGTATGAGCAACAAGGAGATAGCTGCAAAGCTGTATTTAAGCGAGGGAACAGTGAGAAATTACCTCAGCGGTATTCTGGAAAAACTGAGCCTGCGCGACAGGACTCAGCTGGCGGTGTTTTATTATACCAATGTCAAAGCATGAGTCGGAACCGATCAAAGCTGTCGTTTGACCATTTGGCAGAGGGGACTGATCTCTGGCTAAGCCCTCGTATGTCTTGACAAGTCCCGTGTTTCTGTGGGAAAATGAACGCAAATTCAAATTATAACAGGAGTTAATAATCAGATGAACATTGAATACATTCACGAACCCACCGACCTGCAATGCGGTCAGGCAGTGCTTGCAATGCTGCTGGGAAAAACTCCGGAATATATCTGCGGTTATCTGGGTAACGACCGTGAAACAGACCTTAGGGAAATGAAGCTGGTACTGGCTGAACACGCTGTTTCATTCTCTCCGCAGCGCAAACAGGCACAGTCAAAAAAAGACCTTCCCCAATGCGCTCTTCTCAGCCTTGAAACTCCCCGCTGCTGGCATTGGTCACTGTATGCGGACGGAGTATTCTACGACCCGGAACATGGCGTCCTTGATGATTTCCCGGAATCGGCACGCAGGTTTTACTGGGAGATATTTTCGGACACGCTTCCACCGGACAAAGGACGTTGTGGAGCTTCTTCGTGCAATGAAGCTGAAAGAAGCCGCCAAGAAGGTCGGGGTGGGAATTGAAGAAACGCTGGCATACATGGATCTCCCGTCGCCGCACTGACTGAAGATGCGCGCAAACAACGTCACAGAACGAATAAATCGGAAATCCGGCGGCGAACAGGAGTCCGGACGGCAATTCCGCATTGAGAGCAGACGGAGTCTTCCGCGTTCTCCACCGTGTCGATGAAGCCGTGCCAGCCGTCCATTACATGTACTCCGGACTGGTCAATCAGGTGGTTCTCGTAGCCCATGACCCTTGCCGCCGCCTGTATTCCAGGTGCTTCGACATTAGCGATGATCAGCTTGATAATAAGCGCTATGACCACGGAGATTTTGTTTAAATCAGCGTGTCTCTGGATATCGGCACTGTCTTTCTGTAAATCTTTTCCCTCGTTTAAACGGTTATTAGTATCACACATTGCACCCGACATAGTATTTCGCCTGCTCCGCGAACATTTCTGCGTAGATACCGCCGCGCAGGGAAACAAGCTCGTCGTGGGTGCCGCTTTCCTTTATCGTATCATCAGCAAAAACCACGATCCTGTCGCAGAATTTGCAGCTTGAAAGCCGGTGTGAAATATACACTGCCGTCTTTCCGCCCACCAGCGTGTTGAACTGCCGGTAGATCTCGTATTCCGCCACCGGGTCAAGCGCCGCTGTCGGCTCATCCAGAATAACCACAGGAGCGTTTCTGTACAGCGCCCTTGCGATAGCGGTCTTTTGCCGCTGACCGCCGGACAGGTCGGTGCCGTCCTCGTCGAAGCTCTTGTAGAGCATGGTGTCAAGCCCCTTTGGCAGCTTCTGCGCGTCCTCCCAAAGCCCTGCGAGTTTCAGCACGTTTTCCAGCTCCGCGTCGTCTGCGTTTTCGCTGAACGCGATATTCTCCCTCAGACTGAACGCGAACAGCTGGAAATCCTGGAATACCACTGCGAACAGCTTTCTGTACTCCTCGTCTGAATACTCCTTGATGTTCACGCCGTCAACGAGAATTTCGCCCCCGGTCACGTCATAAAGCCGGCACAGAAGTTTGATGAACGTAGTCTTTCCGGCGCCGTTAAGCCCCACTATCGACAGGTGCTCGCCGGACTTTATCGTAAGGTTTATGTCGCGCAGCACCGGCTTCTCCGACCGGGGGTATTTGAAGCTGACGTGACGGAACTCTATCGTGTGTTCTCCCGGTTTTACCTGCTTTGTTCCCTTTTCCATTGCGGCAGGGAAGCGCATGAATTCTATGTATCTGTGAGCATACGCACATTTCTGTGTGATGTTCTGAATTCCGCTGACTATCCCGTGAAGGCTCCAGTAGAGCGTTCCTGCGGCGCTGACGCACATTGAAAAATCGCCGATAGTTATCGCCTTAGTTACTGCAAGGAAGCCAATATAGAAGTAGCTTATCCCGTCGCGCAGAGCGTTCGCCAGGTCCATGACCCAGCTGTTTTTGCGCTGCTTTCTCGCAGTGCCGCGCCATATTCCGATCTGTTCATCGGAGAAGAATTTCGCTTTATCGCACATCATCTTTGTGCTGTCATAAAGCCGGATATCCTTTCCCAGCTTGAAATCCGCAAGCTGATAGAATACATAGCCGAAAATGCGGTTGGATTTCGCCAGCTGAAGAAAGCCCTCCTGCTCTAATTTGTTGTTTTTTGCGTTGAACAGTGTGATAACGACCAGCGCCGCAATCTGCACCGGCAGCAGCCAGGGACAGGTGAACAGAATGATCACCGAAACTCCCAGCAGTGCAGCCGCATTATTCACCAGAGAGAACACCGCGCCCAGAACTCCCACAATGCCGCCGCTGTACCAGCTCATTCCCTCCTGCGCTTTTTCCAGGGCGTCCAGCGCTTCGGGGTCTTCGGTATGCTCGTAATCCATTTTCATGGTGTGGTCGGCAAGCTGAATATCGATATGTTCGCTGAACCACTCGGCGTGTACCGATTCAAGCTGCTCCGCCGTGCTTCTGAGAACGCTTGTCAGCAGCTGAACGCCGATATATATTCCGGCAAAGAACGCTGCATTTGTGAGGTGCTGTTTGATCTCGCCGCTCGTTATTATCAGAACTAATTCGTCAATGATGAACTTCGCCATTATCGCGTTCTGCATTTTGTCCGCAAACTCCGCGATAAATCTGATCAGATATACAAGAAATACGGACGGTCTTTCTTTCCATGCGGTTTTGAAAACGAATTTCAGCGTTTCCCGGGTCACGCCCTTTTTCTTATTCTCAGACATCAGCTGCCGCCTCCCCGTCAACATAATACTGCGCCTGCAAGCGGAACATCTCCGCATACGCGCCGTTTCTCTCCATAAGGCTTTCGTGAGTTCCGTACTCGCACATCTCGCCGTCCTTGAACATAGCAACGTTTTTGCAGAACTGCGTGGAGCTTAATCTGTGGCTGATATACACGGCTGTCCTGCCGCCTATCAGCTTATCGAAATCGTTGTACAGCCTGCTCTCAGCGATAGCGTCAAGTGCGGCGGTCGGCTCGTCAAGCACCACCACCGGTGCGTTTTTGTACAGCGCCCTGGCAAGAGCCAGCTTCTGCTTTTCGCCGCCGGAAAGGTCAACGCCGTCATCATGGATAACTTTAAGTATCTCGGTATCAACGCCGCGCGGCAGTTCTGTCAGTTTCTCCCCGAATCCTGCCGCGTTAAGGCATTCCTCCGCCAGTTTTTTATCGGTGCATTCGGGGGACTTCATTGAAACGTTCTCCGCAAGCGGAAATGCGAACAGCTCCACGTCCTGGAATACCGGCGCGAACACGCGGTAGTAGCTGCGCTTGTCGTATTCCCGGATATTCACGCCGTTGAGCAGTATCTCGCCCTCGGTCGGCTCGTACAGCCGCAGCAGCAGCTTTATGAACGTGGATTTTCCGGCGCCGTTCAGCCCCACCACCGCAAGACGTTCGCCTGCGTTCAGCTTGAGAGAGAGGTTTTTCAGAGCGTAATTCTCGGCTTTGGGGTACTTAAAGGACACGTTCCTGAACTCAAATTCGTAGCTGTCAGATTCGGGAACAGGCTTACCGCTGCTGTCTTTTTCGCCGCCGTCAAAGTCGAGGAAGCTGCGGAAATCGTCCACCTGCCGGCTTTTCTGGAGCAGCTCGCTCACGCCGTTAAGAAGCTGGTTTATGTACTGAAACAGCGTCCCGGCACTGGCAAGATACAGGCTGAAATCACCGATCGAAAGCCCGTCATACACCACCGACCAGATAAGCCAGCCGTACACCGCGCACAGCGCAGCCGCCCACAGTATGCTTGACGCTATCGAAGCCAGAAACCACTTTTTTGCGTTCACTTTCTGCGCGGCGAGTCGTTCCTTTTTAAGCTCCCGGTATTTCCCGACCAGCCACTCACGCAGCCCGAAAAGGCGGATATCCTTTGCCGGGGCGAAATCGGTTATCTGCTGGCGCATGTAGTTGTCCCTCCGCCACCAGGGGGCAAGGGGATCCCACACCTTTTTCTTGCAGACGGCGTTCGTTCTGTCGGAGATGATGAAATTCACCACGCCAAGCGCCAGCATGATCAGCACTATCCAGACATTCAGAGTACCGAGAATGAGAAGTCCCACCACAGTGACCGCCAGAGTCTGGGCAAAACTGACCAGAGAACGCATCAGTCCCTCAACGCCGGCGTCGTTGCTGTTGCAGGCGTTGTTTGCTTTCTGATAGCAGTCCATGACGTCTGAGTTTTCGAGGTGCTGGAAATCTATGCTCATGACCTTTGCGTTCTTTTCGCCCATCAGTCCGAAACGCGTTTGAATGAACCGCCACCACACCTCTCCGTTGTAATATGTATTCAGCATTGTCGAGGTGAGCTGAATGACCGTGAATATTCCCATCAGCCACAAAAGCGCTTCCCAGCCTGCTTCGCCGGTTATCATGTCGATAACGAACTTTGAGATGAAAGTCCACAGATAATTCATTATCGGCGCGCAGATAACGCTTATCGGGATAAGCAGCATGAGCCGCTTTGAGTACCGCCGCATGGCTGAGATCGTCCACCGGATATTGCTCCACAGACCGTATTCGTGGTGCAGCGGATTTTTCTTCTCATTAGTTTTCTGCTTTTTCATTGCCGCCCTCCTTTTTGTAGGTGTCATTTATGAAATAGCGCTTATGCCTGCAATCGCTGTTATAGTTGAAACTGGACGGCGGTACCATGAAGTACCGTGCTGCGGTGAGGAATGCCACCAGCTCGCAGCGTGCAAGAAACTGATATATCTTTTCGCTGCTTTCTCCACTGTTCAGGGTGGCTTCCCAGATAAACCTGATATCGCAGAAATCGGTAATTATCTCCTTTGCGTTTTCGGTGGAGATACCCAGTTCGTGTACAAGGGTGTCCCTTTTGAAGAACATGGTGCCGTCCCTTCCTGCAAGAAAATACAGCGCTTTCAGCGCATTCGGTTTTGCAAGTACGCTGAACAGCTTCACATATCGCTCATCGTATTTCAGTACCTTGTCGTAGCCGCACTTCGGTTCGGGGAAAAGGAAAAAATATTGCAGATCCGCATTGTTTCGGGCTTCCATAAAGCCCTCGTAGAAATCCATACGGCTGTGTATATCATACTGGCAGTCAAGTATATCCGGCGTCAGCGGATCATACCTCGGACAACCGCCTTTTGCCATAAGAAGTGCCCTGCAAATGTTGAAAACCTCAGTGAACTGCTTATCGGCGGGAGTAGCTTTGATATGCTCTATCACCCTGTCGTATATGGATATGTTCTCGTTCTTCCGTCCGAACAGCTCGTCTATCGAGACCCCCAGCTTTTCAGCGATCCCCGGCAGCAGAGCCGCGTCTGGGAAGCTGTTTATCTCCCACTTTGACACTGCCTGCGCGGATACTCCTACCGCTTCGGCAAGCTGCTCCTGCGTAATTCCCTTTTCCTTGCGTATCCTGCGGAGATTTGTGTTGAATGAGTTTTCCATTTGTTGCGCCCTCCCTTGATTTTTTCTATATTATAACACAATTTCAGGTTGAATTCAACGTATTTGAAGTTTATAAAATCAACTTGTGGTTTAGTACAGTCCGGATATCAACCGCAGCTTTCAAAAAACACCCCCGGACAGAAAACAGCCCGGGGTGGTAGTATTCATTTGTGCCTTTTCTGATGTGATGTCGTCGCTTTGGGACTGGCGGCGGTCATTCCGAAATAAGCTCCCTGACCTCGACGGTTCGTGTTTTTCCTGCGGCGATATACGAGAACAGGAAGAAGCAGAGACATATCAGCAGTGCAGGGATAATAAAGGTAACGAACGTGATGTCGCTTTCGATCCTTGTAAGCCCAACCATTCGAAGGAGCATTTCAAGCAGCGGTCTTGTGAAGAACAGCGAGCATATCCCTCCGATTACTGCGCCTGCCGCTGAAATTATGAGAAATCTGAAAGCAAACTGCGCGTGAAGCTCCCTTGCGGTGAAGCCCACGGCTTTCAGAATGCCGATATCGGTGCGTTCCTTGATAAAGGCTTTTCCGCAGATCATGTTTATTACCACCACAGAGAAGATTATCGACACGCTGAAAACCGCGATAACAAGTATCAGGCATATCGAGTCTATCATGCCTATCATGCCGTCAAGCGAGCCTTTTCGCTCCTTTTCGGCTGTCTTTGCTTTGATGAGACCGCCGAGCTTTTCGTCCAGTGCGGCGGATACCCTGTCAACAAGCTGATCGTCGGACAGCTCCACACAGCAGGTCGGGGAAGTACCGGTCACGCTGTAAAGTCCCTCGGCAGTCAGCAGGAACGTTCTGCCGAGGTCGCTTACTGACTGGTGATAGCCTGTGATGATGAATTCCCTGGCGTTCTCTCCGCTACCGACTTTTATCGTGTCGCCGATCTTCTTTCCGAGCGCGTCGGCGGCGATCTCCGTTAAAGCTGCCTCGTTATCGTAGATCGGCATTCTTCCGTCGATCGGCTTATACAGCAGCTGGGCAGGTGTGCAGGCTGTGCACAATAGCTCTATCCCGTCCGCCATGATGTACTCGTTCTGCCCGAAAAATACCTTTGCGTCCTTGTCGATCGCCTTTATTTCAGTCTCGAATTTCTTTATATCGCTGATCTCAAATTCCTCAGACATAGCCATAAAGATATGCGGATCGATATTACCCTCCACGATCTTTCCGCCGGAAAGCCTTCCGGAAAGTACGGTGATCGTCATCATAAAATACACCAGCAGCGCCACGATGAACACGGTGCCGAGGTAGCTTTTGCTCCGCGAGGTGAACTGCCGAAGCCCGATAAAGAACGACAGCGGCTTTGACCTTATGGGGAGATTGAGTCTGTTGTCGAAATGCACCTCAGCCTTTCCGCCGGAGATAGCGCGGACGGGGGATATTTTTGCGACCTTGTTTGTGGCGAGGATAACGAAAACGCCGCAAAGCGCTGTTATCCCGAGGGCGATCGCGATGCATTTCAGGAAAGAAACGCTGTTGTTTGTAAGAAGCCCCGTGACAGGCTGGAAAAGCGAGCCTAAAGCGAAAGTGAGCGGTATCGACAGCACCAGACCCACCACCGCGCCGATGACCTCCGCCGCGAGGTACTGTAGGATATACACGAGCCGTATCATTCCCGAGGTAAAGCCCTGGGATTTCAGTATGCCGAGGTTCACATATTCCATTTCGACAGAGGTCGTGATGCTGTGCCACATGGAGATTATGACGATAGTGACAAGCAGTATCAGGAATACGATAAGAATGTTGGTGCCGGTTTTGGAGTAGAGCTTTGTGTAGGACTCGGTTTCTTCTGCGGAGATGATAAGGCTGGATTTTACGGAGATGCCGCAGGAGTCGTCAAGGGCTTTTTTTACCTTGATGCAGTCCGCGCCGTCACGGAGGTCTATCCCCATGTCATAGACGGTCAGAAACGTCTGTTCATCGGCGTTCGCGTACATCTTCTCAAAGTCGCCGGGGTTAATGAAAAAACGCTTTGTGCCGATCACCGCAGCTCCGAAATTCGGCTCGGAGACAAAGCCCTTTACCCTGAACTTGTACTGGGTTTCATCGTTCCCGAAGATCAGTTCCGAGCCGATCTTCACATCGGAGTAAAGCCCGGTAAGCGAATAAGCGATGTATATCTCTCCGCTTTCAAGGGGCGCAGGTTCGCTGATATAGCCCGTGAAATTCTCGTTGAATACCCGATAGATATCGTGAGAGCCGGGGTAGATATAGCATACCTGATACAGCTCCTGGTCGTTCAGCATAGTGCCGGTGCTCTGGATACAATCGGTCACGCTGACGTCAACAACGTCGGGGTTTTCCTTTATTTCGCCGGCGATCTCGCGGTCGGTAAGCGCGGCTGTCACGAACGCGGTCATATCCGGGGTCTCCGTCTGGGTGTACGCCTGGGTGAGCGCCCTGTCGATATTGTCGTTGTTGCTCACTGTAACGGTAAAGGACAGCGTGATTATCGCCATAAGAGCGGCTATGCTCTTGAACGCGCCCTTTTTGTGCTTTATGTTGGCTTTTATCAGCTTAAAGATCACCATGCCGCACCTCACCATTCCATTGAAGCAAGCCAGGAATTGACCTGGGTCTCACGGCTTTTTTCGGTTTCGGGGGTGTAGGGCGGAAGCTCCAGATCTCCGATAACAGCGCCGTCTGCGATGTAGATTATCCTTGTCGCGCGAAGCGCCGCGCGGCTGTCGTGAGTCACCATAAGAATGCTCTGCCCGTTGTTGTTGAGGTCGGTCAGAAGATCAAGGACATCAGTGGTGTTCCTGCGGTTGAGCGCACCTGTCGGCTCGTCTGCGAAAAGCAGCTTCGGCGAGTTGATGACTGCCCTGGCAATGGCGCAGCGCTGCTGTTCGCCGCCTGAGCACTGGGACGGCAGCTGGGTCTTTATGCCGGAGATCCCCATTTTTTCGAGCAGCATTTCCGCACGGCTGCTGACCTCCGCGGCAGGCACAGTTCTGTTCAGATAACCCGGCACGGCGACGTTCTCGAAAAGTGAAAGATTGCTCACCAGGTGCATCTGCTGGAATATAAACCCGAAATCCCCGTGGCGCAGCTTTGCGAGATCGTTCTCGGACATTTTCACGAGATCTTTTCCGTCATAGATCACCTGCCCGGCAGTTGCCCTGTCCATTCCGCTCAGGGCGTACAGGAGCGTGGATTTCCCCGAGCCGGATGCGCCCATTACAACGGTAAGATCTCCCTCGTAGATATCAATGTCAAGTCCGCACAGGATGTGATTTTGTACGCCGTTGTGCGCGAAGCTCTTGGAAAGACCTTTTGCTGATAAAATAGTGTTTTTCATAGTACCTACCCTTTCATTCCGGATTGTTTATATTTTACCGCAAAAGATATTAAGGAGTAATTAAGG
>JALEOL010000041.1 GCA_022766785.1 Oscillospiraceae bacterium
CACGGCTATCTCGTTCTTTTCCTGCTCGACATTCAGCTGGGACACCATGAAAAGATAGAACGCCAGCATTACGATAGTGGGTATCTGGAGTATCCAGAGCAGGGATTTGAGGTTTGCGGCGCGAACGGCGTATTCCGACAGGATATCGCTGATACCCATGGAAAAGCTCATTCCGGCGTCGGAATATACTGTGCGATCATCCTCCACAGCCTTTGTGACGGAGCCGAGGTCGTTGAGATCCATTTTCTGATAGTCGAAGGAATAGCGGCACTCCGCACCGCTGAGGGTGGTAAGCCCGGTGCTGAGGTAATCCCCCAGCATGGTGTCATAGTCCATGAACAGGGCGTTGAGATAGCCCTCCATGGTCTCCGACCAGTAGCTGTCGTTCTCGCCGGACTGCCGGAATACGCCCACGACAGTGACACTGAGCGGCTCGGCGGCGTTGAAAAAGCTGTTCTGGAGCTGATATGTACCGCCGAAGGACATTCCCAGGGTTTTTAGGCAGACCTCGTTGCAGATTATCTCAAAGGAGCCGTCCGGGAGTTGTCCGGGCTGGTACATTCTGCCCTGGGTGAACTCGACGTGGTCGGCAAGACCGGTCATGCCGGTGACTTTTACCCGGGCGGTCTTTCCGGTGATGAGGTACATGAAGCCGTCCGTGAGGATAGTCTTGCTGTTCGCCTGGGGGATATTTATCCTTGCGGTGCGCGAGTCCACAAGCCCGGTCATGGTCTTGACGGCGGCGCGGCGCTGCTCGTTGCTGTCCTTGACGGAAATGGAGCTTGTCACCACATATTCCCCCGGGTAAAGCCCGGTCTCGGTCTGGTACGCCTGCATGTCCTTTATCAGAATGCGCTGGAGCGAGGAGTTCATGTATATCGGAACGGTGCTCATCATTCCTGCCGCAAGCAGAAATCCGATGAACAGGCACAGCACCATCCATCGGGTGCTGCGCATTTTTCTGAATAGTAACGTTAGCACAGTCTATACCCCCATCAGCGCACTACAACGCGGTCGCCGGCTTTCAGACCGGTGAGGATCTCGGCTTCGGTGGCGTTGGTTATACCCACGGTGACGTCTACCTCAACCTTGTTGTCGTTTTCGTCGAGAATGGAAACATAGGAGCGGTCGCCGTCGGTCTTGACCAGGGTTTTTGAGATGACAACGGCGTTTTCGTGCCGTGCAAATACCGCGGTGATGTCCGCTGTCATTCCCACTGTGAGGAAGCTGGGCTGCTCCCCGGTGAATTCGCACCAGATAGAGGTCGTATCCCCCAGGATATCCGGAAAGTCGTCGTAAACGCCCTCGGTGGTATTGGTCGGGGTCTTTGCGACATAACCGGGGAAGTCCTCCCCGTCAACGGTGAGGGTGACTTCCTGCCCGAGAGGGAAGCTCTTGAGCTGGGAGGAGGTGTACTGTATGGAAAGCTGCGTGGGGTCTATTATCTTCACAATAGTCTTGTAGGCGGTGACGGTGTCGCCGGGGTTCAGGCTCTGGATATAGCACACCTGCCCGGACATTCCGGCGTAAATGCGCGACTGGTTAAGGCGGCGCTGGTACTCGTCCAGGGTGTTCTGTTCCATTTCCAGCGTCAGGCGGTCGTCGGCGGAGCCGGTGCGGTTATAGGCAAGCTGCGCCTTTTCAACTATGAGCTGCTGCTGCTCATATAAATAAGGAAGCTCCCCGGTGTCAAGCTCCGCGAGCAGGTCGCCTTTTTCCACGAACTGCCCGGCGGTGACGTAGATAGTCTTTATGGTGCCGCCGCTTTCCGGGAAACCGGCGTTGTACTGGGTCTTGCAGACAACGTAGCCGGTGGCTATCACCTTGTCCTCTATGGTTTTCTGCTTGGCGGTGTAGGTGGAGTAGGCTATATCCTCAACTGCCACTGTGGGCGGCTCCAGCAGCTCTTCCTCCGCCGGGAAGAAGAAACAGCCGGACATCAGCAGGGATACCGACGCGGCAGAAACGGATTTCAGGATCTTCATTTTCATTGTGGTACCTCATTTAAACAGGGTTCGTATATGCATACAATAATATTGTAGCACATATCGCGGAATTGCGCCAGTTTAATTTTGTAAAAACGTCACTATATATAAAATAAGGCGGATTTTTTGTACTATTTTACCGATAAAAGGGGGGATGTTCATAGAGTTTTTTCCCGAACACCGGAAATAACAGGCGCTGCCGGGAGTACCAAAGCCGAACGCAGCGCAGAACGAAAGGAGTTTACCCATGAAGAAAAAAATAAGGTTAATCACCGCAGCGCTCCTTGCACTGGCGCTGACCGGCTGCCAGAATGCGGCAGATCCACCTGAAACCTCCCCAGAGGAACAGACCGAAAATAGCACCGCAGCGACGCATGAAAGTGCCGCCGCTACTTCCGCCGAGAGCGAGACAGAACCGGAGACCCCGGTGAGCGCAGCCGACGGTGGGGAAGGCTTTAAGTTTTATGACCTGACCGGCGCGGAGATCGACCCGGCGGAGGTGTGCAGTTACAGGGTGGAGTATGCCCTGGGCTGGACGAACGACGCCCCCGGGGAATACAGGAAAATAAAGACAAACGACAGTATATGCGGTCTGCATGTCGGGGAGGCGTATTCGGAATACGGGCTGTTAGCGGAGCCGTCGGGGAGATCCTACAGATATGTGTGCAGCGGCAGCGGTTATACCTTGTACGACCCGGACGACCCTTTCGGCGGAACAGAGATCGAGGGGATAATGAGCTGCGAGGACGGCGTATGGCTGATGTATATGGGGCGGAATGACGGCGATGAGCAGCTTCCGGCGCTGACTGCGGACAACAGCGGAGAATTCGGCAGGAATACGCTGGAGGCAGGCGGCGAGGAACTGAGCGTCCAGCCGTTCCCGATATATCTGCGCGCGTACCAGGGTGCGGAAGATGTCCTGTCAGGGCTTGACCCGAACGAGAGTTACCGCGGCGTAGTCCGGGTGGAGAATGTGAGCGTGAAGTCGTTTTCAAGCAACCCGGACGAACCGGCGGATAAAATGATCGCCGAGGCATTTATAATAAGTGTGACAAGTACCGATAAAATATAAGGCATATACTGACAGGCATAAATCCACTTGTGTCTGTCAGTTTTTTTGAAAAAGGGGTTGACAAACGAATAACAAAGTGCTATAATATATAAGCCGTCAGAAATGAGGCGCGGAAGTTCAGAAAATCACAGAAAAGTTTGAAAAACCTTGAAAAAAATTTGAAAAACCCCTTGACAAGCTTGGGAAGATGTGATATAATAAATGAGCTTTCGGAAAGAAAGTCGCTTCTTGATGAAGTTTGAAAAAGAATGTTTAAAAAACTTTGAAAAAAGTTTGAAAAACCTCTTGACAAACTCAAAAAGATGTGATATAATAACAAAGTCGCCTGAGAGCGGCGAGTTAAAAGCTCCTTGAAAATTGAACAATACAGAACGAATTAACATTACCTTGTCGATTCTTTGCAGAAATGCGAAGTTGAGAAACAAGAAAATTCTGGATAAACACAGATTGCGTTAATTT
>JALEOL010000064.1 GCA_022766785.1 Oscillospiraceae bacterium
GATATAGCCGGACTTCCCGGGAGCGATCACTTCGCCCTTGTAAACGCCGGGCTTGTTGAACACACCGGGCTTCGTTTTTTCATCGGACTGCCCGAACAGCGCCTCGTTTATACCGCTGACATCAGAAGCAATTCGGATAAGATCCTTGTCATAGAACTTCACGTTCAGCTTTTCAGACAGCATCTTGCCGATAGTTCTTCCGCCGCTGCCAAAACCCCTGGCGATAGTCACAATAAACTTATCCATAGTCCCTCCCACAAAACGGATACTAATAACCGTTTGAACGAAGGAAAAGATTTGCAGACAGACAGTGCCGATACCCAGAGATACGCTGATTAAATCAAAATCGCCCCGCTCAAACGGGCTAACTCACGGGGCTGATTTTGATACGCTACGCTTTAATCAGCGTATCCCTTGGAAAAGAAACGCAGGCGTACTGTATGTACGCATTATCCGCTGCGCGGAAAACGCTCAAGTTTCTTTGACGACGATAGCGGTGCCGGATTTCTGCAAAGATTTCCTGAGTTTAAATGGTTATTAGTATTATACCGTTATTCGCCCAGGTACGCTTTCTTTACCTGATCGTTGTTCATAAGCTCCTTCGCGTCGCCGGAGAGGACTATCTTTCCGGTCTCCAGAACATAGGCGCGGTTCGCAATGGAAAGCGCTTTCTTCGCATTCTGCTCAACCAGCAGCACGGTGGTACCGCTCTTGTTTATCTCCTGGATTATGTCGAATATCTCGCTTACATACAGCGGCGAAAGTCCCATAGACGGCTCGTCCATGAGGATTATCGAGGGGTTGGACATAAGCGCCCTGCCCATGGCGAGCATCTGCTGCTCACCGCCGGAAAGAGTGCCGGCAGGCTGGGTGCGGCGCTCTTCAAGTCTCGGGAAGCGCTTGAACACACGCTCCAGAGAGCTGCTGATCTCCGCCTTGTCCTTTCTGGTGTACGCGCCGAGCATGAGGTTCTCAAAAACGGTGAGCTGCGCGAACACACGCCGCCCCTCGGGTACATGCGCCATTCCCATGGAGACTATCTTGTGCGCCGGCGTCCTGGTGAGATCCTTACCGCCGAACATGATTGAGCCATGCTTTGCCTGGACAAGCCCGGTGATAGTGTGAAGTATCGTGGTCTTGCCTGCGCCGTTCGCACCGATAAGGGCGATTATCTCCCCCTGCTCCACGTCGAAGGAAATGCCCTTGATAGCGTTTATCGCGCCGTAATATACCTGTAAGTCCTTGATAGACAGCATTGACATGAGCGTTCCTCCTTACTCGCCGAGATATGCGGTGATGACCTTCGGGTCGTTGAGCACCGCCGAGGTCTCGCCCTGCGCCAGCTCCTGACCGAAGTTCAGCACGGTCAGCTCCTCGCAGATACCGGAGACCAGCTTCATATCGTGCTCTATCAGCAGTATCGTCATCCTGAACTCGTCGCGCACGAAATGTATCGTTTTCATCAGCTCTTCCGTTTCGTTCGGGTTCATTCCTGCCGCCGGCTCGTCCAGGAGCAGCAGCTTCGGGTCGGTGGCGAGCGCTCTGGCTATCTCCAGCTTCCTCTGCTTTCCGTAGGGAAGATTTGCGGCAAGCTGCGACGCTTCCCCGTCAAGTCCGAACACCTTCAGCAGCTCCATTGCCTTCTCGTTGGCGCGCTTTTCCTCCCTGAAATACCTCGGGAGCCTCAGTACGCCCTCTATGGCGGTGTAATGCATGTGGTTGTGAAGTCCCACCTTTACGTTATCCAGCACGCTCATCTGCTTGAACAGACGTATGTTCTGGAACGTTCTCGCGATACCGGCACGGTTGATATATATCGCCGGCTTTCCGGTGATATTCTGCCCGTCCAGCAGTATCGTGCCGGTCGTGGGCTTGTAAACGCCGGTGAGCATGTTGAACACCGTGGTCTTTCCTGCGCCGTTCGGCCCGATAAGCCCGTACAGCTGACCCTCTTTTATGGTCATGTTCAGTCCGTCCACCGCACGGAGTCCGCCGAACTGTATAGAGAGGTTCTTTACTTCAAGCATGTTGCTCATATCTGAATATCCTCCTTGACGCGTTTCCTTGCGAAT
Organism: Oscillospiraceae bacterium; assembly: GCA_022766785.1. Taxonomy (GTDB): domain Bacteria; phylum Bacillota; class Clostridia; order Oscillospirales; family Ruminococcaceae; genus CAG-115. The sequence continues at coordinate 2,073 of JALEOL010000064.1, forward strand.
TTGTTCCTGATCTTAATGCGGAGGACTTCACGGATCTCCTTCATTTTGGGGCTCCAGTTGTAGAGCATTACCAGGATAAGCACGATCGCGTATACAAGCATTCGGTAATCTCTCATAAATCTGAGCTGCTCGGGGAGGACATAGAGGATTATCGTTGCAATGATAGAACCTCTTATATTGCCGATACCGCCCAGCACAACATAAACGAGTATCATGATCGACGCGTTATAGTTGAATTTATCGCCGGTGGCGGTCAGCGTTGCATAGTTGTGCGCATAGAGAGCGCCGGCAACTCCTGCAAACGCCGCGGAGATAGTGAACACCATGAGCTTGTACTTCGTGACGTCGATACCAACGGACTGCGCCGCTATGCGGTTATCACGGATAGACATTATCGCACGTCCGGGGCGCGAGTTCACGAGGTTGAGGATAATTACGAGAATTACCAGCACCAGCACAGCGCCGACGATGAAGTTACTGTCCTTCGGCGTGCCGGAAATTCCCTGGGCGCCCTTGATAATGACCTGACCGTCTTCCTCCAGACCGAGAGAAACGGTGTCCTTAAAGGAAACGTGAAATCCGTTAGAGTCAAATCCGAGATAGATCGAATTGCAGATATTCTTGATGATCTCGCCGAACGCCAGGGTGACGATCGCGAGGTAGTCTCCCTTAAGTCTTAGCACCGGGATACCGATAAGGATCCCGAACACCGCCGCGCAGAAAGCGCCGACAAGTATCGCAAGGGTAAATCTCACCGGAACGCTGGTGATAGTCGCCTCGGTGCACTTGGAGAAGATCGCGCTGGTATAGGCGCCTACGCACATAAATCCGGCATGACCCAGACTCAGCTCACCCAGGATACCTACAACGAGATTGAGCGAGATCGCCATGATGATGTAAATGCAAAGCGGCACCAGATATCCCTGTACGGAGTTGGAAAGCGCGCCCGCACCCCGGAGAATGCTCATCAGCACTACCAGAACGATGAACCCTCCGCAGGTGAACAGATTGTTTTTTGTGGTCTTTGTAATGTTTGGCTTATTCATGCGGCACACCTCCTTAAACCTTTTCCTGGACGTTCTTGCCCAGGAGTCCGGCAGGCTTTACCAGCAGAACTACGATAAGCACCGCGAACACTATCGCGTCCGCCATCTGGGAGGAGATATAAGCCTCGCTTATCTTCTCAATAATGCCGATGAGGATACCGCCCAGCATAGCGCCGGGGATAGAGCCGATACCGCCGAATACCGCCGCAACGAACGCCTTGATACCCGGCATCGTGCCTATGTACGGGGTCAGAGTGGGCGAAGCGGAGCACATCAGCGCTCCGGCAACGGCGGCAAGCGCAGAGCCTATCGCGAATGTGAGCGCGATCGTGGCATTCACGTTTATGCCCATGAGCTGAGCCGCGCCGCGATCCTCAGAAACAGCCTGCATTGCCTGTCCTGCCTTGGTCTTCTTTACGAAAAGGGTAAGTCCCACCATAACGACAACGCACACGATAATGGTGACCAGCATGTATCCGTAAATGATCAGCTGACCGTCGAACAGTGAGATGTTGCCCAGAGATACAACGCTGCTGAACTGCTTGGGATCCGCCTTGAAGATAAGCAGCGCCAGGTTTTGCAGCAGGTAGCTGACGCCTATCGCCGTGATAAGCACCGCCAGCGATGAAGAAGCGCCTCTCAGGGGACGGTAAGCGACCTTCTCGGTAACGATACCCAGCACTGTGCAGAACGCCATTGCAATAAGTATCGAGAAAACAGACGGGATATTAAGGCTTACCATGCAGGTGTATATGATATAAGAGCCGACCATGATTATGTCGCCGTGTGCGAAGTTCAGCATTTTCGCAATGCCGTATACCATGGTGTAGCCCAACGCGATTATCGCATAAATACTGCCCTGGGTCAAGCCGTTGAACAAATGGGTCAAAAAGGTCATAATGTTCCTCCCCTTTTCAGTTATGTGGTTCCTTCGCACACCCGAATTGCCACTGATCAGCCTTCATCTCTGTCGGTTGATCACCGGCAGCTCGGTGCAAGCTGCGCTATCCGTATATAAAGCCATATCCTGAGCTTCCGCCTTTATCAACCACTTTACCGCCGGCAGAGAATTCCCCTGTCGGCGGTATAGTTCGGTTGGTGGGTTTTCGTTCAGGACGAAATATTACATTGCAGCGTAGGAACCTGTCTTTACAGTGTTGCCTGCGTCGTCAGTGGTCTCGGTAACTACTACCTTTACAGCCTTAGGCTCCTTAGAAGGCTCGCCGTCAGCAGACCAGGTAATGCCAGCGCCGGTCAGACCGTCAACTGTGATCTCTGTCATAGCGGTCTTGAGTGCGTCGCACATATCGCTTACGGACATATCAGCAGTGATGTTTGCCTTCTCAGCAGCAGCCTTGATGATGTACATAGCGTCATAAGCGTCAGCAGCGAACTGGATAGGTGTATCGCCGTACTTCTCGGTGTAAGCCTTTACGAACTTAACAGTTGCGTCGTCTGTAGCGTCAGCAGCGAACGGAGTCAGCAGCATAAGACCCTCAGCCAGGGATACGTCGAAGTTCTCGATATCAAGGATACCGTCCATACCGTCGCAGCCGAAGAACTTAGGAGCATAGTCC
>JALEOL010000071.1 GCA_022766785.1 Oscillospiraceae bacterium
ATATTCCTGTACTGCTTTCAGCTTTAATTCTGCTGAATATTTCTTGAGCTTACGACTTTTTCTTGACATTAAATAACCCCCTTAGTGTAGTCTCGAATTTTTGTTTTTTCGAGTGTCTACTCTAAGGGGATTATATCACTGTAGGAGATAGTGAGCTGGTGTTCTGGCAGGATCGCCGCACAGATACCGCCGCTCTTATCGAGAGATGCAGGGACGCAGACGCGGTGGTGCTCACCAATATCAGATTTACACGGGAAGTAATGGAGCAGTGTCCGCTGCTGAAATACATCTGCGTAGCGTTCACGGGTTACGACCATGTGGATATGGAGTATTGCCGCGAGAAAGGTATCGTGGTCTCAAACTGCGCCGGGTATTCCACGGCAGCCGTATCTGAGCTTGTGTTCGGGCTTATCGGCGCGGTTTACAGGAAGATCATGCTGTGTGACAACGCCGCAAGAAACGGCAAAACAAGCGCCGGATTATGCGGCACAGAGCTTGAGGGTAAAAAGTTCGGCGTTATAGGAGCCGGAGCGATCGGCGCAAGAACAGCAGCTATCGCAGGCGCGTTCGGGTGCGGGGTGTACGCCTACAGCCGGACGAAAAAGGATATCCCGGGGGTAACGTTCATCGGACTGGACGAGCTGATGAGCAGCTGCGATATCATATCAGTCCATGTCCCGTCAAACAGCGAGACCGCCGGCCTTGTCAGCAGGGAAAGAATAGCGATGATGAAGCGCAGCGCGATACTTATCAATACGGCGCGCGGTCCCGTGGTGGACAACAACGCGCTGGCAGAAGCGCTGAACAGCGGCAGTATCGCCGGTGCAGGCATCGACGTTTTCGATATGGAGCCGCCGCTGCCGTCGGACTATCCGCTGACCACTGCGAAGAACTGCGTACTTACACCGCATGTCGGGTTCCTGACAAACGAAGCCATGGTAAAAAGAGCGGCGATAGTTGCGGCAAATCTGAAAGCATTCCGGGAGGGCAGACCGATAAATACGGTATGACTTAATTCGGGCATTTTTATGGAATAACGGGCGTGCAGAGATGTGCGCCCGGTGCTTTTCACGGAAGATATTTTTCACCGGAACAGTCATGCGTTTTTGTGGGAAACTTTTGTTGATTTGCACAAATACTTTTGTGGCATTGTTTGTCATAATTGCTTGACATATGTGGAATAAAGGTGTATAATCAAATCACCCGAACGAAAGTCAGGGCACATCTTGATCATGGAGGTATTTCATCATGGGAATGGGTTCACTTGTTTTAGCAGGACTTGGCGTTGTTGCAACGATGTTCCATTATGTGACGCACGACATTATCCTGGGCGTGGTATGCTCGCTGCTGCTGATCGGCGCGTTCGTACTTGGTATAGTTGAGATGAAGCGCAAGGAAAAAGCAGGGGATTTTGTGTCAAACATGTACAATTTCGCAATGCTCGGTCACGGTACCTCGGGCGTTGTTATCGTGGTGTGCGGGATCATGTGCCTTATCGCGAATGTCATGCATAAATGACCCTTTGGCGTGATTCCCCGCTTATGCCGGGGGACAGGCGTGAAAATATCACTCATGAGAGACAGGCTTTCAGAGATACGAAGTCTGTCTCTCAATTTTTTTGCGTGTTTTTGCAAAGAGAAAAACAGGTACTATGCAAAACAGGGGAACTGTGATATAATAGATCATGGTGATCAAAAAAAGCCCTCTGAAAGGAACAACACCAATGTACAGAATACTTTTCGTCTGCCACGGCAACATCTGCCGGTCGCCTATGGCGGAGTTCGTTTTTGCGGACATGCTGAAAAAGCGTGGGATAACCGGCGTTTTTGCGGCGTCGGCGGCGACTTCCACCGAGGAGATCGGAAATCCCGTCCATTATGGAACTGCGGCGGTGCTGCGCAGGCTCGGGATAGATTTCTCTGCGAAAAGAGCGCGCCAGATGACCCGAGCGGACGCCGGGGAATACGACCTGCTCATCGGCATGGACGGCGCAAATATCCGAAACATGACCCGTATCGCCGGGGAGAAATACGCCGGGAAGCTCCGCCTGCTGCTGGATTTCACCCACCGCCCCGGAAATATCGCCGACCCCTGGTACACCGGGGAGTTCGAGACCACATACCGGGATATTTCGGAGGGCTGCGAGGGGCTTATTGACTGGCTTTACGGCGAGGGGATAATTTGAGAAAGCTTGAGAGAATGCACCCGGCAGTGTGCTTTGCCTACCTGCTGGCGGTGCTGGGAATGACCGCGCTTTCCGAAGGCCCCGTGCTGGTGCTGGAGTCCCTTTCGGGAGCTGTGCTGCTGGCGGCGCTTTCCGGGAGGCTTCGCGGAGCATGGTGGACTGCTGCGATAGCCGCCGCGGCTGCACTTGTGAACTTCCTGTTCGTGCATAACGGGGCGACCGCTCTGTTCTTTGTCGGGGATCTGGCTTTCACGCTGGAGGCTCTGGTTTACGGCTTATTCACCGGGATAATGCTGGCGGCGGTCTGCATGTGGGGTAATAACGCAGTGAGGTACGTCACCAGCGACAAATATATCTGGCTGTTCGGGAGAGTGCTCCCGGCTGCAGGGCTGGTGCTTTCCTGCGCGATAAGGTTTATACCGATGTTCATTCGCCGCACGAGGGAGTATTTCGCAGTAAGCCGCTGCACTACTGTGAGGGGATATCTCAGGGCATTTTCGGCTTCCGTGGGTTATTCTGCGGAGCAGGCAATGGATTCCGCTGTTTCAATGCGCGCCCGGGGTTACGGCACCGCCCGGCGCACCAGCTTTTCATTGTATCGCTTCACCAGGGGACATGCCGCTGCGCTCGCCATGGTCCTGGCGCTGTCAGCGGGCTGTATCGCGCTGATGATGTGCGGCGCAGGGGGATTCTGGTTTTACCCGGCTCTTTCCGGGATAAGAACGCACTTCGCCGATGTTGTTATGTACTGCGTTTTCGGGTGGTTCTGCCTTGCGCCCTCGGCGGTAGTCGCCGCTGATATGCTCAGGCTTCGTAAATACACAAAGGAGGATAAGCCATGAATTTATCCGGAACGAAAACGATCAACACTCCCCGGCTGACGCTGCGGAGATTTACCCCGGAGGACGCCCCGGCGGTGTTCCGAAACTGGGCTTCCGACCCGGAGGTCACAAAGTACCTCACCTGGCAGACCCACCGGGATATCGCTGAAACCGAGGGGATAATCGGCGGCTGGTGCGGTTCATACCCCAACGGAGGTTTTTTTCAGTGGGCGATAGTGCTTGACAATTCCGGGGAGATAGTCGGCAGTATCGGAGTGGTGAACGACATCGCGGAGGATATCGGACTTGCACACATAGGCTACTGTATCGGCAGGAAGTGGTGGCGGCAGGGGATAACCTCCGAGGCTCTGGCAGGGGTCATGCGGTATCTTTTTGAGGAGGTCGGGGTGAACTGCGTGCAGTCCCGGCACGATGTGAATAACCCGAACTCCGGCGCAGTAATGAGAAAGTGCGGCATGAAGTACGAGGGCACTCTGCGGCAGTCCGACAGGAACAATCAGGGAATATGCGACGCGTGCTATTACTCGATGACGGCGGCGGAATGGGCGGAGCACAACCGGGAAAGCCTTGCGGACAGCACCTGGGAGGAGCTTTACAGGGCTGCGGCGGCGGTTCAGAACGACAGAAAAATATCCGGATATGTGGAAGCCGGGGGAGTTGCCGCGGCGGTGCTTTCCTCGTCCGGGAGGATATATACCGGGGTGTGTATCGACACCTGTTCCACCCTCGGCATCTGCGCCGAGAGGAACGCGATATTCAACATGATAACAAGCGGCGAACAGACGATAAAACGGGTGCTCGCTATCATGCCCGACGGAAAAACCGGCGCACCCTGCGGAGCCTGCCGGGAGCTTATGGTGCAGCTTATGCCGGATAATTACAGAGATATCGAGATAATGCTGGACTACAGCTCCGGCAGGGTGACAACGCTTGGGGATATCACCCCGGAATGGTGGATATGAACGAAAACAATTACCAGATAGAAATATCACATCTCAGCTTCAGCTATCCCGGGGGGAATACTGCGCTGCGAGATATCAGCCTTGCGGTGAGACCGGGGGAATTCGTGGTGGTGTGCGGACTTTCCGGCTGCGGAAAAAGCACGCTGCTGCGCATGATGAAGCCGGGACTTCAGCCCAGAGGGGAGCTTTCCGGAAAGGTGCTGCTCTCCGGCAGTGAGATCACAGACAAGCCGGACGAAAAAACGGCTGCGGCTGTGGGCTTTGTTATGCAGGATCCCGAGGCGCAGACCGTCACGGACAAGGTGTGGCATGAGCTGGCGTTTTCCTGCGAAAGCGTGGGAATGCCCCGGGGCGAGATACGCCGCCGCGTGGGTGAGATGGCGTGCTATTTCGGGCTGGAGGAGCTGTTCGAGCGTGACACCGCTTCCCTTTCCGGCGGTCAGAAGCAGCTGCTGTGCCTGGCTTCTGCGGCGGTGCTCCACCCGGAACTGCTGCTGCTGGACGAGCCTTCCTCCCAGCTTGACCCGGTGGCGGCGCAGAATTTCGTGGACGCAGTGAGAAGGCTGAACCGCGATCTCGGCGTGACCGTAATTGCCGCAGAGCACCGCCTTGAGGAGCTTATTCCGGTGTGCGACCGTGTAATAATGCTGGACAACGGAGAGATCTCCGCTGATGTCCCCCCGTCTGAGCTTGCAGCAGCGCTCCCGGAGGGGCACCCTATGGCGGCAGCCCTTACCGCGGCGCAGCGTGTATTCCGGGCAGCCGGGGGAAAGGGCTGCTCCCCGGTCTCGGTGCGCGAGGGCAGACAAAACGCCCTGTGCCGTGAATATCTCTCAAAACGCCGGCAGACTGCGGACAAAACCCGTGGGATATCCCGAAACGCCGAGCCGCTGGTCGATGTAAGGGAGCTTTATGCCGGCTGGGGCAGGACGTCGCCCGATGTGCTCCGGGGAACTTCGCTGCGGATATTCCCGGGGGAAATATACGCGGTCATTGGCGGAAACGGCAGCGGAAAATCCACCCTGCTGAAAGCAATATACGGAATGATAAAGCCCACCGGGGGCAGAATAAAGCTGCGGCGCGGCGTAAATATGGCGTATCTTCCGCAAAACCCCTGTATGCTGTTCACGATGGACGCTGCCTGCGAGGAGGCTCCGGCGGAGCAGCTGGAGCGGTTCGGGCTTACGGGGCTTTCCGGGAGGGATCCGCTTGACCTTTCCGGGGGAGAGCGGCAGAAGCTCGCCCTGGCAAAGCTGCTGGCGGAGCAGCCGGATATACTTCTTCTTGACGAGCCGACTAAGGGCACTGACGCCGCTTCGCGCCGGGAGTTCGCCGGAATGCTCCGGGATATCACGGCGAGCGGCACGGCGGTGCTTCTTGTGACCCACGATACCGAATTTGCAGACAGCTGCGCGGATATCTGCGGAATGCTCTTTAACGGGGAGATCATAAACGAAGCTCCGCCGCAGGAGATGTTCCGGCAGAATTACTTTTTCACCACGCCTATGTCCAGGCTCTCCCGGGGGATCGCAGCAAAAGAATGAGCTGTTTTGTGGGCGTTTAAAGAAAAGTGGTTGATTTACTTTGAGAATTGTGATATAATCTAATCAATGGTTTCCGGGAACTATTTAGAACGAATAACCCGGACAGCCGGGGAGACACAGGAGCAGAGTTATGAAAAAGACAAAATTTGCAATAATCGCAGCTTTATCGGCTGTAATGCTTGCAGGGTGCGGCTCGTCAAATGAAAGCAGCGTATCCGGAGGAGCTTCCTCAACAGAAGCGGTAACTTCGTCCAGCCAGACGACTACGGCGACAAGCGCAGCTGAAACAGAGCCGCAGGAAGAAGTCACACAGGAGCAGACCGCGGAGGAGATCTCAATTTCCGAGATATATGACAAGATAATCGCGCAGCAGCCGGAGCCTGAGAACACCGTTATGTTCCCGGAGAGCAGCGAGGAGCTGATAAACGAATTCTACCCGGGGCTTATGCAGCTTGATATAAAGCAGATGGCTTTGTACATGCCGCCTGTGACCGGAAACGCCTGCGAGATACTTTTACTGGAGACCGCCGACAGCGACAGCGCGGACAAGGCTCAGAAGATAATGAGCGACCGGGTGGACAAGGCGGCTTCGGACACGTTTTATGCAGATGTGGCAGACGTTTGGGCAAGGAATGCGCAGGTTCAGCGCAGCGGAAACCGGCTTTGCATGATAGTCCTGCCGGACGGTGCGGTGATACCGGACGATGTGTTTTCGCTTTGATTTTCTGAGAATGAGAAGTTATCCTCATAGGAAATATTTACGGATTTTCGAGCATGATTTTGTTGCAGACAAGGCAAAAATCCGCCTAAAAGACATATGTATACTCCTATAAGAACAACTTCAAAATTAAAGGGCGGTGCTCCGCCCGGGCAAGGAGCGTTAATGGCTTATATGAATGGCAATCAGCAGCTGATGTCGCAGCTTGCGGCTGAGATCTCAAAGGTAATAAAGGGCAAGCAGGAGGCGGTAAGGCTCATTCTCACCGCGCTGCTGGCGCAGGGGCATGTGCTTATCGAGGACGTCCCCGGTGTGGGTAAGACCACGCTTGCAATGGCGCTGGGCAGGGCGACCGGGCTTGCTTTCCGGCGCGCGCAGTTCACGCCGGACGTCATGGCGTCGGATATCACAGGATTTACCATGTTCGACCGGGAGGAGAACAGGTTCGAATACCGCGCAGGTCTTGTCATGACGAATATCCTGCTGGCGGACGAAATAAACCGCACCTCGCCGAAAACCCAGTCCGCGCTGCTGGAGGCGATGGAGGAGAAGCGCGTTACCGTGGACGGAGTTGTGCACCAGCTGCCGTCGCCGTTTATGGTGATAGCCACGCAGAATTCCCAGGGCTATGTTGGCACATTTCCGCTGCCGGAGGCTCAGCTTGACCGCTTTATGATAAAAATCAGCATGGGCTATCCCACGGTGGAGGAGGAGACCGGGATACTGCTTGACAGGCTCGGCGTAAATCCCGTGGACGAGGTTCGTCAGGTCATGACCGCGGAACAGCTGGAGGAGTGTATCGGCGAGGTTCAGCGGGTGCAGACCGCGGACAGCCTGTGCAGGTATATCGCGGAGCTTTCCGCAGCGACCAGGGCGCACGGCGGCGTAGAGCTGGGGGTCAGTCCCCGTGCTTCGCTGGCGATACTTCAGGCGGCGAGGGCGTTCGCATATCTTGACGGCAGGGATTATGTCGTGCCGGAGGATATCGTAAGGCTCATGATACCGGTGTTCAGCCACAGGATAGTGCTAAGGCAGGAGATGAAGCTGCGCCGCATGGACGTTACATCGGTGCTTCAGGACGCGGTCTCATCGGTCGCTCCGCCGGTAAGGCGCAGCCTTTGAGAGGGCGCTATGAGCAGGAACAGACTTATCTATATCACCCTTTCGGTGGCGCTGATGGTGTTCTCGGCGGCGTATCAGAGCCGTATTTCGGCGGTGCTTTTTATCGCGGTGCTGTGCTATCCGGTGCTGGCGGCGGTCTGCGTGCTGATATGCAGCCGTATGACTGTTATCGGCTTTGTGGAGAACGCCCCGGTGAATTCCGGCATATGCCCCAGGATCGTCCGTCAGAAAGGCGAAGCGTACGACCTTTGGATATACGTCCGCAACCGTTCGGTTTTCCCCTGCGTACCGATAGAGCTGCAATGCAATCTCCCCGACCGCGATATGGGGCTGTTCACCCGGAAGCGTATCTACGCCTCTGTGCCGCCGCTTGGCAGATGCAGGATATCCGTGTCGGTGATGCACCGTTACCGTGGGGCGTATTCCGCTCAGATAAGCAGCGCAGCGTTTTTTGATCCGTTAAGGATAATCCGTCTAAGCCGCAGGCTCACCTCGGAGGCGACGCTCATTTTCCTCCCGAGGAAGCTGGATATGGGCGAGCTTATCGCGGAGGCTCCCGGCGAGGAGAGCACCGATCCGTCCCTGCTTCTGAAAGGTGAACGCGAGGATTTTTCCCATGTGCGCGAATATGTCATGGGCGACATGATACAGCTTGTCCACTGGAAGCTCACCGCGAAGCTGGACGAGCTGATGATAAAGCAGTACGACGAAGCGTCGGAGCGCCGCACCGCGATACTCTGCGACTACCGCACGGACGCTGCGGATACCGGCATGGCGATGAAACAGGCGGACGCCGTGATCGAAGCGGCGATCGCGATCTTGCTGGCGTCGGTCAGGGCTGGGCTTGATACCCGGGTGGATTTCGGGGCGATCAACGGAGACTACCGCAGCGATATACATGATATGTCGGATTTTGAGCGGTTTTACGATCTCATGGCGGTAATGCCGTCAAGACTTGAAACTATGGAGCTGCGCCAGCTCTTAGCCGGAGGGCAGCAAGGAGCTTCGGTGGTGTTCCTTATCACCGGCAGGCTGAGCGAGGAGCTTATTGCCCTGCTTGCGGAGGCTGCGGAGGGATCTCCGGAAATGCTGGTGCTGGCGAACGTCAATCCGGGTATATATCCCGAGCTTGAATATAAGGCGCAGCAGCAGAGCTTCCGCTATCTCCCTATCAAACCCGGAACTTCATAAATCAAAACGGCTGTGGCGCACTCCACAGCCGTTTGGTCTGTCATAAACCTTGTTTTTGGAAATTATTCGGTTCGTCCCAACAATTTTGAAGTGCCCCCAAAAAAACGGGGGGCAAGGGGCGAAGCCCCAAAAAGCCCGGAATGCTCGGAGAACAACCTGCCCGATAAGAATGGGTCTGCATGCCGTCGGCAGCGCAACATTCCACTGATTAAGGTTTCTTTTACTTTGTAGCCGTGAAAAACCGGACAAGGGGGGAAAAGGGAGAGGGCGCAAACAGGACGTTTGCGAAGTTGCCCCAGAGTGCGACACGATGTCGCACAATAAAGGGCAACCTGGAGGAGGAGTCTGAGGGGAAAACCGTAGGGGGAAAGGGGGGAACGTCCGATTTTTGCCGTGATTCCTGTTTGGCGCAAAATGATACTTTATCTCCTATTTCAAGAAGCTTTTGTGCGCCAAACGTGTGTTCCCCCCTTTCTCCCGAAGGGTTTCCCCTCAGTCCCTGTGCGAAAACAATTTAATTAAAATGCTCCAAACAGCCACTGTCCCCAAGATATATCTCTATCACATAAATCCCAATTCATCAAGCACCTACTCTACGTGTGAAAACGTTTGTAGGAATTACTCGTTTAGCCGTATTGCCTGCGGGGGCACCCCGCTATATCCCGATCTCACATTGCATTCAGAAAATAGATCCCAGTTCACATTCTGAGCGCTTCAACAGGATTAAGTGAAGACGCCTTGTACGCCGGGTAAGCTCCGAATATCGCCCCCACAGCCCCGGAAGCCACCGCCGCCAGACCGATCATCAGCCAGTTCACCTGGAACGGTATCCCGGCAATGGCGCAGCCTATCCCCGACAGCAGCAGCCCCGAGAGGATACCGGCGGCGCTCCCGGTCATTGTCATAAGCACCGCTTCGCTGAGAAACTCCCGGCAGATGTCCCGGCTGGACGCGCCGATGGATTTCTTTATACCGATCTCCCGGGTGCGCTCCGTGACGCTCATCAGCATGGTGGTCATGACCGAGATCCCGGATACCGCAAGCGAGATCCCAGCCACAAGGGACAGCGCTGTGGTGACGATGCCGAGGATATCCTCCAGCTGCCCCTTCTGCGAGAGGAGATTGTTGACGATGTAGGCGTCAGTGGTGCCGTTTGTGCGGTTGAGCGCTTCCTGAACGGCTTCGACCACCGGGATATCGGTGTTCATATCAGTGAGCTTCACGGCAAGCTTGTCATAGGTGGTGCGCCCGGTGAGCTGCTGCATCGTGCTTATTGGAATATACATAAATCCCGGCATGATGTTGGAGAGCATTCCCTGCAGGCTGGACAGCCCGGAATGCGCCACGCCGATTATCTCAAACTCGTGGTACTTCCCCCCGAGGAACATCGACAGCGTTTTCCCCACGACATTGCTCCTGCCGTAGGATTTCACTGCGAACTGCTCGTCTATGACGCACACCCGCAGCCCTGCCGCGGAGTCGCTGTTGTTTATCAGCCTGCCGTGCTTTGCCACAAGGGATATCAGCCGGTCGGCGGACTTGTCCACGCCCCAGACATAGCAGTCCAGCCGTCTGCCTATCATCTTTGCCTCGGTAACGGACGCCATAAGCGGCATGACATCGTTCACCCCGTCCACCCTCCGCACGGTGGATACGTCTTTGTCTGTTATGGTGACTGTTACGGAGTTTTCCGCCGCCTGCACCAGCAGGGTGTCCACCCCCATAGTCACCAGCGTGGCGCTGACCTGAGAAGTCCCCACGGTGCCGACTGTTGATACCAGCACCACGGAAAAAACTCCCACTGCGATACCTGCCATAGTAAGCAGGGAGCGTGTGCGGCTGCGGAATATGCTCACAAGTGCTGCTGTTATCCTCATTCGTCCACCCTCACCCAGCGCCCGTCGGAAATGCTTTCAGGGTCGAGCAGCACGCGCTCCCCGGCAGCAGCGCCCTTTACTATCTCGGTGCCGTCCGAGAACTCCGCGCCGGTGAATATCTTTCGCTTGACGGCGGCGTTATCCTCGAAAACGTAGATATATTCCCCCTCGTTGTCCTGCCCTATCGCTTCGTAGGGGAGAACGCATATCTGCCGTGGGTCGGACAGCTGGAATACCACATCTGCGGTAAGTCCCGGGCACAGCCGGCTGTCGGAGCTGTCTGGTACTACAGTCACGTCAACGACGGTCTCCAGCACAGCGCCGCTGTACTGGCTGCGCGCCGCCGTCGCTATCCTGGCGACTGTCCCGGTGAATACCGTTTCGGGATAGGCGGACAGGGTGAATTCCACCTGCTGACCGGGCTTTATCCGTGCGATACTCAGCTCGCTTACTGCACAGGTGAGCACCAGCGTGTCAGTCCCGGCGATAGAGGCGATACTGCTGCCGGCTTCGACTGCGGCTCCGCTGCCGGCGGTGGAGATCACCTTTCCGGTGCGGTCGGCGGTCACGCTGTCGGGTATCAGGGACATTGCGGTGGAGAGACTTGCAGTGGCTGCCGCAAGCTGGGATACCTTGCCGAGACTTGCAATAAATGTTTCGCTGGCTGTGCGGTCAACGGTGGCGATGACATCGCCTGCGGTCACTTCGTCTCCCGGTTCCACGGTAAATCTGCTGATGACCAGCGGCAGGGCTGATGTTACGTCGCTCTGACCGATGTAGGACAGGGTTCCGCTGCTGCGCACGGTTTCGCGGTAGCTGACTGTTTTTGGGGTGACTGTGGAGCATACCGGCACTCCTGCTTCAACGGCGGAGGGCAGCGCGGACACTCCTGCGATAAGAACGGCGCATACGGCGGCGAGGGCTATATACTTTTTCAATGGCTTCATTCCTTTCGGCGTCTTTTTTCAAACAGGATTATTTTGCGGTATTATTTTGAAATTATTCCGAAAAAAATATAAAATTACCCTCCGCGTTTCCACGGAGGGTTGGTCGTATTATGTAATGGAATTTACCCTTATACTAATAACCGTTTAAACTCAGGAAATCTTTGCAGAAATCCAGCACCGCTATCTTCGTCAAAGAAACTTGACGTACATACAGTACGCCTGCGTTTCTTTTCCAAGGGATACGCTGAATAAAGCGAAGCGTATCAAATTCAGCGTATCTCTGGATATCTGCACTGTCTTTTTGCAAATCTTTTCTTTCGTTCAAATGGTTATTAGTATTAGAGGTGCTAATAGCATAATTATTGAAATAAAGTCAACAGTATTTTGAAAAAATTACAGGTCAGTTCCGCATAGAGAGCTTATCAGAAAAATGACATTACTGATAGTAAATAATATCTTGACAAACATGAATGAGTGTGATATAATGAGAACGGCGAATAAAGAAAAAATGCGTCGAAATCAGGGAGGTTATTTGCTATGATCGTTGGTCTGTCCTATGTATTTGCGGTGATCATCACTGCTGTACTGGCATGTGTTCTGTATCCTATTGCCGCGGTTTTCTGGTTTATCGGTCTGTTGGGAAAACTCGGCGAAATGATGTTTGGGGCGACAAATTATATTATAAAGAAGATGTGGGCTGATATTACATCAAAGAAGATCGTTGATGTCACAAAGCAGAATGACACATCAGCCGCTGAGAATACCGAAGAATCGGAACAGCCAAACGCCCCGGAAGAAAGCACCGCTACTGTAAATCTGAAGAAATAAAAATTGATCCGCCTGTTCAGTCAGACGGATCATTTTATTATGAATATCACAGTAACCGAACGGTCAGATATTGTTTGACCGTTCGGTTTTTTATTACTGCGCTTGATTATTTGTACAGCGCACCATAAGCCGCGCAAGCCCGGTAATCCGCGCCCTCAAGATCAGTCGTGCCGAACGCGCTCCATGCATGGGGACGGAACAGGCGTTCGTCAGAGAGATTATGCAGTGAAACCGGAATTCTCAGCATACTTGCCAGCGTAACCAGATCCTCGCCGATATGCCCGTAAACGAAGCAGCCGTGGTTTGCGCCCCAGTTCGCCATAACGTTGTATACATCGGAAACCGCCACCTTGCCGGGTACGGTTATGGGAGCGAACCATGTGGACGGCCATGTCGGGTCAGTCCTGCCCAGAAGGGTCTTGTTTACGTCCTCGGGCAGCTCCACGGTGTAGCCCTCGATGATCTGGATAGTGGGACCTAAGTGCTTCACAAAGTTCACTCGTGCAAAGGTGCAGGGCATTACTCCCTGTGTGGAGTAGCTGGAGGAAAATCCGCCGCCGCGGAAATAGCCGAGGTTTGCGCAGGGCCATGTTGTCGCTTTCAGGCAGGCGTCGATGTCCTTTTCGGTCATATCCCACCAGGGCTTCATCACGCTCTCGCCGTTCTCGTCCTTGACAGCGCCTGTGCCGTCCAGTGCAGCCGCGCCGGAGTTTATCAGGTGGATAAAGCCGTCAGCCGCCTTTCCGTCAGGAGTCCAGCCGGTCACTCTCTTTACGGAGTCCGGCGACCAGTAGGTACGAACGTCTGCGAATACCGCCGCCCTGCCGGTGAGCATATGCAGGAACATCAGCGTTGTGCCGTTGAGGGTGTCGTTTTCAGTCGCGAACGGGATAGGCTCTCTTGCGCCGTTCCAGTCGAACGTGGTGTTGAGGATAGCTTCGGTGAAGTCCGCGTTCGGCATGAAGTCCGTCCACATTCTCTGCCCCTGGAAGCCGCCTGCGACTGCGTTCCTGCCCTTTGCTTCTTCAAGCCAGCCCATTTCGGCGAGCTTGGGGTTGCCCTTCAGGATATCCCGGATAATGCAGGTCATCTTCGCGATGAACTCCCAGTTCTCCTCCTTTTCCTTTGCGGAGAGTACGGGGCGCATGTAGGTCATGCCGGGTGTGGGGTTTATGTCCACTCCCTCGGGGCACTTTTCCTTTATCCATGCGAGAGCCTTCTTGTATTCAGCCTCGTCATAGATACCCAGCTTTTCCCGGCGGATTATTTCGGTCATGTCTACCCATTCGGGGTGGATACCAAGGTAATCCCGGAAGAAGTCCTCGTTGCAGTAAGCGCCGGCGATACCCATTGCCTGGGAGCCGATGTTCACATAGCTCTTGTTCTTCATATCCCCGATAGCTGCGGCGCAGCGTGCGAAGCGGAGTATCTTCTCCTCAACGTCGGAGGGGATAACAGTGTCGTCCGCGTCCTTGACGTCATGACCGTAGATAGAGAAGCAGGGCATTCCTATCTGCGCATATGCAGAATTCGCAGCCGCAAGGAACACCGCGCCGGGGCGCTCCGTGCCGTTGAAGCCCCATACAGCCTTGATAGTGTTGGGGTTCTCGTCAATGACCTGGGTGACATAGCACCAGCAGGGGGTGACTGTCAGCGTGGCAACGATATTTTCTGTGGCGAACTTATCAGCGCACGCCGCGCTCTCCGCAATGCCGCCGATAGTGGTGTCGGCGATAACGCATTCCACCGGCTCGCCGCTTGCGTGGCGCACCTTTGAGGTGATAAGCTCCGCGGCTGCCTTTGCCATGTTCATGGTCTGCACCTCGAGACTCTCCCTGATGCCGAACTGACGGCCGTCTATCACCGGTCTTATTCCGATTTTTGCTAGCATAAGTATTTGTCCTTTCGTTGTAATTTCACCATTGTGGTAAAACGTTTACATTTCCGGGCGCATATTACAGATCGGTATCCGCAGCCCTTGATGTATACAATTATACCAAATTTTTTACCGGAATTCAAGGGTTTTTTCAAAAATATCATAAAAACCAATGCGGAACAACACCAAAAAAGGGAGAGCAATGCCCTCCCATCAGTCTGTTTTCCTGAGATAAAATGCGTAAGGAACAGGTAGATCCCATTCCGGGTGATCCGGATCATTTCAAAAAGCCTTGTATGATCTTCTCCTCCGCTTCCTCCCGGGTAAGCCCCAGGGAGCAGAGCTTTAATATCTGCTCGCCGGCGATCTTTCCTATCGCTGCTTCGTGGATAAGTTCGGCGTCCACATTTGCGGCGTTTAGTGCAGGCTGTGCGTCAACGCGTCCGTTCTCTGCAAGGATCGCGTCGCATGCCGAGTGCCCGGTGCAGCGAGCGTTGCCCTCAATCACCGAATAGAAAGCCTGGTGGGAATTTCCCCGCGCCACCGAACGAGAGACCAGATCCGCGCCGCAGTCGTCGCCGTTAAGTTCCACCTTGAATTTTGTCACTGCGTCCTCGTCGCCGTCCGTCATGATACGCTCGCGAACGACGATCTTCGCGCCCTTGTCCAGCACTGCGGAGGTGCTGCGCGTCGATCTGTCAACTCCGCGAAGCTGCACCGTGTCCATTTCAAGGTAGGAGTTTTCTTTGAGATATGCGTCGGTCACGGGGTCAATTTTGCGAAGCCCCGTGCCTTTTCCGGTGCCGATGTGCTTTTCCTTATAAAGCACCCGGGCGCCTTTCTCCAGGAAAAAGCGGTGAATGCCGTTGTGCCGTGCGGTCTCCGAGCCGTCGCTGTGCACTCCGCAGCCTGCTACTATCACAACGTCTGCGCCCTCGCCGATGAAAAAGTCATTGTACACCAGATCGTCCACATCTGAATGCGTGACGCATGCCGGGATATACACGGTCTCGCCTTTCGTGCCGGGCTTGATGCGGATATCGATACCCGGCTTGTCCGTCTTTGAGGTAATCGAGATGTTCTCCGAGGATTTCCGTCCGGCGCACTGGCTGTCCTGGCGGATATTATACGCCCCCTGAAAGCCGGTGGTGCTGTTGTAATCGGAGATCTCCTTCAGCATTTCAGCGGTTATGCTGTTGAATTCGGTTTTGCTCATGTCGCTCATCGGCAGCCGCCTCCGTTCTGGGGAGCAGCCGCAGGACAGCGCCCCGAAAATTCACCTTTCAGCAGCAGCGGAAGTATATCCTCGCGCTTTCCGCTGGTGCGTATTTTACCGTCAGCCACTACCACGATCTCATCGGCAATGGAGAGAATGCGCTCCTGGTGGGAGATTATCACCAGAGAGCCGCTGGTGCTGCTGCGGATATCCTCGAATGTTTCCACCAGCCGCGCAAAGCTCCACAGGTCGATACCGGCTTCCGGCTCGTCGAATACGGACAGCTTTGCGCCCCGGGCAAGGACAGTGGCGATCTCCACGCGCTTAGCCTCGCCGCCGGAGAGCGCTCCGTTCATCTCGCGGTCGATGTATTCCTCGGCGCACAGACCCACTTTCCCCAGAAGTCCGCACAGCCCGGCGCTGTCCAGCTTTTTGCCTGCGGAAAGCTCCAGCAGATCTCTCACGGTCAGCCCCTTGAAACGCACCGGCTGCTGGAACGCATACGCTATCCCGAGCTTTGCCCTGCCGGTTATGTCCATATCGGTGATGTCGGTGCCGTCAAGCAGTATTCTGCCGCTAGTGGGCTTTTCAACGCCGGCAATGAGCTTCGCAAGGGAAGTCTTGCCGCCGCCGTTTGGTCCGGTTATTACGGTCAGCCTGCTGTCCAGCCGGCAGGTTATGCCGTTTATTATCGTATCGCCGTCTGGCAGCTTCCAGACCAGCTCCTGTAATTCCAACAAAAACTATCGCTCCTTTCAGACTGTTATATTATTGTATCACAACCATGCCATTATGTCAATCAGAAATCTGATTTTCGGGAATACAGGATATT
This sequence comes from Oscillospiraceae bacterium, assembly GCA_022766785.1. Classification (GTDB taxonomy): domain Bacteria; phylum Bacillota; class Clostridia; order Oscillospirales; family Ruminococcaceae; genus CAG-115. The sequence continues at coordinate 16,141 of JALEOL010000071.1, forward strand.
TATATCAGCGTTCCTGATATCCAGGGAAGCACTGATTAAATCTGGTGCGCAGATTGCGCAGCAGATTTTTCGTCAGATTGTACAAATTGAGCGCAGGTGGGCTGACGCCCATCAAGCGAAATTTGTGCGATATGACGAAAAATATGCAAGCAAGATGCGTGCC
>JALEOL010000100.1 GCA_022766785.1 Oscillospiraceae bacterium
GGAACCACTGATTAAATCTGGTGCGCAAATTGCGCCGCAGATTTTTCGTCAGATTGTACAAATTGAGTGCAGACGGGCTGGCGCCCGTCAAGCGAAATTTGTGCAAGATGGCGGAAAAGATGCAAGCAAGATGCGTGCCAAGCCGTCAGGCGCGATTTAATCAGTGCTTCCTCAGATAAGCACCTGGTCGTCGGGGTTCAACTGGTTCATTATCGTCATGATAACGAGGATTATCACCATAAGCACCAGGGAGATACCTGCGCCGAGGTGGGGATTGTATGCGTTGCCGAGGAACTGCATTTCGATAAGGTCGCCGATGAGCAGGTTGGAGCCGCCGCCGAGCATTCTCGAAATAATAAAGGTGCTTATCGCCGGAACGAACACCATGGTAACGCCGGACATTATCCCCGGAACAGACAGCGGAACCACCACCCTGAACAGTATCGACGCCGCATTGCAGCCGAGGTCGGAGGCAGCCTCCAGCAGGCTCTTGTCTATCTTCACCATGACGGAATAAAGCGGAAGTATCATGAACGGCAGGTAATTATACACCATACCCAGAACCACTGCGCCCTCGGTATTTATGAGCTTTAACGGGCCTATCCCTATCATGCCCAGCAGGTTGTTTATCACGCCGTTATTGCCCAGAAGCGTCATCCAGGCATAGGTGCGCAGCAGGAAGTTCATCCACATCGGCAGCATGACAATCATCAGCATGGTGCCCTGGTGGTGCTTCTTCATTCTCGACAGCAGGAACGACACCGGATACGCCAGTATAAGGCATATCACCGTAGCTATCACCGCAAGCCAGATAGAGCGCACGAATATATTGGTGTACTGCCCCACGTTAGCGATATAATCCAGCGTGAAACGCCCCTCCTCGTCGGTGAAAGCGAAATACGCCACCATAAGCAGCGGCACCACGATAAACACCGCCATCCACACAAGATAGGGCGCTGCGAATATTTTAAGCTTCTTCATTCCCGTTCACCCCCATGAGCGCCGGATAAGCGCCCTCCTCCATGGATTTTTTCATTATATGGATATCGAACGGGTCAACGGTCATGCCAATGGTGGAACCCACCGGCTCTGCCTTTGTGGAGTGAATGAGCCACTTGTGGTCGATGCAGTCCACCGTCATTTCGTAATGAACGCCCTTGAATACCACCGACTCCACCACGCCGGTGAGCTGCGCCTGCTCCGCCGGAATGACCTTTACGTCCTCCGGGCGTATCACAACGTCCACCATCTCGTTCGGGGCAAAGCCCTTGTCAACGCACTCAAAGCGCTTGCCGGAGAATTCCACCATGCAGTCCCGGGGCATGCAGCCGTTTACGATGTTGCTTTCGCCGATGAAGTCCGCGACAAAGGCGTTGGTCGGCTCGTTGTAGATATCCGTCGGAGAGCCTATCTGCTGGATATGACCGGCGTTCATGACGACAACGGTGTCGCTCATGGTGAGGGCTTCCTCCTGGTCGTGGGTGACATACACAAAGGTAAGCTCCAGCGCCTGCTGTATCTTGCGAAGCTCCGTCTGCATCTCCTTGCGCAGTTTCAGGTCAAGCGCGCCCAGCGGCTCGTCCAGCAGCAGTATCTTCGGGCGGTTCACCAGCGCCCTTGCAATGGCGACGCGCTGCTGCTGACCGCCGGAAAGCCGCTGCACAGAGCGCTTCTCAAAGCCGGTGAGGTTCACAAGCTCCAGCATCTCGCCCACGCGGCGCATTATCTCCTTTTCGCCGAGCTTTTTTATCCGCAGCCCGAACGCGATATTCTCATACACGTTAAGATGAGGGAACAGCGCGTATTTCTGGAACACGGTATTAACATCGCGCTTATGCGGCGGCAGGTCGTTTATCCGCTTGCCGTCCAGCAGCACATCGCCGCTGGTCGGGGTGAGAAATCCGCCGATTATCCGCAGCGTGGTGGTCTTTCCGCAGCCGGAGGGGCCAAGCAGCGTGACGAACTCCTTGTCCTTTATGTCGAGGTTTATATTTTTTAATATACGGTCGCCGTCGAACTCTACGACGATGTTCCGCAGGCTGATAATATTTTCCATTGCAGACCTTCCTTTGTTTTTTTCAGTAAACATACCAAATACAGTTTATAATAAAATACCCCTGTTGTCAATGATTTTTTCGTAAATATCGCATTATTTTTCACAAAACGCCTCTTTACGACAGACTTTTGTTCTCCGGCACTGTGAGCCTGATGCATTTTTCCGGCGATGAAAAATTTTGTTTTCCCCCTTGACAAAGCCGGATAACCGTGATATAATAGTATCGTTGCTGTAAAGTAGTTTTACTTGACACCCGAGTGGAGATGGATATGGAACTCGCTGATATCGTGATACTTCTTGATATTTATGGTGAACTGCTGGCAAACTCCCAGCGCGACGCCCTGGATATGAAATACAACGATGATCTTTCCCTGGCGGAAATTGCCGAGGAAATGGGCGGAATATCCCGTCAGAGCGTGCTCTATTCGATCAGGAAAGGCGAACAGAAGCTGTCGGAGCTGGAGGAAAAGCTAGGCTTCGCAAATCGGCTGAGGGAGCTTTCCGGTGAGATAGGACAGGCAAGGCAGCTCGTGGAGGATATGAAAAAGGACAGCAGCGATCCGCGGCTCGACAAACTGGGCGGTCTGCTCGCCGAGATACGCGGAGGGATATAATACCGATACCACACATTTGATATAAAGATATAAAGGCGGTGATCACATGGCTTTTGAGGGACTTTCGGGGAAACTGGGCAGCGTATTCAGCAGGCTGAAGGGGCGCGGCAAGCTCAACGAAAAGGACATCAAGGACGCTATGCGCGAGGTTCGCATGGCACTCCTGGACGCTGACGTAAACTACAAGGTCGCAAAGGACTTCGTGGCAAGGGTCAGCGAAAAGGCGGTCGGAGAGAAGGTCATGGAAAGTCTGACCCCGGCGCAGCAGGTCATCGACATAGTTCACCACGAGCTTATCGACCTCATGGGCAACACCACCGCAAAGCTGAATTTCCCGTCAAAGCCCCCCTGCGTCATCATGATGTGCGGACTCCAGGGCGCCGGTAAGACCACCCACTGCGCAAAGCTCGCAAAGCACCTTATCGCGCAGAACCGCCGTCCGCTGCTTGTTGCCTGCGATATCTACAGACCGGCGGCTATCGACCAGCTGAAGATAGTCGGCGAAAAGGCAGGCGCGCATGTCTTCGAAATGGGTCAGACCGACCCGGTGAAGATCGCAAAAGAGGGTATCAGATACGCAAAGGACAACGGTTTTGATGTTGTAATGCTGGATACCGCCGGACGTCTGCACATTGACGAAACGCTGATGAACGAGTTAAAGAACATCAGGCGCGAGGTTACGCCGGACGAGATACTTCTGGTGGTGGACTCCATGACCGGTCAGGACGCGGTGAACGTTGCCCAGAGCTTCAACGACGCGCTGGACATCACCGGCGTTATCCTGACGAAGCTGGACGGCGACACCCGCGGCGGTGCGGCGCTGACAGTTCTGGCGATAACCGGCAAGCCGATAAAGTTCGCCGGTATCGGAGAGAAGCTGGACGACCTGGAGCCGTTCCACCCCGACAGAATGGCGAGCCGTATCCTCGGCATGGGCGACGTGCTGACGCTCATCGACAAGGCGAAGTCCTCTATCGACGAGAAAGCAGCGGCGAAAACCATGCAGAAAATGCAGGAGAACAAGTTCGATCTCAACGACCTGTACGCGCAGTTCGTGCAGATAGAGAAAATGGGCAGCATTCACTCCCTGCTGAAGATGATACCCGGCGTTGCAGGAAAGGTAAAGGAGGAGGACATCGACGAAAAGAAGATGCCCCGCACCAAGGCGATAATCTCCTCCATGACCCCGAAGGAACGCGAGAAGCCCTCGATAATCGACGCCAAGCGCAAGCGCAGGATCGCAGCCGGAAGCGGCACGAAGGTGGAGGACGTGAACCAGCTGCTGCGCCAGTTCGAGCAGATGCAGAAGATGATGAAGCAGATGGGTCTTGCAGGCAAGGGCAAGAAACGCCTGCCCAAATTCCCGATGATGCCCGGCAGGGGCGGATTCCCAATGTAATACTAATAACCATTTAAACTCAGGAAATCTTTGCCGAAATCCAGCACCGCTATCGTCGTCAAAGAAACTTGACGTACAAAAAGTACGCCTGCGTTTCTTTTCCTAGGGAAACGCTGAATAAATAGCTAAAGCGAATGGATGTGACACGTTGTAAAAGCCAAAAGTGGACGTTTTAACGGAACAATAAAAAAACAGTGTAAAACCCATCAAATTATCCCCTTAACACAGGGCAATCACCCTCAAAAGGGCAGACTTACCCCTTGACGGGTCGAAAACCATTTTGAACACGTTTCACCATCAACAGGTTTGCACAGGCAAACAGCACATTAAGTTTGTTGAGATTCTTTGCAATTCCCTTGTATCTCACTT
>JALEOL010000050.1 GCA_022766785.1 Oscillospiraceae bacterium
GAAATTCTACACGAACATGCTGGGCGCGGACGGCTTTGGTGACGTGAACAACATCATCAACGCCTCATCGCTGCTGATATCCGTGGTGACTCTCTCGATAAACGAGGGTGTGCTTCGCTATGCCCTGGACAAGGCGAACAAAGGCAAGCATGTGCTGTCGATAGGTATCAACACCGCCATTGTCGGACTTGTGATATTCGCGGCGGCGGTGCCTCTTATCGGCTTCATCGACATGCTGGCGGAATACAAGTGGCTGATCTACATGTATGTTGCGACCGGAAGCATCAAGGGCATCTGCGCTATCTACGTCCGGGCAAGGGATCATGTGAAGCTGTTCGCCGTTGACGGTATACTTACAACAATATCCGTGATACTGCTCAACCTGCTGCTCCTGGGTGTGTTCCACCTGGGCGTTGTGGGCTATGTGCTGTCGGTCTCCCTGGGCGACCTGATCTCGATAATCTTCCTGACGGTGAGGGCAAAGCTCTACAAGCAGTACCGTCCCCTCGGCAACGACCCGGTTCTGGCAAAGTCCATGATACGCTACAGCATTCCGCTGATGCCTACCACGATCATGTGGTGGATAATCAACGTTTCGGATACGTTCATGGTGACGGCGTTCTTTGGCAGCGCGGCAAACGGAGTATACTCCTTCGCGTTCAAGTTCCCGAACCTCGCCGCTATCGTCGTGGGTATATTTTCACAGGCGTGGCACATGTCCGCGATCACCGAGCGCAATTCCCGAAAGATAAGCCAGTTCTACTCCAACGTGTTCAGCATGATAGAAACGGTGATGTTCATTACCGCCTCGGGGATACTGCTGGTGCTCCGCCCGATAATCATGCCGTTTTTCGGCAGCGAGGAATTTGCCGGAGCGTATATCTATGTCCCGTTCCTGGTGGCTGCGGTTGTGTTCCAGAGCTTCAACAACTTTTTAAGCTCCATATACGAAGCCTGCAACAAGACCACTCACTCGTTCATCTCCAGCGTTATCGGCGCGGTCAGCAATATAATGCTCAACCTCATTCTGCTGCATTCCCCCATGGGAGTGCTCGGCGCGGCGCTTGCCACATTTATAAGCTACGTGCTTGTGTACATCTACCGTGTGTTCGACACCAGAAAGTACCTCTATATGTCGGTGAACTTCCCGAAAATGTTCCTTAACCTCGGACTGCTTGGCGCCATGTCCGCCTGCGTTATGCTCATGCCGGAAGGACTGGTGCTGAATGTGGTGAACTGCGTGTTATTCCTTGTGATCGTGGCAATAAACTTCCGCTCCGCAATGAGCGCGATAAGCCTGTTTATCAGCCGCAGGAAAGGCACAGGCTCCGCAGACCCCGACAGCAAATAATAAACACCCGCCATTTCTGACGGGTGGTGTGGGTTATTTTACTGCAGCTTGTTGAGGGTTTTCTCGGAGCTGTTCACCACTGATAAAAGAGCGGCTGCCTGCTTTGAGTATTCCTGCTCAATACGCGCGGTGGTGATCCTCTCGTCCTCCGACCCTCCGCTCTCGGCGGCGGTACGCGCATGGATATCCTCAAGGGACATCGCTGCGGTGGTAAGCCCGGAGACCTTTTCCTCGGGAATGCTGAACACATGCTCGTCGTTGGACTTTCCGGCGCTGTAGATCATTCTGTAGCAGCGGTAGACCGCCATTGACAGATAGGAATACACCGCCTTGGATAGCTCGGAATTCTTCGCCTTTATCAGCAGCGAGAAGATGATCTCGATTGAATTTGTGAGCAGCTTCTTCTGAAAGAACACCGAAAGCCCCGAGGGTGCTCCGTCGTACTTTTCAGCCGCGGAGCTTTCCGGAAGCTCCTGCTCGGTCACAGCCGCGCCGGTGCTCATCGGCGAGCGGCCAAGAAGGTAATCTATCGACACATTGTAATAATCCGCGGCGCGCACCAGAAAGTCCAGACCACATTCGCGCTTTCCGTTCTCGTAATGTGAAAGCAGCGCCTGGGTGACCTCAAGGTCAGCGGCAGCCTGTTTCTGGCTGAGACCCCGTTCCTTACGCAGCAGCGTCATGATACGGGGGAAGTCCTTATTCATACATTTTCTCCTTATTATTAAATACCCCATGGTTTTATGTATAATACCATATTGTATATTATAAACTGAATATTCCGATTTGTAAAGTGTCATATTTCACAAATTTACGACAGCTTCATAGGGCATAATCTATAATAGAATGCCTGTTCAGACAGGATTTAGTCGAATTGTACAATCTGGCAACTATATATAGTGAATGTCATTGATGAAACACAGGGTCTTTTTTATTTTACGAAAGGTAATATCGCCGAGTTTTATACTATAGGTAAACAAGAGTTACCGGCGGCAGCATGCCGCAAATATAACGAAAGGTCAATATGATATGAAAAATTACTATCTGTATCTTATCCGTCATGGACTTACCCAGGGAAATCTTGACGGGAAATACATCGGTCAGACCGACCTGGCACTCTGCCCCGATGGCGAGAACGAGATCCGCAGGCTGGCGGCAGAGGGCGTTTACCCCGGGGTGGAACGGGTGTACTCCTCGCCGCTGAAACGCTGCACCGAGACCGCGCAGATAATCTACCCAAAGATCCAGCTCACAAAGGTGGACGAGCTGGCGGAGATGGATTTCGGCGAATTTGAGGGCAAGCGCCAGAGCGAGATAGCCGACCTGCCGGAATACACCGAGTGGCTGAAGGGCGGCGCTGAGGCGTGTCCCCCCGGCGGAGAGAAGTTCGGGGATTTCTCCCTGCGCTGCATCAGCGGACTGGACATTATTTTCAGCGACATGATGAATAAGGAGCTTACCCGGGCGGCAGTGATCACCCACGGCGGCGTGATAACAAACCTGCTCGCCGGTTTCGGACTGCCCAAGGGGAAGCCTGCGGACTTTATGCTCCCACCCGGCGGCGGTTATGAGATAATCCTGTCGGCGTTTCTCTGGCAGAAAGGCCCGGTTTTTGAGATAAGCGGAAGATTATTCTAATAGAGCAAGGAGAAAAATATGACAGTTCAGGAATTACAGACCCGGCTTTTTGAGATGGATATCCCACACTATTACTACAATATCTGCGGCAGCGGCGAGGAGGAAGATCAGCGTATCTGTCTTGTGAGCGAGGGCGGCAGGTGGCTTGTATACTACAGCGAGGACGGCGACCGCCTGGAGCTTTCGGAGTACTCAAGCGAGGAGGAAGCCTGCGCAGACTGCCTAAACAGGCTTGCGGAGTAACGCCATGAAAATACTGAAAAAGGCAGCTGCTGCACTTCTTTCGGCGGTATTGCTCTGCGGCTGCTCATCGTCTGAACCCTCAACGCCGAACCTCAATATCAGCTCCCCGTCCGCCGGAGAGGACTGCATAACACCGCCTTTCTGGGTGGTGGAGGACGACTCTACCGGGGCGCAGATATTCCTTCTGGGAAGCATGCACGCCGGGAAGCCCGGGGCAGGATACCCCGAGTACGTTCTGGACGCTCTGCAAAACAGCAGCTGGGTCGCGCCGGAAATGGACACCGTGGCATTCGGCAGTGATTTCCTGCTCCAGCAGAAGTGCGTGGGCTATCTCATGATGAACGGGACTACAATGCCTGAACTGCTGGGGAGCGACTACGACCGCACCGCGGATTATTTCCGCAGCAAAGGTCTGCTCCAGCCGGGAATGGACAGCATGATACCGTTCTACTGGGCGTCCTGCGCGTCCGCACTGGTGATAGAGCAGGCAGGGCTTGACAGCAATTACGGGACAGAGACCGTGCTGCTGGAGCTTGCCCATTCCGGGGGAAAAGAGATACGGGAGATAGAGGGCGGCGAGTCGCAGTACAAGATGATGAGCAATATCCCGATGAGCGTCCAGCTTCAGACCCTGGCGGAATGCGTGGGCGATGAAAACATCACTGTGCAAGCGGAGTCCTCCGCAGAACTGTACGACGCGTGGAGCAGCTTTGACGAGGAAAAGCTGAAATCACTGACTGCCTTTGATACCAGCGATATGGACTCTCCGGAGGACTGGCAGGCTTACTACGACCTGATGTACACCGACCGGCAGAAAGTGATGTCGGAGTTTGTCATTGACAGTCTGAAAAAAGGCGAACATGGCTTCGTATTCGTGGGGGCGATGCATTATTACGCAGAGCCGTCGATACTGACGCAGCTGTCCGACGCAGGATATACAGTCACCCCCATACGCGGAGATGTCCGGGAGGAGTATGCGGCGGCATAATTTCCCGGACTGCGGAATATATTTCAGCATAGACCTATCCGTGAAAGGAGCCGCTATGCTGAGAACAAAACGCCAGACAAGCCCGGAAGAACGCCGCACAAACGAGCTTATCAGAGAATACGAGGAGCTTACAGCCCGGCTTGAGCAGATACGCAGCTGCTATGATCTCGCCGAGGAGAACGCAGTGATCGACGCGCTGATCTACGAGGAGAACGCGGTGCAGTGCCGGCTGTCCGCGCTCACCCTGAAAGCCAGGGAAACCGGGGTGCATGTGGAGCATTTCCAGCGCAGAAAGATCTGACCTGCTCTGCCCTGCCCCGTTATTGCCGTGCAAAAACAGCTATGATTCGCTTTGCTTCAAGGGCTTTGTCCATGACAAAAAAGTTTCAGAAAAAATCGGTTTTTTTTGAAAAAGCTATTGACAAATCGGGAAAGACGTGATATAATAATATAGTCGTTGAGAGCCAAGGCTTCAACGAAGTTAATATGCGGGTGTGCTGGAACTGGCAGACAGGCACGTTTGAGGTGCGTGTGTTGTATGACATACGGGTTCAAGTCCCGTCACCCGCACCAGGTTGAGTGCCTCGACACGCATTTTCGCGCGTTGAGGCACTTTATTTTTTTCGGTTTTCTCCCGCGTAATATTTTTTCGAAATTAACAGACAGCTTTTTTGCCGCGCGAACAAGCGCGGCAAAAGTATCCGATTCGAGTGTGGCGCTTGTATTCGGGGCATCGCCCCTGCCGCGCAAACCGCAAGTTTTCGCCGTCCCGGAGTGGGACGGCGTTTTTGCTATATAGTTCAGATTTACTATATCGCATAAAACCGACCGCAAAAACCGAAAAATCTCGTGCGCCATTACAGCGGTGAGGCGGCTCTTTTCCGAAAGTCTATTTCGTACAACATAGACATCAGTGTGCCCCGACACGCTTTATCGCGCGTTGAGGCATTTTTGTTTTTTGTTTTCTCTCAGGATAATGATCTAAAGATTATTCCAGTGAAAAATGCTTTTCAATTCACACATACAATATCAGCGTTAACGATCTTACCGCCGACATCGGAATACGATATACGAATATTATCAAGTGTTATTTCAGTTTCAAGATAATCACCCGAATCAATTATTCCACTTAAATCCGTATTCACTGTGTTGATGTTTCCGAGATAAAAGCGATATCCATCGCAAACGATCGCAAAACCTGAAGAAGTGTCCGCCGACTTGGTAATAATGTCCATACCAGAATTAGATGTGCTTGGCACAGGGATGTATGAAAAATCAGAGGTATCCGCAAAGAAAAGCAAATCGCCGTCGGAGTCGATATAATCTGAATCTCCGGATACGCAATGCAAAATACCCTTAAGGGTAAGTTCGCCGCTGAGAACGATCTCATTTCTTAGCTGAACAGCTTCTTTGCTGATATTTCCATTCTCATCGCACTCATTTATTGCATAGAAAACACTTTTGGCACTCTCGACTGTCAATCCGTTTTCAAGGACATCACCCTGTTTGACCTTAAAATACTTGGGATCGCTTAATATGATACTTGTATCATCATTGTATTCAAGAGTGTTCCAGTCGATCAGATCCGGGTTTTCAGCGCTGTTTTTCCATATGGGGGTCGCATATCTCATATATGCAAAATCAAAGGTCAGATACACGCAGTCATCAAGCCCTTTTTCCGCTGCTACTGCTTCCGTTTTTTCTACTGTGTTTCCATCGAAACCAATAAAGCTCTCAAGCGAGAAACCCTGTATAAGCGCAAGCGTTTCATCATCAAGTTCAATGCTCTTGTTCTCGTCCGATGAATATTCTTCTGATTTTGAATCCATCGGTTCGCTTTGGCTGGTACTTGCCGGTTCGGAATCCGCTGGTTCGCTTTGGCTGGTGCTTGCCGGTTCGGAATTACCGGAACATCCTGTAAGTAATAATGCGGTCAATGCTGTGAATAGCGCAATTATTCTTTTCATAGTTTTCTCCCAAAACAACAAACGAAATAAGCAAATAGATTTGTTCGACTAAGGAAACGCCGATTAAAACAAAATCGCCCCGTTCAAACGCGCCTCACGCGGCTGATTTTGTTACACATCGCCTTAATCAGCGCGTCCCTAAAAGTTAGCATTCACCAAAATCGACAAATGCTAGGGAAGCACTGATTAAATCTGGTGCGCAGATTGCGCAGTCAGATTTTTTGTCAGATTGTATAAATTGAGTGCAGACGGGCTGCCGCCCGTCAAGCGAAATTTGTGCAAGATGACAGAAAATATGCAAGCAAGATGCGTACCAAGTCGTCAGGCGTGATTTAATCAGTGCTTCCCTAGTACTCGATAACTAACGCATGTTTTCTGTTTATATTATATCTTTTCAGTAATATTTTGTCAATAGGTTATTTTACAGCAGACGAGCCAAAATAAAAAAAGCACCTCGACCCGCGATATTGCGTGTCGAGGTGCTCGATTGGTGGGAGCTGGTGGATTCGAACCACCGAAGCATGACGCAGCAGATTTACAGTCTGTCCCCTTTGGCCACTCGGGAAAGCTCCCACATATATTAAATTATCGTTCCATTATAAAATGGAGCTGGTGGACGGATTCTAACCCCCGACCTGCTGATTAAAAATCAGCTGCTCTACCAGCTGAGCTACACCAGCGTATAGCGTTGTCAGTCTTTTGATTTACCCTTTTCCCTGACGACTTGTATATTATATCACATTATTTTTTGTTTGTCAACACCTTTTTCAAAAAAAATGCGATTTTTCAAAAATTTTGTCCCGGCTAAAACACAAGACCCCCGGAGCGAGTTACTGCCCCGGGGGAGATGATTATTCCTGCGCGGTGACTTCCTTATAGAACTCGGAGTAATCCCGGCGCTTGTCGTTGGTGAACTGAATTGCCGTCCTGGGGTGCTGGTTGAGCATACCGGTGAGCAGGTACTGCGTGTCATAGCCCCATACAACGCCCTCGTCCCTGAGCTTTCTCATGTGCTTTTCGATGAACTGGAGTGCAGGGTAGATGTTGTACTTGGGGTTTTTCAGGAAGCCCAGAAGCAGCTCCATAGCGCAGTTTCCGGCGCCTCTGCCCATTTCGGAATAGGTTCCGTCCAGCCAGTCCACACCGTCGCCGACCGCCTCGACAGTATTCGCGAACGCCAGCTGCTGGTTGTTGTGGGCATGGATACCCAGCTTCTTGCCGTACTTTGCGGCGAACTCTCCGTACAGAGCCGCGATACGCGCCACCTGCTCCGGGAAAAGCGCTCCGAAGCTGTCCACGATGTAAATTACATCGACCGGGGACTTGCCCAGAAGATCCAGTGCGACCTTGATATCCGCCTCCTGTGCGTTGGAGATCGCCATGATGTTGCATGTGACCTCGTAGCCCTTTGCGGCGCAGTCCTCAATGACCTCGATCGCCGCCGGCATCTGGTTGAGATAAGTAGCCACGCGGATAACGTCGATCGGGCTTTCGCTGCGCTTGTGGATATCGTTGCGGAAATCGCACCTGCCCACGTCAGCCATTACCGCGATCTTGAGATCGGTGTTGTTTTCGCCCACAACAGCGCGGATATCCTCGTCATCGCAGAACTTCCACTTGCCGAAATCCTTGACATCGAACATCTCCTTGGACGCCTTATAGCCGAATTCCATTACGTCCACGCCGGCTTTTATATTGGTCTGATACAGATCCTTCACAAAATCATCGGTAAATCTGAACGCGTTGACAAGTCCGCCGTCACGCAGCGTTGCGTCCACTATCCTGATGTCTGACCTGAAATCCAGGAGCTTTGATACTTCTTTCATTTTTGCACATTCCTTTCGTTGCTTTAGTGCTTTTATGCTTTTGTGCTTTTTATCTCTAAAGCGCCAATGATGATATTATACACCACCAAACCGGATTTGTCAACCCCTTTTTTCGGATTTTTCGTTTTCCACGCAAAAAGGACAGCCGAATATCAGCTGTCCTCTGCCTGCGTCACTCTATTCCGAGCACCTTATAATCCTTATCCTCGACCGCCTTTTTCAGAACGTCAGAGGGAGTCTCAGCGGAAAGCTTTACCACAGCCGTTCCGTTCTTGTGGCTGACCTCGGCGCTTTCCACGGTGGGAATAGCCTCCAGCGCCTTTTTTACAGCCGCCTCGCAGTGACCGCACATCATTCCCTCGATCTTCATTGTTACTTCCATTGTTTTTTCCTCCTTATGCTTATGGTGTATTTTTTTGTCGTGAACCGTGCTGTGGAGCTTCACTAAATTAAGCCGCAGCGCGTTTGTGACTACGCAGAAGCTGGACAGACTCATCGCCGCGGCACCGAACATCGGGTCAAGGCTCCAGCCGAATAAATGAACGAACGCCCCGGCAGCCAGCGGTATACCGATTATATTATAAATGAACGCCCAGAACAGGTTTTCCCTGATATTCCGCAGAGAAGCACGGCTGAGCCTTATCGCCGCCGGCACGTCAGTCAGCCGGCTGTTCATCAACACCACGTCCGCCGCGTCTATCGCGATATCCGTTCCTGCGCCTATGGCTATCCCAAGGTCAGCCCTGGTGAGCGCAGGCGCGTCGTTTATCCCGTCGCCTACCATTGCCACCATGCCCTGCCGCTTCAGCCGCCGTATCGCTTCTTCCTTGCCCTCGGGGAGAACTCCGGCTATCACCTCGTCTACTCCCGCCTGAGCGCCTATAGCCTTTGCGGTGCGCTCGTTGTCGCCGGTGAGCATCACCACCCGTATTCCCATATTCCGCAGCTGAGTAACTGCTTCGGGGCTTTCCGGCTTTATCACGTCAGCCGCCGCTATAACTCCCAGCAGTCTGCCGTCCCGGGCAAAGCACAGCGGCGTTTTTCCCTCACCGGAGAGCCTTTCGCACTCGTCCAGTACCTCGCCGGGTATATCAGCCTGTCCGGACACGAACTTCACGCTGCCGCCCAGAAGCTTCGCCCCGTCCAGCACTGCGGAAAGCCCGTTGCCGGGGAGCGCAGTAAACCCCTCCGTTTCAGCCGGTATGATCCCCTCCTGCTGAGCAAGTTTCATCACTGCGGCGGCAAGAGGGTGCTCGCTTCTGGACTCCAGCGCACATGCCGCGGAAAGCAGCTCATCCCGGGTAACTCCCACCGGGATAACGTCAGTCACCGACGGCTCTCCCTTTGTGATAGTTCCGGTCTTGTCCAGCGCAACGACGCTCACCTTTCCGGTCTGCTCCAGGGACTCGGCGGTCTTGAACAGAATACCGTTCTTTGCGCCAACGCCGCTCCCCACCATTATCGCCACGGGAGTTGCAAGCCCCAGCGCACACGGACAGCTTATCACAAGAACCGATATCCCCCTGGCAAGGGAATATCCCACACTCTGACCACACAGCAGCCACACCGCTATAGTCACGAGCGAGATCCCGATCACCACCGGCACGAATACCCCGGAGACCTTATCCGCAAGCCTTGCGATAGGCGCTTTGCCAGCCGAAGCGTCGCTCACCATTCTGATTATCCTTGACAGCGCGGTATCTCCGCCCACATGGGTCGCCCTGCACCGCAGGTACCCCGACATGTTCATGGTCGCAGCCGACACCCGATCGCCCTCGGATTTGTCCACCGGGATACTCTCGCCGGTAAGCGCGGACTCGTTCACGGCGCTGTTTCCTTCGGTGACTACTCCGTCTGCCGGGATACTCTCCCCGGGTCTTACTGCAAAAATATCCCCAACGCTGAGCTGTGATACCGGTATCTCTGCTTCCTGCCCGTCCCGTATCACCGTTGCGCTGGTGGGGGCGAGCTTCATCAGCGAATTCAGCGCGTCTGTGGTCTTGCCCTTTGAACGCGTCTCCAACAGCTTCCCGACGGTTATCAGGGTGAGTATCGTCGCCGCGGACTCGAAGTAAAACTCGTCCATATACCTCATGGCTGCTTCAGAACCGCCGCTTTGCTGTGCGCCTGTCATAAGAAACAGCGCGAAAGTGCTGTACCCGAACGCCGCCGACGCACCCAGAGCCACCAGGGTGTCCATATTCGGCGCGCCCCGGAACAGCGACCTGAAACCGCTTATAAAGAACTTCTGATTTATCACCATAATAGCCGCCGTAAGCAGCAGCTGCACAAGTCCCATTGCCACATGGTTGCCATCAATGAACGGCGGCAGCGGAAATCCCAGCATCATGTGTCCCATGGAAAAATACATCAGTATCACCAGAAACACCAGCGACGCAATAAGCCGGTTTTTCATGCCGCGCAGCTCGCTCTTATGGGCGTCGGAAGGCTTCTCCTCAACCGCAGCGGCGCCCTTTTCCCTTGCGCCGTAGCCTGCGGCGGTCACAGCGGCGATTATTTCCTCCGTGGAAGCGTCGCCCTCCACCCCCATTGAATTTGTCAGCAGGTTCACACAGCAGGCGCTCACCCCCGATACTCCGGAAACCGCCTTTTCCACCCGGGCGCTGCATGCGGCGCAGCTCATTCCGGTGATGTCAAATTGCCTCATTCTTTCTCCTTACCACGGTCTATTTCATCAGCTTCTGTAATGTATTTATCAGCTCGTCTATCACATCATCTTTGCCCTCGCGGATATTCTGTGCAACGCAGCTTTTTATGTGGTTCGCCAGAAGCTCCCGGCTGAACGAATTCAGTGCTGCGTTCGCCGCCGCCACCTGCACCAGGATATCCGTGCAGTAAACGTTTTTCTCCAGCATACCCTCTATCCCCCGAAGCTGTCCCTGAATGCGCTTTATCCTGTTCATCAGTGCGCGGTATTCCTCCGGGGAGCGCTCCTTGGTCTTCCGGCTTTCGCAGCAGTGACAGCATTCCTTTTCTTTCACAGTATCACCTCTCAGGTATATTATATACCCCCCAGGGGTATTTGTCAAGGGGGTATGTCGGAAAATGAGGGAAAAATCCCGAAACAGTGCGTTGACAAATCCTTTTTGGTGTACTATAATAGTATTTACAGGAAAAATATAATTATTTCACCGCAATGTAACCTTTTGAGGGCGTGCGCGGTTTTATTTACAGAGAATAGAGAAAGGCAGGGACAGGTCATGATAAAGGTCGTTAATTCAGCGGCGGCGGTAGCAATGTCCGTGGTAATGACGTTGGCGCTGTTTTTATTTATCACTCCGCTCACCGCCGGAAAGGCAGAAGCAGAAGCCCCCGGCGAAGCTGCCGCTGTCGCTTCTGTTGATGTGCTGTTCAGTTCCGGCTCAAAAAAAGTGACCGGGAAATACATCATTCGCAGGGACTGCATTCTGCCAAAGGGCGCTACCCTCACCGTGAAAGACGGCGGCAGGCTGTTCATCATGCCGGGCGTGGAGTTCACCGTAGAGGGCGCGCTGAAAGTGTCGTCCGGGGGAGCTGTGTACGTTCAGGGGGATGTGAATGTCGCTGAAACAGGTATCATCTCCTGCACCGGAAATTTAAAGATACGGAAAAGCGGCTGCGTTTCCCTCGGGGGAAGGCTGTCCGTGAACAAGGGCGGAAAGGTGTATGGATTGGGTACGCTATCTGTTCTGAACGAGTTCTCGGACATCAGCTGCAAGGGTGACGTCACCGCGAAAATAAAGGCGCCTCAGCCAGTGGAAAAGGACGGCGTTACCACCATAGGAGGAATTATCATCGTCAACCGGGAATTCTCTCTCCCGGAGGACTACGGCAGCGGTCTTGAACGCTCCGCCTATAACGCATATCTCCAGATGAAAAAAGCCTCCGGGTACGACATGGAGATAGTGTCCGGCTACCGCTCCTACCAGAAGCAGGAAGAAACCTTTGCTTACTGGGAGAAAATAGACGGCTTTGAAAAGGCGAGCACCTACTCCGCCCAGCCGGGGCATTCCGAGCACCAGACCGGGCTTGCCATTGACATAACCTCCCTGAACCAGACCTACGGTAATACCCCCGAGGGCAAATGGCTGGCGGCTCACTGCTGGGAATACGGCTTTATTCTGCGCTACCCGAAAAACGGCGAGAAGATAACCGGGTACATCTACGAGCCGTGGCATGTCCGCTACCTCGGCAAGAGCACCGCAAAGCTGGTTCACGACAGCGGACTTACCCTGGAGGAATTCCTCGGGGTAGACAGGTGAGAATACAAACTGACGGGACGTATCAGTGTACGCCCCGTTTGTGTTTATTTCAGCGTTCTGAGGTACTGCTTGCGCTCGTCGGGTATGCGGAAGCTCTCCACTGACTTCTGTATCGTGCGGCGGTGGGTCTCCGGGTCTAGGCGGCGCTGCTCGATATAGGGTATCACTGCGTCGTACTGCTTCGCCAGCGCCGTTGCAAAATACCACGCGACCATCATGCTGACGTAGTACTCGCCGCAGTCCACACCGGCGACCGCTTCCGGCTGCTCCTTACGGAACTGTGAACCGAGATATAAATTCATCAGGCAGCCTATCCCGAATCTCACCGTATAAGTCCGCCCGGAACCGAGCCAGCGTTCAATGTACGGCAGAAGTTCCGTCGTGTGCTTTCTGAACAGCTTCACCGTCATCTGGTCGCAGGTCGCCCAGTTGTCCACATACGGCAGGAACTTTTCCAGCCGCGAAACGCACTCGCCGAAATCCCTCATTCCGGAAATGATGAACGCGTGAAGCTGGTTCTCCTCAAAGTTCTCATGCGGCAGCGTGTCCAGAAAACCGCTGTCCGCGCCTATCTCCTTTGCAAGCTTCCGAAGCTCCGGAGTGCGCACGCCGATAATGCTTTCCGGCGGTATATTCGGGATAAGCCGCCGCTGAAAATCGCGGTATTTCTCGTCCCTCAGCTCATGCAAACGCTGCTTTATTTCTTCCGGTGTCATATTTTACCTCAACAAAAAACGCAACCTTTTACGGATGTACGCTGTTTTATTATCAGAACAGACAATATTTCCGAAAAGGAGAAACGATATGAAAAAAGCAATTTCAGCAATATCCCTCGCCGCATTTATGGCGCTCACCGGGTGCTCTAACCGGCAGGAAGCCCCTGCAGACCAGCAATCCGCTGACAGCTCGATAGCTTTAGCAACGCCGGATCACGGGGAGACCGAGATCGCCCTTGTCACCTGCGAGCCGGAGCCGGAGGACGAAACAAAGCCGCCGCAGCTCTTGGTGGAATACAGCGGAAACGGGCTTGCCTGCGCCGCCGTAATGACCCTGGGCAATTACACATGGGACAATAACGGGCAGGCAGCTAACGCCTGCGGAACCGATCCGGTGGAATGCGCAGAGAACGGCTCGATAACTGCGAAAGTTGACCTCGACCTCGCGTCCGAGGGAGAACCCCGGGTGAATGTCCGTCCCGGCGCTGAAATAACCGAAGTCATGCTGTACCCGATGGACGGCTCTGACAGAATTGTTGCAGACTTCACCGCCGACGGCTCGATCAGTTTCCCTGCGAGCGCCACCGACGGTGTGGCGGCGGTCTCCGTGAAATACCCACAAGGCGAAGCGGAATACTACTTCATGGTGGAACGCAGCCAGACCGACCCCTCCGAGCCGCCGAAGCTCGGAATTTACTCCGGCGATATCGGATTTCCGATGTCAAGAGGAACCTATACATGGACGGTGGAAAGCGGCGATGAAGCCTACACCGTCTGTGCGGACTGCCCCTCGCCCTGGCAGATGTACGAAAGCGGCACCGCACGTCCGCAGCTCGCTGCTCTTCCCGGCGAGGAATTAACGGTAATGCTCCCGGACAACTCCGAAATAACCTCGGCAGTGTATTACACGGCAGAAAACGACAGCCACCCCCTGCAATTTGACGGCGACACTGTCACCATGCCGGACGAGAATCTGACTGCCGCAGTAGGGATATACGTGAAAATGCCGCAGGGCAGCTGCGAGTATGTATTTTCGGTGCAGACCGGAACGGAATTCAGCTCCCCGGCATACGACCCGAACGGCGGTCAGTAACAATCACACAACAGTCTGACCGGGCATAAAATAAGGCAGGGTAAGGCAGAAACGGTATCGCTATGCCGAACTCCACGCCGAGCCGAAGGTGGCGTCAGGCAGCCGCCGGGGCGCCCGTGAGAAGCCGGAGGCATGCCCGGTGTGTTAATATACCCTCCCCGGCGGTGGTGTCATCGCCGGGGCAAGTTTTTCCGTCCGGAACGTCAATAGTACTCCTCAAGGAATGCGTCGATATTCTCCTGGGAATACTCCACCTGCTTTGAATACAGCTTCAGGTCAAGTATAATGTCCCACTCGGTGATATCGCCGCTGTCAAGCCATTTCATGCAGTCCATCAGCATGACTGTAAGCGCCGAGCAGCACGCCAGCATCACCCGGGCATAAGCCGCGCTGTCCTCAAGGCTGCCGGTGTAGTGCCGGAAAATACCATACACCGCGATATGCTCATATCGCCATTCCCCGGCGTATTCAAGGTAAGAGGGCAATGCCTTTGTAAGCTGCTCCTGCCGTTCTTTCAGCTGCCCGAGGACTTCTGTCCACTCGCTGTTTATGCTCTCCATTCCGGACAGCGCGTCAAGAAGCCGGGAGATTTCCTCCGGAGCGGTAATGCTCTGCCATTTTTCCGGAAGCTGTGCAGTCTCGCCGCCCTCTATCTGCTGCTGTATAAGCCAGCCATACTCCGCGCACCTGCCCAGCCTGTCCGGGATACCAAGCCGCCTGTCCTGGAGCAGCGCGAACAGCCTTTCACGCTCCTGCCGGAATGCCGCAGTGAATTCGTCGTCGCTCATCATTGCAACGTTATCCTCATCGTCCCGGACAAGCCTGAACGGCTCTTTGTCGCTGAACAGCAGCCGGCAGACCTCCTCGCAGCAAAGTCCCAGTCCACCCTCGCGGACTTCCCCGGAATTATTGAAAAATCGTGGGTGAAGCGCGCAGATATCGCAGAGTATCCCCTCGCCGCAGTGAAGTATCAGCTCGCAAAGCCCATCCTCCCGGAGCAGAGCGCACCTGTCCCCGGCGGCAAGCGCGAAGCTGTGCTGACCGTCCTGTTCCCGGACAGCACCGCGCAGTCTATCTCCGAATTCCCCGGGAACATTACTAAATCGCTCCATTGCCGTCGGGTCGATATCTATCTCCCACCCCATGCAGCAGTTGTCGGTGCACCTGTCGGCGATGCAGGTAAATTTGTCATAGAACCATGGTCTTATCATAGCTTAGTCACATCGAAATAGTGCGGAATGATATCGGCGTAGCTGCCGTCCTTTTTCCTGAAGCCGCCGGGGATCACCCCCAGCTTAACGAACCCCAGGCTTTTGTAAAGAGAAAGCGCCGGCGCGTTGTCCGCGACCACCGCATTGAACTGCAGCACCCGAAAGCCAAGCTCCCTGCACTTTTCCAGGCAATGGGTCACAAGGCGGCGTCCCACCTGCCTGCCGCGGATATCACTGCGTACTGCGTAGCTTGCGTTGGCGATATGTCCGCACCTGCCTACATTGTTCGGGTGAAGAATGTACAGCCCCACCACCTCGCCGTTATCCACAGCGGCGGCGGTGAAGCTCTGGGAGGAAAAGAACTCCTCCGCGGAATGCACGGTGAGCGTCTCCTCCTGCGGAAATGCCTGCCCTTCCTCCACCACGTCGTTCCATATCTGCATTAGCGCCGGAACGTCCTGCTTTTCGAATTTTCTTATCTCCATTTTTTGTCCTTCTTTGCACAGTAATGCCGCAGCTATCCCGGCTGCCGGGGCTGCGGCTGTGTTATTTTATCCTATAAACTCACGCACCAGCGAGTTTTCCGGAACGAACTCCCTGTCAAGGGGTTTCAGCTTTTCCAGGAACACGGCGATATCCGCATAATGCCCGTAATCCTTATAGGTATGAGATACCTCCTCAAGCTCAGCAAGCAGGATATCACGGTAAACAAGCGGTTCGTAGGCTATGAACGTGTCTATATCAAAGCTTGCGCGGTGCTTATACGGCATGATATACAAGTCCTCCCCCCTCTCAACGGAGCGGAAGAAATCCATAGTCTCGGGAATGCTCCTGCCACGGTACAGCTTGTCGCGGATAAGCCGGCGCATAAGGCGTATCTTGGAGGGGTGAAGAAGCTCCCCGTTGTCCTCCAGCCTTGTTCTTACAGAAACGTACACGCGGTTCGTGAACTCATCGGAATGCCCGATAACATCGGGATTGAGCGCATGGATTCCCTCCATGATAACGATGTCCCCCGGCTCGCGGCTGAGGGTCATTCCGGGACAGCGCGCCTGCTTCGCGAAATCAAACGAGGGAACCTCCACAGTCTCGCACCGGCTGAGCATTTCAAGGTGATGTTTAAACAGCTCGGTGTCAAGCCTCTGCGGCGACTCGAAGTCGAACTTCCCCTGCTCGGCAAGGCGCTTATCTTCATCGGTAAGCGGCAGGAAGTAGTTATCCATAGAGATAGTGTGCGCGCGGCAGCCGTTGTCCTCCAGCAGCCGTGCGACCCTGCCGGCGGTGGTGGTCTTTCCCGAACCAGACGGTCCGGAGATAAGCACCACCGGACGGTGTGCGCGTTCCTGGTATATCCTCTCAGCCGCCGCGGAGATCTGGCTTGCGTAGGCATTCTCAGACCTCAGCACAAGCTCCTGCGGATCGGCGGCGATGTCATTCAGTTCCTTTACAGGAATGCATTTCATGTTTATCCCCTTTCATCAGAGACGTCCGCAGCGTGTACTGCGGACGTCAGACCGTCGGGAAAGTCCCTTTTGGACTTTCCCGACGAAACATCCCAGCTACGCGCACGTTTTGTCGGCTACGCCGCCAAACCGCACACATGCTGGGATAGCAGAGTTTTTTGCCCCGGGAAACCCGTGGCAAAAAAAGGATTTCAAAAGCCTGCTTCGCAGGCTAAAGCGATTTTTTCGACAAGCTGACGTCCGCAGCGTGTACTGCGGACGTGTATTCTGTTCTGTTATATTATATGCCGGAAAGCGTGTTCTGTCAAGTATATCAGATACCGTTGAGCAGCTTTTTCTCCATCTCGTTTCTGTCGGTGGAATACTCAAGCGCGGTCTCATAGGAGATCTGTCCGGTCTTGTAGAGCTTTGCGAGGCTGTCGTTGAGGGAGCACATGCCGTCCCTTCCGCCTGCCGCCATGGTGGTCTCCATCATGTTGATCTTGTTGGAGCGGATAAGGTTCTTGATAGCGTCGGTGCCGATCATTACCTCCACCGCCGCAACTCTGCCCTTTCCGTCGGAACGCGGAATGAGCGACTGCGCAACGATCGCCTGTATCATGCTTGCCAGCTGGGAGCGCACCTGTTCCTGCGAATGGATCGGGCAGGCGTCGATAATTCTGTCAACGGTCTGCGCCGCGCTGGAGGTGTGCAGCGTGCCGAATACCAGATGTCCTGTCTCGGCGGCGGTCATTGCAAGGGATATCGTCTCGTAATCTCTCATCTCACCGATAAGGATAACGTCGGGATCCTCTCTCAGAGCGCTGCGCAGCGCCTCGTGGAATGACGGAACGTCCCTGCCAAGCTCTCTCTGGTGGATAGTCGCCTTTTCCTGCTTGTATCGGTACTCGATAGGATCCTCAATTGTAATGACGTGGCAGGCACGGGTCTTGTTGATGTATTCCACAAGCGCCGCAAGGGTGGTGGACTTTCCTGCGCCGGTGGGGCCTGTTACCAGCACGAGACCTCTGCGCTTCTTTGCGAATTCCAGAAGCACAGGGGGCATTTTCAGCTCCTCAAGGGTGGGTATCTCGGCATTCAGCAGACGAATGCAGGCAGCCAGCTTTCCACTCTGGCGGAATACGTTGACGCGCTGGCGCGCCCCGTTTTTAAGCTCAAAGCTGAAATCTATATCCTTTCCCTCGTTGAGCGCCTTTTCCTGCTCAGCGGAAAGTATCGACAGAATAGTACGGTTTACCACCTGGTCTGAAAGCTCGGTGTACTTGCGAAGCTCGCCGTTTACGCGCACAACAGTGGGAGCGCCGACAGTGAGGTGGATATCGGAGGCGTTCATCTCGCGCGCCTGCATGATGAATTCTTCAAAAGTCATGGTGTTCTTCCTTCCGTGTATGTAATCTCGTGGTCAGGTGATGATATGTCACCGTCATTTAATCTTGAACTGAATGCCGCTTGCGGAGAAGTATACCTCGTCGGAGGAGTTGGCGATACGCTGGTTGATGTCGCCGATCATACGCCGCAGAGCTTTCTGCCTGGGTTCGTCAGGGGCGATGGAAAAGCCCGTCTCCAGCGTGATGATCGTCATACTGCCGTCATTCTCGCGGATACGATCCCTCATTGCCTCGACGTCGGAAATGACCTTTTTCTCGATGGTCTTCATCAGCTCGTCTGTCATTGCCGCGATATCCGGGCACATCTCATCGAGCAGGATCGAAACGTAATCGCTCAGCCTGTCGAAGATCACGAACTTGTGATCCCCCACCGCCGCAGCTGGATCAGCAGTAATGCCTGTCACGATGTCCCATTCTACGCCGTTCTGATTATTGCCGTATTCTATGCGGTGCAGGATATCCGGGTCAACAGCTTCCCCGGTGCGAAGGTAGAGAACATAGTCGAAGCGCGAGTAATTCGTCACTGCCCAGCGTGACTTGCCGCTTGCCGCTCCGCCTGTTATCAGTATGGATTTGGACATTTGCCACCGTTCCTTTCAGATTTTTGGTGATGAATACGGAAAACAGATATAGTATTCATCGTATATTTTACATTATACAACAAAACCTTCAACATGTAAAGTGGTTTTTGTGAACTTTAAACAACCGCGCGCAAGATTGTGAATAATTCCGTCTTTTCAGCCGTGAAATTGTGTAAAATCATCAAACAAAATCGGCTTAGTGGTGTAAACGTTTTCTTTGTTCTGCGTATCATACCATGATTTTATCTCAAGAAACCCCTTGACACAGATTTAATGATGTATTATAATTAAATCATCGCCATATTGCATGGTGAAAAGGAGGTATTTTATGAAAAGGTTCAGAAAACTGGCGGCAGTGGTATCAGCGCTGATGATAGCCACAGCGGCAGCAATGCCGACGTCCGCCGCACCTGCACAGACGGAGACATATTCCGTAGAGTGCGAATTGCTTGCAGGCACCAGCATCTCGAAGATGAAATTCGGGAAGATCGATCCGCAGGCGTACACCGGCAAAACAGTGAAGCCCGGCGTTACGGTCAAAAACGGCAGCACCACCCTCGTTGAGGGGAAAGACTACACGCTGTCCTACAAGAACAACGTGAAGATCGGCACTGCGACAGTCACCGTCAAGGGCAAGGGGAAATATTCCGGCAGCAAGAAGCTGACATTCAAGATAATCCCCGGCACCACCACGCTGAAGGCGTCCCAGAGCGGAAAGAAGATCAGCTTATCCTGGGGCAAGGTCTCTGGCGCGACCACCTATCAGCTGTATTACTCGGTGAACGGCGGCAAGTTCAAGCTGCTCACCGCGACCAACAAGACGAGCTTTTCCACTTCAAAGCTCAGCACCAAAAACAAATATACATTCAAAGTAAGAGCGCTCAGCAAAAAGAACGGCAAGACCTCATACGGCGGCTGGTCGAAAACAGTATCTCCGGGAAGCTCTGCGAGCTATACCCCCACGCTGGACAACCCAAATCTAAAAGTTAACAAGCGCATCAAGTGGATGTCGTGGTATGAAATAGACGAAACAACGCCGCAGGCTCAGCTGTTCAAGGAAACCTACGGCGTGCCTGCGACCGGAGACGACCCCTACCGCGATGGCAGGATCTTCGATTTCATCAATGTAGCATATCCGGAGCGTTACGACAAACTGGCTACGGCTATCTCGGCAGGCGACTCTCCCGACCTGTTCCCGTTCGATATATCCGACTATCCCTACGGCGTTCTCAAAGGCAGATATCAGCCGCTTGACAGCATAATAGATTTCAGCTCGCCCAAATGGGACAACAGCCGCGATATCATGAATCAGTTCAAGATCGGCGGCAAGAATTACTGCGCGATCTACGAGATCTCTTTCAGCTCCCTGATGTACTACCGCAAGAGCGTCATTGAGGAGGCAGGGCTGTCCGATCCGCGCAAGCTCTTTGAACAGGGCAAATGGACGTGGGACGCATTCCTTGACATGGCAAGAAAGTTCCAGAAAAGCGGCGACAACAAATATGTTATGGTAGGCTACACCAGCGACTCAAACCTGCTTGTGACAACAGGTACTCCGATCATAAGCTTAGAGAACGGCAAGCTTGTCAACAATATGCAGTCCGATAACGTCAAGAGAGCTATGGACTTCCTGTCAACGCTGCAGTCCGAAAACCTGAGATATCCTCTTCACGAAATGGGATGGAGTCTTAACAAGAAATTATGGGCACAGGGCAATGTTTTGTTCTATGCAGACGGCGGCTCATGGGAATACGAGGGTGACAGCGGTCTCTGGAAGTTCGCAGAAAGATTCGACTGGGCTGACGACGAGATCTGCGTAGTGCCCTACCCGAAAGATCCTCAGTCTGACAAGTACTATCAAAATATGTATTTTGAAGCATATATGTGGTGCAAGGGCTCCACAAACAAAAACGGCGTTGCCGCATGGATAGACTGCGGCGTTACTACCGCCCTTGATCCCAAAACGACAGCCGGCACCAAAGAACTGCTCAAGGATAGATACAACTGGACTGACTACAACCTGGACTTCATCTACAGCCAGACCTCGCTTGACGGCAGCAGCATGCTCACTCCCGTATTTGAATTCAAAAACGGTATCGGCACCGATATCGCAAACGCAGGCGATCTTGACTCACCTGTTATGGCGTTGACCACAAAAGTTGCTCTGACAGGCGACATGACATACGATCAGGTTTGCAATGAATATTTCGCCGTTATCGACGCACGGGTGAAAGAGATAAACGAAAAGCTCTGATATCACCCCTCATAATAAACTGCAAAAGCGCCTCACCATGCAAAACGCGTGATGAGGCGCTTGATTTTTCATACTAATAACCATTTAAACGAAGGAAAAGATTTGCAGAAAGACAGTGCCGATATCTAGGAAAAGAAACGCAGGCGTACTGTATGTACGCATTATCTGCTGCGCGGAAAACGCTCAAGTTTCTTTGACGACGAGAGCGGTGCTGGATTTCTGCAAAGATTTCCTGAGTTTAAATGGTTATTAGTATCAGCTGTCACATCAGGAAATGACGCCATATGAAAAAAATTCTGAAATGCTCTTGACAACTGCAGGGTTGTAAGCTATAATATAGAAACGAGCGTTAGCCTTGAAACACAGAACAGCCTTGACAGACTATAGAAAGAAAACGGGAGGGAACAAAATGAACAAAAGATATCTGAAAAAACTGATGATGATCGCAGTCCCACTAATGCTCAGTAACGTGATCTCGCAGATACAGATGATAATCGACAGGATATTCCTCGGGCAGATAAATACATACTATATGAGCGCCCTCGGGAATGTCACCGCGCCGATGTGGACAACAATGTCCTTTTGCTTTACGATAGCCACCGGCGCGTCGATACTCATCAGCCAGAGCGTCGGAGCAGGAAACCGGGAAAACGTGGAGAAATACGCGGCTGCCCTCACGAAATGGAACAATATCCTGCCTGTGCTGCTTTTCTTTTTCTGGATGTTTTTAGGGGAGCTGGTCTTCCGAATAATGGGAGTTTCCGAGGACATCATGCCGATGTGCCTGGGGTACACCAGATTTTTTGCGCCGACTTTCCTTATCGTAGGCGTGGAAAGCTCATTTATGGTAATAATGCAGACCTCGAATTACACAAAGCCTATGATATTATACGGAATTATCAGAGCAGGGCTGAACATACTTCTCGACTGGCTTCTGATCTTCGGCAACCTGGGCTTCCCGGAGCTTGGGATAGAGGGTGCGGCTATCGCCACCACGGCTGCTGAATTTGCAGGCTGTATATTCGCGACTTTTGTTGTGATAAAGAACAAGGCAGTTACCACAAGACCTTCTTTAAAAAGCGTGATAAAGGCTCCGCTCAGACCCTTTCTTTCCTCGGTGAAGCTTGGCATAAACGCAGGGCTTGAGGATCTGGCGTGGAATATCGGAAACCTCGTTATCATAAGAATACTCAATTCCATTGACGTTACCGCGGCAGGAATTTACTCCATAGTGTTCAGCGTAGAGGTGCTTGTGGTGGTGATCATCGGCGCGATCGGAAACGGCACTATGACGGTCTCGGGAGAAGCAAAGGGCATGGGAGATGTGAAAATGTTCACGGGCGTTTGCAGGATCGCCTATATCCTCTGCGCGGCGGTGTCGGTGCTTACCCTTGCAATATGCCTTAGCTTCCCCGAAAATATCCTTTCTCTTTTCACAAAGGACGAGGGTATAATCACGGGCTGCGGAATTTATCTTGCACTGGTATGCGTAAACCTCTTCGGAAAATCGGGTAACATCATCATAGGCAGCGGTATCCGGGGCAGCGGTAATACGCGCTGGATGTTCATGACGCAGATCTTCGGGACTTTCTTCGTGGTAGGCTGCGCCTGTCTGTTCGTATACGGCTTCGGGCTTGGTATAATCGGCGTATTCTTTGCGGTAATAGCCGACGAGGGTGTGCGCGCTGTCATAAACCTCTTCAAGCTGAGAAGAATTACCGGGAAATGGGACGAGGAAACAAGCAGCCCCGTTTCCGTATGACGAACGCTTGCCGGCGATCTTCTTCGCCACACTATGTCACAGAAAAAAGCACGATACCGTCAAAGTACCGTGCTAGACCGTCGAAAAAGTCCCTAAAGTGACTTTTCCGCCGAAACATCCCAGCTGCGCGCACGGTTTAGCGGCGATGCCGCCAAACCGCACACTTGCTGGGATAGAAGTGTTTTTTGCCCCGGCAGAGCTGGGGCAAAAAACGGATCTCAAATGCCCGCTTCGCGAGCAAAATCTACTTTTTCGACAAGCCGGCACGATACCGTCAAAGTACCGTGCTTTGCTTTATGCCGAAATATCCTTTTTCAGATACCTGAAAAAGCCCACCGCAGCGCCGATAACAGCAACAGCCGCGCCGACAGCTATCAGTCCGAAATCCAGCTTTGATTCGGAAATAATACTGCTTGCGTCGGCGTATGCGTAGGGTGTGATGTAACGGAGGAATTCCGCCTGCTCGCTTATGTTGCACACGATATTCAGGAAGTAAAGAGCCAGTGCAAGTCCAAGACCAATGCCGATGCTTCCGCGCCTTATGAATGCGGAAATGCCGAAACAGATACAGGATATCTCAAGCTGCATTATCAGATACGCGATATGCAGGAGAATAAATTCTTTCATCTCAAACTCTTCCCCGATAGCCGCGGCTGAAATAAGGCTCACACCGACTACAACAACATTCAGGACAACGACCTGCGTCAGGACGGACAAGAGCTTCTGGGAAACCACCGAAAAACGGCTCACCGGGTGGGTCAGCAGGAATTCCGCCGTGCGTTCCTTTTCCTCGTTCGCAAGCACTGAAATTCCTGCCAGAGCCGCGAAAAAACCGCCGCCTATGCCGAGGACATTTCCGCACTCTATCCCGTAAAAGCCCATGATCTCGCCAAAGCTCAGCTTATCCATTCCGAATGCCGCGGTAAAGCCGCCCATATTTGCGAACAGATCGCTCACACTGTCCATTTCGCTTTTCATTTCAGGGAAAAGCAGTATGCACACCAGCATCATGAAAGCTATCGAAGCTGTCCAGATACAAAGGGATCTGCAGGACTGTTTCAGTTCTTTTATGTAAATCGTCATCAGTTTTCGCCGCCTTTCTCATAGTAGTGCATGAAGATCTCATCAAGGCTGGGTTCGGTGATCGTCATATCGTAGATCGGAAGTGAACCTAAAGCGTTAAGCAGCGCCCTGATGTCGCCGTTATACAGGAAAGAAACGCTGTCGCCATTCACTTCCACCGACCTCGCTGAAAGGCTTTCGGGAAGCGTGTTCACCCCGTGAAGCACCACGCGCTTTGCACTGGTTTTTGACAGATTTCCCACGCTGTCCAGTGCAATAAGCCTGCCCTCCTTGATTATTGCCGCACGGGAACAGTTTTTCTGTATCTCCGACAGAACGTGAGAGGACAGGAAGATCGTCGCACCGTCGCTGTGACGCTCCCTGAGTATATCAAAGAACTCTTTCTGCATAAGCGGATCAAGACCGCTGGTAGGCTCGTCAAGAATACAGAGCCGCGGCTTGTGCTGCAGCGCGCAGACTATGGACACCTTTTTTCTGTTGCCGAGAGAAAGCTCGTCAACGCGCTTTTCCTTGTCGAGAGTCAGCCTTTCGCATAGTCTGTCGGCTTCGGCGGAACAGTCCTTTTTGCGTATTTTCGCAGAAAGCGCAATAATCTCCTTGACTTTCATCCTGTTGTAGAACGTGGCTTCGGACGGCATATATCCGATGTCAGAGAGAATGTCCGTTTTGTCGCGGATAATATCCTTGCCGAAAATTCTCGCTTCGCCGGACGTGGGATAGATCAGACCCAGCAGAGTCCTTATGGTGGTGGACTTGCCTGCGCCGTTAGGACCGATAAATCCGAAGAAATCGCCCTCGGAAACGCTCAGGTCAAGGTCGGTTATACCGCGGTTTTTCCCGTAGGATTTTGTCAGCTTTTTTGTTTCGATAACGCTCATTCTATTTCTCCTTTCGCAGATATATCTTTTTCCAGAAACCGATCATTTTCTCAAAGTCCTTTTCCACCTCGTCGGCGTCAAATTTTCCCTGATGTGCTTTCTCCCAAAGATAACCCTCGGACGCCAGGTACATATCCGTATACATCATCTGCAGATCAATTCCCTCAACAAATATTCCGGGGTCGATTTTAAGGAATTCGGCATTCGCATTGAACGACGCTATTCTTCCAATAATCTTCTGAATATCGCCGCACACCTCCGGGTCGGTCTCGTAGTATGCCTTTAGCGTAAAAAAGGTGAGGTCGGGGTATTTCTTCATAAGAGCGACCTTTGCTTTCAGACCACGATACATGATCTCGAAAAAATCCTCCTCTAAGCCGCAGCCGAACTCATAGAGGTACTTATAGGTAGTATCAGCCGCATTTTTTATCAGAAAAAGGTACAGCTCGCGCTTATTCCTGAAATAATGGAAAAGCAGGGATTTGCTTATTCCTGCCTCGGCGGCGATCTCGCTCACGGGGCTTTTCTTATAGCTGTTCTGCGAGAAAACACGGTAGCCGGCATTTATAATAGCAAGCTGCTTTTCTTCGGGCAGGGAAAAGAATTTCTCGTTCATTTTTACCTCCTGACTGTATCGGTCAATGAAATTATAATACCGTTGACCGATTTTGAGAAGACCCTTTTTGAAAAATTTTTATACAATAAAACAAAAGACTGCCGCGCGATATTATTCGTGGCAGTCCTGTTCCGGCTGAATTATTTCTGCGTTGCGCTTTTCGGGAGAGCGTTCAAACTGCGCTGCGTTAAGCCTTATATTTCCCGGCGAAATACCTGAGATATGCTTCGATACGCTCCATTGCCTCTTTTTCACGTTCCGGCTCCCTGTCGCACATCTGGATAAGCAGCGACACCGGCGCCGCAAAGGACATGGAAACCGACTCAGGGTCGCCTTTGCGCATTATGCCGCTTTCCATCATAGCCCGGAATATCTGCCGGTACATTCCCTGCACGCTGTCGATATTGTACTTTGTGGTGAGCAATGCGATCCTGTGATTGCGGAACTGCTCCATAGTAAGCAGTCGCCTGACTTTTTTTATCATGGGGTCGCTGAGGGTGAACTGTATCCTTTTCAGCGACAAGGTGACCAGCTCCTCCATTGACGACGGTGTTTTCCCGGGGTTATTCACAGAGCCGAAGCCTGCTTCATAATAACTCTCCGCCTTTTCGATAAGGGCTTCCAGTATCTCCTCCTTACCCTTGAAATGCTTATAGAGGGACGGTCCCTTTATTCCTGCATTTTCTGCAATAAGGTCAACTCCAACGCCGTCATAGCCCTTTTCCGAAAAAAGAGTCAGCGCCGAATCCAGGATCCTGTCTTTGGTGGGTGTTTTATCCATGATACTGTTCTCCTTGTTTAGCTAACGCTCGTTAAATATATTATATCCCACTGTTTCGCTGTTGTCAAGAGCAGATACGAAAAAACAAGCGCCTGTCCACGAAAAAGCCCCACAAACAGCTCTGCAAAGCATTTGTGGGACTATGAAGTATGTCTATGGTATACGAAAAAATCTGAAAAAGTGCCGCATACATCTTCTGTCAGCGGTGAAACATCTGACGCTACAAAAGAACCTGACGTTAAACCCGAAACAGGTATCGTTTTGAGTTTTGCGGCGGTCGGAGTAGTTGGTGCGGCAGTCGTTGTATCGGCAAAAAGAAGAAAGTCAAAATAAGATATTTCACGACTAACATAAATAGATATTCGCCCTCTTCCATCTCTCTTTCGTCTGATCCGTGTGTTCTTTTCATGTGCAATACCTCACTTCCTTGTGGATATTGTTGGGATTTACACGGTTCGGTATACAGCCTACGAAAGTATCCTTGTATTCCCCTCAACTCGATACTGAAAATTATCCTCCCTTGTATTTGCAAGGGAGGATAATCAGTGTTTTATTGTGCCGATAAATCGGTTGCGATCACGCTATACCAACAACTCTTTTCAGAATTTCCGCAGCGTCCATAGCGTTGATGTGTCCGTCACCGTTGAAGTCTGCCATAAGCGGATTCTTACCCGGTTCAAGACCAACGACTTCCTTGAGTATTGCGGAAGCGTCAAGAGCGTTCAGAACACCATCGTTGTTCATATCGCCGGTGAGGTCGCTGAATTCGCACAGCATTGCGGCATAATCGCCCTTTTCAATTACATCTGGCAGGATAACCTTGCCGTCCTCGCCGAGCTTTGCGCAGGTCACGAATACAAGCTTGCCGGAAACATCCTTGTAGAGGTTCGCGAACTGACCTGCAAAGTTTGCCTTGAATGAGAGCGCAAGATCTGTAGGTATCCCGGTGTTGCTGATCGTGAACTGTATGCCCGAAATTCCGCGCAGATCGCCGGTTTTCAGCTTGCTTGTCGCCATGATCAGAAGATCAGCCGTTGCAGGATCTGTTATCTCCGCACCGTCCGTTTTCCAGCTTCTTATGCTGTCGTAAACGAATGTGACTCTGAGCTTTCTTTCGGCGATAACCTTGGTCACTATAACGGGAACGGTCGTGTTGCCGTTAAGCTCGATCGTTACCTCCGAACCGATCGGAAGCGTCGCAAGGTATGCTGCGATCTCTTCCCAGCTCATTGAAGAGCCGCCGATAGAGGGCTTTGTCGGCTCGGTCGGGCGTGACGGACCGGAGGGACCCGAGGGACCGGACGGACCGGACGGGCCGTTCGAGGATTGCTTTGTATACTTCACGCTCACCACATTGCTGTTCGTCATGCCGAATTTGACCGCGATCGCCTTTACTGTTGTGGTTTGTGTGATAGTGATCGCGCCGGTATATCTGTTCTCCTCGGATACCGTCGGAGTAGAGCCGTCCAGCGTGTAGTAGATATCTGCGCCCTCTGTGCCGCAGGTTATCGTGATCTCCAGACTATCCTTGAATGTCTGCTGAGCAGGCAGGATAACAGGATCAGCGACAGCGCCCAGCTTCGGGGTTATTACATAATCGCACACCGTGCAGACCTCGGCTTTATCCGCTGTCGCAGGGCCGCTCGAAACATGGGCTGCCTTATCGACCTTTGCGTGGCAATCGCCGCATTCGTGCCAGTGTCCCGTTGCGTCTGACGACCAGATAGTGGCAACGTTCTTGTGTTTGTTGGGATCTACCGTGCCGTATTCCTGTTTGCAAACGGTGCAGACCGCCTTATTCGTGCAGGTAGCGGTGCCGCCTCTGTGCGCCTCAACATCGAGATCTGCGCCGCAGGCATCACAGTGATACCAGTGGCTGGTCTCGTTGTATTTCAGTTTTTTTGCCGAGTGTGTGCAGTCGGTCACTGTTACGGTCGTTCTTCTGTCGGTTGTCTGAACGTAGTTTGCCGTTTCAGGGGTCTTTGCGATAATCGTGATGACCGTTCCGCTCTCGGTATCTGTGGGGATAACAAACGAACCGTTTGTTATAGCCTGCTCGCTGCCTGTGCCTATAACGTAAGAGAACTCCGCAGAAGGCAGGTCGGTAAGCGCCGAGTTGTTGGGGTTGCTGATAGCTGCGCTTACGTTCACTGTTGTGCCGGGGATCGCCGTCGAAGGAGTTGCCGTTACGACAATGGTCGGAACAGCAGGGTCGATCGTCAGCGTGATGTCCTTCGTGATAAGGTGCGTGGAAGCGTTGTAGCCGTCAACGCCCGAATACTCGTAGTTCACATCGTCAACAGCGTTTTTCGTGACGATCTGCTGTGTGGTCTCTATCACAGAAGGAACAATCGTTTCGTCCTTCCACTGCCATACGGCGTCGGTATTT
The DNA here is from genome assembly GCA_022766785.1 of Oscillospiraceae bacterium. GTDB lineage: Bacteria > Bacillota > Clostridia > Oscillospirales > Ruminococcaceae > CAG-115. The sequence continues at coordinate 28,491 of JALEOL010000050.1, forward strand.
CCGCCGGCGTCCTTTAGCTCGGATTCTGCAAGCTGTTCGCCGTAGGAGATATCGGTCGCACTCGGTAAATCGAGCGCGTCGGGAGTTGCCTTTAAGATATTCACGTCGTAGGACACGGAAAGACCCGAGAACAGCGGAAGAGCCGTTCCGTTGTATGTCATGCTGAACGAATGGCTGCCTGCGTTAAGATCCTCTGTGATCTCTACCTTGATCTTATGGGTCGTGGAATCAATGTAGATATAGCCTGCGTCATGGCCGCCTATCTTCAGAACCAGCCGCTGATTAAAATAGTCAATCGTTGGGGTGACCAGATCGAAATCATCGGGGTCGTTGTTGTGAACGATCTTGAAATCTATTTCCCGAAGTGCGAGTACCGTATCGGCGCCCGCCACGGAAAAATCCTTGCCGTTGCTTAACGTCAGCACGGGGTCAAACGTGAATGTCAGGTCGTCCTTGTAATAAACGGGCGGCGTGTTTGTGTTCTCCAGAACCAGCTTCGCGGTGTAGCCAACGGAAATGTCGTAATCGCTGAATGCCGCAAGTCTCGGGAAATACAGATTCTTATTGGCAGGATCGTTGACAGTTTTCGTCCATTCCGAGCCAAGTTTTGTAGTGGGATTGCTGAGGAAAGTGTCGGCAGTCATGCCATAGACGGAGCACACATTGCTTCTGTCTGCGGCAGCAACAAGCGGATTATCCGTGAGAACGTAGCAATCGGTGCACAAGCCCACAGCGCAGGTATAAACCGGTCCGTCGTTAAGTATGCCTATGTTAACGCATTTTGTGATACTGCTGCCGTTGCGGTTGTTTCCGCAGATACCGCCGGCATAAACGCCGCTTACCTTGCTTTCGTTGAAGCAGTTAGTAATAGTGCCTTCGTTCCAGCCGCAGATACCGCCAACGTTCGTTCCCGTTACCACGCTGCCATCAACGCTGCACTCGGAAATCGTTCCGCCTGCATTATAGCCGCAGACAGCGCCGACAAATTCCACACCATTGATATATGAATTGGTAATGCGTACTCCGGATATCTCTGCACTGCTTCCTGCGTAACCAATAAGACCGATACGTTTTGTGGAAGTTTCGTTGTAATACAGACCGCTTATCGTATGTCCGTTACCCTTGAACGAGCCGTTAAAGGGTTTGTCTAACGTAATGCTTGTGATCCTGTATGAGCCCATAACAGGTATTGTAAACAGATCGGGCAGCACGTTGCCGTTAGAGTCGAAAAGCACGTCGTTTACCACGATGTCATCTGTCAGAACAGCGCTCGCGGTGAGATTTCCTGCGTTTACATACTGCGCGAACCATAACAGCTCTGCTCTGTTGGATATCTGGTATTCGCCGGTGTTGCTATCTATGCTCGGCTCTTGTGCCACATATACCTTGCAATAATCGCAGTAATCCGAAACGGCTGCATTGTGGTTGTGGTAGACGCCTTCCGTGTAATATACCCTGTTTTCTTCGGTAAGGCGAACGGGCAGCGGGTCGGGGTTTTCCCCACTTAAATTCTGACCCCATACCAAGGATACATCGCCGTAGTTGGACAAGAAATATGCGGCGTCTCCGTTTGCAAACTGAACTGCGGTTTTGCCATAACCTCGGGGGGAATCTGAAATATAGGCGCTTTCCGCCAGGGTGCCTTTGCCACCTCCTCTGAGAGGAGCTTGTTCAGATGTGTTACCATTTGCGCTGACTACCTTAGCGGTGCTGTAACAGCGCTCTAAGGCAGTGTCGGAACATCCCACCAGACCGCCGACGTAATTATTACCACCGCATACATAGGAGTCTATAATTCCGATGCGTCTTACTGAGGGTGTTAAAGTGCCGCGCGGGGTTTCGTAAGCGTCGATATAGCCGAAAAGTCCCAGATAGTCATCTGTGGGTTTGTTGATGTACACACCCGAGACCCTGTAACCATCACCCTCGAATACGCCGGCAAAAATGCGTTCCGGTGAGCCGATAGGCGTCCATTCATAGAACGGACCGCTGTTCAGATTGCGGTTTTCATCCAGCACATTATTGTTAATATAAATATCGTTTTTGAGAATCGCCAGTGCTTTTATGCCCTCGCCGCTGTTGGCATACAGCGCGAACCAATAAAGTTCGTTTGCGTTTGTAATCTCATAATAATTGTCGGAGTTCAGCGTGGGTTTCACCGCCGCGATAGTTCCGCAGTCGCTGCACGGAACAAATTCGGAAGCGTGGTTATGATATGTGCCGTCCTTTGCGCGATAAACCCTGTTTGTGCACAAACCATCTGTAATTATCAACGCTTTCGGGTAGTGGTCAGTGCCGATGTTCATTCCCCAGACAGGCGTGTGGGGGTATTTGTTCAGCAGATATGCAACCTCGCCGCTTGTGAACTTATCCGCAGACTTTGCCAAAGCAGCGTCCGAAACGCTCGCACCGGATACCCTGCCCTCAAGGTAATAGCAGTTTTCGGGCGTTATCTCCGAATATCCAATCAAACCGCCGACATTTCCGGAGCCGCTAACAGTTCCCATGCTGAAGCAGCCGACAAGCGAACCTGGCGTAGTTGTGTCATTCTTATAAGAACCGCATATGCTGCCGACGTTGCTTCCGCCGCAGAAGTAGGAATCCACAATGCCGACATGGGAGATTTCGGGAACGTTAAGCCATCTGGGATTATCTCCCACAAAGCCAAACAGACCGACATTATCCACGACGGAGTCGTTGAAATACAGTCCGCTTATCGTGTGATTATTACCATCAAATATTCCGCAATAAGGGTTTGACTCACTGCCGATGGGCGTCCACGGCTCAAATATGCCGACATTCAGGTTGCCGCTCCCATCGAGCACATTCTGGTTTACCACAATATCGGCGGTAAGCCTTGCGCTCGAGTTGCTTTTTTTGGAGTCACTGTTTACATAATCCGCAAACCAGTACAGTTTTTCTTTTGTGTCGATAAGATACGGGGAGCCGGTCGTGCCATCTCCCTCGGGTTCTTCCAGTGTGATTGCTGCGCTCGCCCTCACGCCCAGCCCGAAGCCGCCGAACGTCCCCTCTGGGAAATACAGCAGCACAGACAGAAGCATAGCGAACACTGTCAGGAACGCTATTGGTTTCTTGTGTTTCTTCGTCATAACTTCTCCTCCTTCTTGAATTGTCGCGATCATCGGCAATTCTAATGTGCAAAAAAGCCATTCCGGTCAAGCGTTTTGTGCTTGACAATTGACCTGTAAAAATTTACAAATGGCATTCTATCTATAATAGTATAATATTTTCCATTTTCTTTGTCAATAGACTTGGGGCGAATTGTACAATAACAGGCGCAAATAAAAAAAACATGCCGTACTCCTTTTATTCTGCACTTGCTTACACAATCACAGCACAAAGATGTGCGGCAGTTGAATTTTTCTACGCCCTCAGTTCTGCCTGTCATCTTGTCAAGCGGAACGCCCTCAATCTCTGCGAGTGCCTTGTTTCCGTAGCGGAAAATCCAATCCACCACCTGACTTTCCTCATCGAAGATCATCTCGATATGCGATATTTTGCGCCAAACTAGAAATATGCAAGCAGATGAGGTGCTAAGGCGATAGCCGGTGGTTTTTAGAGGTACCCTTAAATGTATTTTAAATTACAGCGAGCCGGAGGTTATTCTGTGAAAATATTGCGGCTTACAAACCACTTATATTTCCTAAACGACCACTTATAAAAAAACTGTTGAAATGATCCGGCGCAGCTGGTATAATGTTGTCAGAACAGGAGGTGAGGCAGTTGGATATTGAAATAAAAATAGACCCGGAATATAAGCTTCCTAGGCAGAGTTTCCTCGTTTGCGGACAATACCAGTGAGTAGCTTGCTCAGATCGTTGATCTTATCAATAATCGTCCAAGAAAACGTTTGGGTTTCCGTTCGCCTGCTGAGGTCATTAAAAAAATATTTATAATAACTGTTGTTCTTGTATTGACAAATCAAAATGTGGAAAGTGTAGATACCTCAAAAAACGCAGTAACAGCCGAGTAAACGATGATGAATTGTTCACTCGGCTGTTCTATTACGGCACGGCGCAGCTGCACCTTGGTTTGGAAGAGGTGTGGCTTATGCCGTTCGGTTTTCTGCTGGATTTGTGGGAGTGCCATAAGCAGTTTATGGGGGTTGCAAAGCCGAAACGGGAGATGTGCGTTGATGAGGTGTTGCCGTTTGGAATATAGGACAACAGCCCTGCTATAACTGCAGGGCTGAAATGCTATTCGTTTTCGGATAATTTGCTCAGAAAATCCGCAGGTGAATAAACAGAAATCCCGGCGGCGGTGTAATCCTTGAGATTTCTGGTTATAATGCAATCTGCACCTATTCTCTTTGCAGTTTCAATCATTACTGCATCTTCATAATCCTTGGTTTGTGCACCGAGTGCGATTTGACAGTCAACCGCAAATGTATCGGCAATATCAAATAGCACAAACAGTTTATGTATGCACTCTTTGGTGAGGATGTCATTATGCAGGCTTCTGCGAAGAATATAGAATATATCAGTAATTGACTTGGCAGTCAGAACACCGTCAAACTTCCTGTTTGAAACGGCTAAGAACAGCTTTTGAGCGTCTGCAGAAAAAGGTTCACGGTTCTGAAGTGCGTCAACGATAACACAGGTATCGATAACGGCAGTCATATATTTTCCAGCCTTTCGTCCCGGGCTTCTTCAACAGTGACATCAGCGGGAATTACGCCAAACAGCGATCTCGCTATTTCAACTCTGTCAGCATTGGGATTGGTGAGCTTTGCGACTACCTTTCCGTTTTTGGTAATAAACACATCTTCTGTTTCGGCAAGCATAAGGTATTTGCCTAAATTCATCTTAAATTCGGTTGCTGTAACTGACATGAAAATGCACCTCCTGCTTTCATTAGTATGTGGTGTTCTGATTATATTATACATCAATCGTTCGATTTTGTCAATGGTTTTGTGCGATTTGGGCAAGTCATCGCCCATTGCGTTATAGCTTGCTTTGGAAAAGTGGTTGAAAAAAGTGGGAATGTATGGTATAATGGGTTTATAAGGGCAGTTAATCTGCTCGATAAATCGGAATTTGTGGAGGCGATGAAATGTGGTTTTATGATAATGTTACAAGGGAAGAATTCGAAAAGAAAAAGGATTTAGTTGAAAAAACAATACTTGAATTAGGTGCTAAAGAATATGAAATTGATTTACAATATGCTCAAAAGACTACTTCCTATGTTGGAGTTCAAAAGGAAACATACTATTCTCAAAGAAGAATCTTTTCTTTCAAAGACGATTTTTTTAGGGTTGACGAAGTTTTGTTTAACGACAAACCTTATATTGTTTTGGAATGTGGAACGTTACAGCAATTGATAAATAACACTATGGAGGATGCAGATCCTTTCCCGTATGATTTATCTGATGAAGAAATAAAGAATGAAGTGAAATATTCATTGGGAATAGAAGAATATCCAAAATAACAGATTCTAACAACTTCCCATAAGTCCAGCAGTTTAACACGCTTAAGGAGCACCCACCACGGTCGCTCCTTTTTCTATACCCCACCGAGCCGCAAGGCTCTTTTTTTATGCCCTTTTTCCAAGGAGGTGATGCAGAATGTCCGAGAATTTCGGCTTGAAAATCGGTCTTGAGGGCGAAAAGGAATTCAAGAAATCCCTCGCTGAAATCAACAATTCTTTCAAGGTGCTTGGTTCTGAAATGAAGCTTGTGGATTCACAGTTCGACAAGAACGATAAATCTGCCGAGGCGCTCACTGCAAGAAACCAAGTCCTGGGCAAGGAAATCGAACAACAGAAACAGAAG
>JALEOL010000011.1 GCA_022766785.1 Oscillospiraceae bacterium
CGCAGTCAGATTTTTCGTCAGATTGTACAAATTGAGCGCAGGCGGGCTGTCGCCCGTCAAGCGAAATTTGTGCAATATGGCGAAAAATATGCAAGCAGATGAGGTGCTAAGGCGATAGCCGGTGGTTTTTAGAGGTGACCAATAGTATTATATCACATCTCCACTCGCTTGTGGTATGCTGGCGGAATACTTTTGGGACTTTTTTTGATACGCCGATTTGATACGCCGAATTATCAAAAAGCACTTGACAAAAACGCTCTGTAGGTGTATAATTCAATTATGCGGAGATGTTCCGCAGAGCAAATCAATAAATGCGTTGATGGGTGCGTTCATCGCCGTATCCGAAGCCGTCTTTTTCAGAGAGCTGCCGTATGGTGCAAGGCAGTAAAGCGTTCGTGTACGATCCGCCCGTAGCAGACAGTCAGAACACGGCGTTCGCCGCAAGTAAGTCTGTACGGATTTCCACCGTTAAAGGGAAGTGCATTGATGGATGTACAGAGGCTGATTTTGGCTTAATACTATGCCCTCTTACCCACCGTTAGAGGGTATTTTTTATTTTAGCTGCTCCTCTGCACCCGTACAGCCGGAAGCACACCGGTATATATTATGCCGCAGGACGGCAGGAGGAGTAATTTATGCTGACATTAGACAAGGTTTACAAGGCGTCCCATGTTCTCAAGGAGGTCATCAGAGAGACCGACCTCATCAAGGCTCCAAAGATCAACCCCGACTCAGAGGTGTTTCTCAAGACCGAGAACCTCCAGGTGACAGGCTCATTCAAGGTCAGGGGAGCGTATTTCAAAATATCCCAGCTCAGCTCTGAGGAAAAAGAAAAGGGCGTTATCGCCTGCTCCGCAGGAAACCACGCTCAGGGCGTTGCTCTTGCTGCGGCAAGGGCAGGTATCAAGTCCCTCATCTGCCTGCCGGACGGTGCGCCTATCTCTAAGGTTGAGGCTACCAAGTCCTACGGCGCAGAGGTGTGCCTGGTCGAGGGCGTTTACGACGACGCCTACGCAAAGGCGCTCCAGCTGCGCGATGAGAAAGGCTACACCTTTATCCACCCATTCGACGATGAGGACGTGATCGCAGGTCAGGGAACCATCGGTCTTGAGGTACTTGAACAGCTTCCCGATGTTGACGCTGTGGTAGTTCCCATAGGCGGCGGCGGACTTATCTCCGGCGTTGCATTTACGATAAAGCAGCTCAATCCCAGCATCAAGGTATACGGCGTTCAGGCTTCCGGAGCTCCCAGCATGGTGAACTCCGTGCATGACGGAAAGATCGAACGCCTTGACAACGTATCGACCATTGCCGATGGTATCAAGGTCAAGGAACCCGGTCAGCTCACCTTTGACCTTTGCAGCAAGTACGTTGATGAGATCGTGACTGTCACCGACGACGAGATCGCGGCTGCGATACTCGCTCTCATCGAGCAGCAGAAGCTCATTGCTGAGGGCGCAGGCGCTGTTTCCGTTGCGGCGACCATGTTCAACAAGATCCCGGTAAAGGGCAAGAAGGTTGTTTGCCTGGTTTCCGGCGGCAATATCGACGTTACGATACTCTCCCGTGTGATCCACCGTGGTCTCGTAAAATCCGGCAGGACTGCCCTGCTCAATATCGAGCTTATGGACAAACCCGGACAGCTCCTGGGCGTATCCAAGATCATTGCCGGACTGGGCGGCAACGTGGTTGGAGTTCACCACGAACACGTTGGTAACTCCGACATCAACGGCTGCTACCTGCGCATTGAGATGGAGACCAGGAACTTCGATCACCTCAACCAGATCAGAACGGCTCTTACAGACGCCGGATTTAAAATCATAGACTAAACATAAAGGAGAACAACCATGAAAGACGTTTACACAGCTAATGCACCTGCTGCCATCGGTCCCTACACCCAGGCGAAGATCGTAGGCAATATGGTCCACACCTCCGGTCAGATCGCGATAGTACCCTCTACCGGAAACCTCGCCGAGGGCGGTATCGAGGCTCAGTCTAAGCAGGTCTGCGAGAACCTCAAGGCAGTGCTTGCGGAAGCCGGTTCCGACCTCGCAAAGGTAGTCAAGACAACCTGCTTCCTGCACGACATCAACGATTTTGCAGCATTCAACGCGGTATATGGCGAGTACTTCACCACAAAGCCGGCGCGTTCCTGCGTTGGCGGTCTTAACCTCCCCAAGGGTGCTCTCGTAGAGGTTGAGGTCATCGCGGAAGTCTGATTATCCATTAGTATAAAAAATGAAAAAGGGCGAAATACCACTTCGCCCCTTTTCTTATACTAATAACCGTTTAAACGAGGGAAAAGATTTACAGAAAGACAGTGCCGATATCTAGGAAAAGAAACGCCAACGTACTGTATGTACGCATTATCCGCTGCGCGGAAAACGCTCAAGTTTCTTTGACGACGATAGCGGTGCTGGATTTCTGTAAAGATTTCCTGAGTTTAAATGGTTATTAGTATTATTCCAAAAAACAGAGCGAAGCCGGAACTCCGCTCTGTATTTTTATAATCAATTACATCTGCTTGCGAACCTTGATGTGAACCTCGCGCAGCTGCTGCTCTGTTACCTCGGTGGGTGCGCCCAGAAGCAGATCCTGTGCGTTGGAGTTCAGCGGGAAAGCGATCACCTCGCGAATGCTGTCCTCGCCGGTCAGCAGCATGATCATGCGGTCAACGCCGGGCGCCATTCCTGCGTGGGGCGGCGCACCGAACTTGAACGCATTGTACAGAGCGCCGAACTTGCTCGCAACGTCCTCCTCAGTGTAACCTGCGATCTCGAACGCCTTTATCATGATGTCAAGGTCATGGTTGCGGACTGCGCCGGAGGAAAGCTCAACGCCGTTGCATACGATATCGTACTGGTATGCCAGGATCTCCAGCGGATCCTTATTAAGAAGCGCGTCCAGGCCTCCCTGCGGCATGGAGAACGGGTTGTGTGTGAAGATGATCTTGCCGGTCTCCTCGTCCAGCTCGTACATCGGGAAATCAACAATGAAGCACAGCTCAAATCGGCTCTCGTCGATGAGGTTCATGCGCTTTGCGACCTCAGTGCGGATCTGTCCGGCGAACTTCGGAGCGTTCTTACTGCTGTCAGCTATGAAGTAGAGCACATCGCCGACTTCAAGCTCACAGCGAGCTGCCAGCTCTTTTCTCTGGTCGTCATTGAGGAACTTGTCGATAGGGCCGTTGTACCTGAACATGCCGTTCTCGCCTTCCTCGACCTTGAAGTAGCCGAGACCCTTCATGCCGACTTCCTCAGTCGCAAATTCCTCCATGCTCTTGAAGAAGGTCTTGGACTGCTTCGCCATGCCGGGAACTCTGATACCGCGAACCGTCTTGTTGCAGAACGGCTTGAAATCGCTGTCAACGAACAGATCGGACAGCTCCTTTATCACCAGCGGATTGCGCAGATCAGGCTTGTCTGAACCGTAGGTCAGCATCGCTTCCTTATAGGAAATTCGTCTGAACGGCGCAGGAGACACCTGCTTGTCGGAGAACTCTGTGAATACCGCAGAAAGAACCTCCTCGGCAACCGCGAAAACGTCCTCCTGGGTAGCAAAGCTCATCTCAAAGTCCAGCTGATAGAACTCCCCCGGTGAACGGTCGGCTCTGGCGTCCTCGTCGCGGAAGCAGGGCGCGATCTGGAAGTACTTGTCAAACCCGGACACCATGTAGATCTGCTTGAAGATCTGGGGAGCCTGGGGCAGAGCGTAGAACTTTCCGTGGTGCTTGCGGCTCGGGATAAGGTAGTCGCGCGCGCCCTCGGGGGAGGAGGTGGACAGGATCGGGGTCTGAAGCTCCAGGAAGCCCATTTCGCTCATCTTGTTGCGCAGGAAGCTGATGATCCTGGAGCGAAGAACGATATTGTCGTGCATTTTCTTGTTGCGAAGGTCGAGATAGCGGTACTTCAGGCGGACGTCCTCGCGGGTCTCGCGGGAGGTCGCGATCTCAAACGGGAGCTGCTCCGTCACCCTGCCAAGAATGCGGACTTCCTCAGCCTCGATCTCTACGGTACCGGTCTCGATCTTGTCGTTATAGGTGCTCTCATCGCGCTTTAATACAGTGCCGGTGATAGAAACAGCGCACTCCTTGTGAATGCCCTCCAGCAGCGATTCATTGTGGAAAACCACCTGAACAACGCCGTAGTGGTCGCGCAGATCTATGAACATGATACCGCCGTGGTCGCGGATATTCTCCACCCAGCCGGCAGCCCTTACCTTCTTGCCTATATCGTTTTCTGTCACCGCATTGCAGTATTGTGTGCGGTATTCATTCTCTCTGAACAATTCCTTCAATCCTTTCAAATATTGTTATCCGTCCACCCGGCGGAAAAAATCAATCATTCATGGTCATCTGAATTATGACCGGCATTGTTATGCCGCATTTTATCACAGCCCTTCGCATAATTCAACAACTTATTATATCACTAAAATGCGGAATTGTCAATATTTTATCCCCTTTTATACAAAAAAATCCCCAGGAAGTGATCCTGGGGTTTGGCGGACAGGGAGGGATTCGAACCCTCGAACGGGTTTAATCGTTACACGATTTCCAATCGTGCGCCTTAGACCAGCTCAGCCACCTGTCCATTTCGTGATATTGGAGAGTTTTTTCTGTCGTCTCTCACTCGACTTGTCTATTATATCACAGGCGAAAAGATTTGTCAAGCACTTTTTCAAAATTTTTTCGACAATTTCCGAAGATTTGCAATATCACCTTTGCGAATTGTAAAAAATAGGTTGACAACCTCTGTATTTTACGGTATAATCAATATTGTATATAATATGACTTTCCTGCATCAGCACTCATCACATACCGACGTCCGATTTTGTCCATCTCACGGAGGAAACCATGGATCTCAGAATACAAAAAACAAAAGCCGCAATCAAGAAAGCCTTTCTTGATCTCCGGAGAAAAAAACCTATCGAAAAGATAACCGTCACCGAGCTGTCGAAGATCGCTGAGATCAACAAAGCGACCTTCTACCTGCATTATTCTGACATCTATTCACTGACAGAGGAGATTGAGGACGAGGTCATAGATGAGATACTCGGAGATATCCCGGGTCTCAACAGGTTCCCCGACGACCCGAAAAAGCACGCTGCGGAGATCTTCCGCGCGTTCCTTAACAAAAGGGAGCTGCTCACCAGCATATTCTCCGGTTCGCGGCACGGAAATTTTGCCAACAAGATAGAAAAACGAATAAAGTCGCGGCTTTATGCGCAATTCCCGGAGCTGAGATCTGCCTCAAACGACGTTGTGCTCACGTTTCTGATTCAGGGGGCGTTCTACACCGTTTCCGAAAGCTCACCCGGCAGGGCGGCGGAATGCAGCGAGGAATACGACACTATAACCAGGATCACCAACTGCATCATATCGGAGCTAAAAACGAACGCCGAAAGCGCGGTTTATTGACATTGTACTGATTTTGTGGTATAATAAACGCAAAGCGTTTATTATAGATCAAAAATGCCTTGCACATCCGCAAATCAATGATTTGCTCCGTGCATATCGGCAAATTATACCATAACCTGCGGCTATGGTATAATATACACATATGACAAAGCTATAACAAAACATCTGCGGAAGGACTATTCTACATATGAGAACTGATCGGATCTATTTTGACAAGCCGGGTGACTTCGGACTGTGGGAGCAAACCTGTCTGCCAATCGGCAACGGATACATGGGAGCCAGCATGTTCGGCGGCATCAGGACAGAGCGCGTTGTGCTGAACGAAAAGACCTTCTGGGCTGGCGGCCCGTGCGAGGCGCGCCCGGATTACTACGGCGGAAACCACCGCGACCGCTTCAAATACGTCAGACAGGTTCAGGAATATCTCGCCGCAGGAGAAAACAAAAAGGCAGAGGAGCTTCTCCCGATGCTCACCGGCGACGGCGACTTCGGAACTTATCTTCTGCTGTGCGACATGGTGCTGGATTTCGACCTGCCGGACGATAATGTATCCGGCTACCGTCGCTGCCTTGATCTGCAGAACTCGCTCTACACCTGCGAATTCACCTGCAGCGGCGTAAAACATACCCGTGAGGCTTTCGCGAGCTATCCGGCAAGGGTGATCGCATTCCGGTTCACCGCTTCCGAAAAGGGCGCGCTTTCTTTCACACTATCTCTGGATAAGACTCATTCCGGTCATATTACCGCAGAAAACAGCACGCTGGTATGCTCCGGGGCGGCGGAGGACAACGGTCTGCGCTTTGACGCGAGGTTTCGGGTGTATTCCGACGGCGAGGTGATCTCACAGGACGACAGGCTGCGTGTATGCAACGCTTCAGAGGCAGTGGTGTATTTCTGCGCCGCAACAGACTACGACATGAAATACCCAAAGTACCGCACGGATACCGACCCGGCATGCGTCACCACTCCCCTGCTGCACACGGCTGAGAGATTAGGCTGGGACGCGCTCTACGACGAGCATTACAATGACTATTCCGCTTTATTCGGCAGAGTCACGCTGAAAATCAACGACGAGGAAAAGGAGCTTCCTGCCGACAAGCTGCTGGAGGCTTACCGCGACGGCGACAGAGCCGCGATGAACCGACTTGAAACGCTGTATTTCAGCTACGGCAGATATCTGCTGATATCCTCCTCCAGGACAGGTTCCCTTCCTGCAAACCTCCAGGGCGTGTGGAACGAGAGCAATACGCCGCCGTGGTGCTGCGATTACCACATAAATGTAAATCTCCAGATGAACTACTGGGGTGCATACAACACAAATCTTGCGGAAACAGTTCCGCCGCTCACCGATTTTCTGAACTCCCTGAGAGAACCCGGCAGAGTTACCGCAAAGGAATACTACGGTATCGAGAGCACCCCCGAAAACCCCGAAAACGGCTGGACTGCTCACACACAGTGCTCCCCCTTCGGCTGGACTGCGCCCGGGTGGGAGTTCTACTGGGGCTGGTCAACCGCGGCAGTCGCGTGGCTCATGCAGAACCTCTGGGAGCACTACGAGTTCACCGGGAACAGGGACTACCTGCGCGACAGCATTTACCCGATAATGAGGGAGAGCGTAAAGTTCTACGTCCAGTGGCTCATTTATGACAAGAAGCAGGACAGAATGGTGTCCTCGCCGACATATTCTCCGGAACACGGCCCTGCCACTGTCGGCAACACCTACGAGCAGAGCCTTATCGAACAGCTGTTCATCGACTTCCTGAAAGCGTCCGCCGAGCTGAACACAGACCCGGAGCTTGCCGGAAAAGTCCGGGAGCTGCTGCCTATGCTCAAGCCCTATCACATCGGGAAAAACGGGCTTCTCAAGGAGTGGTACGAGGAGGACGAGCCGGACTTTGACCGCAGCAAGGTGCAAAAGAATCACCGTCACATCTCTCACCTCATGGGTCTTTTCCCCGGAAAGCAGATCAACCACTCGCACCCGGAGCTGATGAACGCGGCGATCGCCACCATGAATGACCGCGGGGACGAGTCCACCGGCTGGGCAAGAGCCTACAAGATCAACCTGTGGGCGCGCACCGGGGACGGCGACCGCACCTACAAGCTGCTTCGCGGTCTGCTGGAAAGCTGCACATTCCAGAATTTATGGGATTTTCACCCACCGTTCCAGATCGACGGTAATTTCGGCGCGTCCGCCGGTATCGCCGAAATGCTTATCCAGAGCCACGAGGAAGTTATCAAACTGCTGCCTGCGCTCCCCTCCGAATGGCACAGCGGCAGCTTCACGGGACTGTGCGCACGGGGCGGATATGTTATCGACGCCAGCTGGAACAACGGAGCTGTCACCCACATAAGGATCATGCCGAAGCTGGGTGGAAAATGCGTCCTTGAATTCCCTGCCACCGGCGGAAAGCGTACTATCGGACTTAACACTGAAAAAGGGAAAACTCTGGAATTCTCATTCTGATACTAATTTCAAGTCAGGATACAGACAAGATTTTTGCAAAGATGTCTATAGAATGATTTGAAATTAGTATGTGCCAAAACGGACAGAAGGTCAAACCGTTCTGTCCGTTTTTTCAAAAGGGAACCCCAAAAATTTTTGATTTTTTTATTCAAACCCCTTTTCTTTAGCGTGAAAATATGTTATAATAAATAATAGTATATTAAAGCGCTCGGATAGCGCTATCCATAAAAACGGAAGGTGGGCAACCATGGCATTCTGTGACTTGAAACCGGTCAGGATCTACAGTGAGAGCGCTGGTATCACATATTACGTCGGCGATGTTTTTGCTGTGTATTCCAACACGCCGACTCCGCTTATCTACAGCTGGGATCAGGTAACTGCCGTGACCGAGGACAAACGTGCGGTCACTGTCAGGACAAAGAACTTCGACTACATGATACTGAAGAAGGAGATCGCATCAACGGAGGACTATTTCCGCGCCCTCGCAATTATCGAGTCCGCGCAGAGATCCGGCGGCTTCGAGTATGATCACCAGCGCCGTATCCTTCCGCTCAAAAGCGAATACATTGAAACCGACCCCGGAAAGGACTGCTATTCCGGCAGCTGCATAATCGACGAGGGAGAAGCCGCTTCCACCTTCGTCATGCTGATGAATTTCCGGCTGATGAAAGTGCTCTGGCTGCTCGCCGTGATACTAATGCTGGCGATATTCCTGGGGCTTCACCTTATTTTCGGAGTGACGCGCAGCAACGTGCTGTATTTCATTCCCATATCAATGATAAGCGGAGCGATACTCACACTGCTCGTATACATCATCTGCCACGCCGCAGCGCGCAGAAAGTACACCTCTGTTGCAGGCTGCGATCCGGCTTCCGACGAGGAGATCACGTTCCTCATAAGTCCCCTGGGATTTGCGGCGTGCGAGTCCTGCACCTACGACGGTCAGGAGCTTATCCCGTGGAGCTCGCTGGATTACTTCGTTGAATCGGACAGGATGTTTGTATTCTATAAGGACGGCTCCTCCTCCGTGTTCATTCCCAAAAGGGCGTTCGACAAGAAATGCATCGGAGGAATAGCGGACATTATATCGCTCAGGCTTGAGCAGCGTTGAATGGAGGTAACGGCAAGTGGGCGTTGAGATAAAAAGCGAACACATCGATATAGCCGGCAAGGGGATCACGCTGGCGTCTGTCCGCGGAGGAAGCGCGGTCATCGGCGTATGCTCCGCAGGCTATGGGGCGAAAAGAGGAGACACCTCTGCGCTGACTCGGTTATTGTATATCGGCAACAATCCTGTGGCTGAAATACTCTGCCCCAACCACGGAAGCAGGAATTCCGACAAGATGATATCACTATGCACCGGCTACTACGGCATGGACGAGGATATCCACTCCACGCTGTCAGAGTGTCTGAACACCCTCAACCACGGTTCTTCGCTGGAAGCCGGGCTTCATGATGTGCTGGCGCTTCTCCAGGACGGAGTTTACACACTGTACTTATCGGACTATTACCCCACAGACGGCTCCGGGACGTTTTTCTGGGGCGCTTATAATCTGGCGCATGAGATACATGGCACTGCGGAGCACAGCCGCACCATAGGCAAGGACAGGACATATCGTCCATGTTTTCTTATCCCGGGTTCGCCGCTTGATACCTACGACTCCAAGACCATACAGATGACTGATGTGGCTGTACAGTCAAGGGCTGTGCAGGGGATCGTGCTGCATGTCACCGGGCTTCATTCCGTGCTTCTCAAGGGACATCACGGCGCTGTATCCTGCACCGCAGCGAAGCTCCCTTTCAGGTGCGCAGTCATTGAAAAGATAAACGAACCATACACCGATATTTTCACTATACCGGCACCTGCCCCGGCTCCCGAGGAAAACACCCAGGAGGAAAACACGGAGACCGCTGAACAGAAACCCACGCCTGCCCCGGAAATACAAGAGCAGGAGGGCATAACCGGATTTCGCAGCGCTTCTGTCAAGATACCGCTGGAGCTTATGCCAAGGGATATGACAAAGCTGATTCTGGAGACCCGGTTTGAGTACAAGCCGGCGCATTACCGCACACTTACCCGGAAAGTACCGCAGGTGCGCAAGAAATCCTACAGCAACAAGCTGGTGCCGCGTCCGGTGCTGGATCTCTGCGAGGAAATGCCGGACAGCGAGATCATGGAATCCGTTTTTGCGGTGGACAAGCTCACTCAGCCGCAGCTTGACGCACTGCTTGCAGGAGAAACGGAATGCGACGGCGAGATCATCATCTCACCGAATTTCTACGCAAGCATCGTTACCGCCTGCAATTATCTGCAATACACCAATCCGAAAAAGTTCATCGAGTTCTCGCTGAATATCCTTGATAATCCCGATCTTAACGCAACTCATGAGTACATAGCGAACCGTATCTCCAGGGTTCTCAGCAAGGACGTATATTCGTTCTTCCGGGCAGTCGCGGAAAACGAGGATCCGGGTTATGAGAAGATCATTCCGATCGCGAAAAAGTATATTGCGTATTACGACAAACAAAAAAACGACAAATAAACACAGGGCAGATCATTTGGTCTGCCCTGTATCTTTACTTACTTGTGGAGCCGAAACCGCCGTTTCGTACCCCGTCCGCGTCATCGTCCACCGTTATGCCGTATTCCACGAATATCCCCTGTGCAAATCCGCTGCCTGCCGGGATCTCCAGAGTCTTGCCCTCGTTGGAGTCGTTGGTTATCTTGATGAATATGTGACCCTCGTTGTCCGACTGGGAATAGTCGCTGTCGATGATACCAACGGTGTTGTTGAGCTGGAGACGATACTTGAACCCAAGTCCGCTGCGGGGATAGAGCTTCAGCACCCAGCCATGCTCGATTAGCACCCTTATACCGGTGGGGATCTTCACCGTCTCCCCCGGAGCCAGCTTAACATCATAGGGTGCAAAAAAATCGTACCCTGCTGAGCCTGAGGTGGCGCGCTTCGGCAGCCTTATCCCGTTGTAGATCTCCTCGGCGTCCGCGCGGTCGCAGCCTTCCAGGAACTGTTTCATGCTGACCTTTTCAAACTTCGCTATTCTTTTCATGGTACCTCCTCAATCGAAAAGCACTAGCTTCCCGAGACGCAGTGTTTCCTGCACGTCGATCACGCGCTGATTTGCGCTGCCTTTCCAGTGGAGCTTCGGGTCGCGCACCGCCTCTATGTACTGCCCGTCTACAAGCACATCGATAAGCGGAATTATCTCAAGCTCGTTGATATCCTCCCAGTTATAGCCGGTGTAGAGCCATATCGTCTTTTCCGGGAGCTGTTCGCGGACTTTCTTCGCAAGCCGGGTCACTTCCTCGCGGTTGCGCTTGTGCAAAGGGTCTCCGCCGCTGAATGTGATGCCGCTGATGTAATCCGCAGACAGCTTTTCAAACAGCTCCTGCTCTGCTTCCTCGTCGAACGGGATACCTCCGTCTATATCCCAGGTTATAGGATTATGACACCCACGGCAGCGGTGCTCGCAGCCTGCCACCCACAGGACTGTCCGCAGCCCGTCTCCGTTCAGCATGTCGTCTGTTGTTATGTTATGGTAACGCAATTAAACTCCCTCAAATTCTCTGTATATTTTTACATGCTCTTTCTGTCTGCGATCTCTGCCATTTTTGCGGCGTTCAGCCTGGTGTCGCCCTTTACCCTTGAATAGCTGAGATAACCGTTCATGCGGTCGATCTTGGTGAGGTTCTTGCTGCCGCACTTGGGGCAGACGTCCATTTCAAGCTGCTGATAGCCGCAGTCGTCGCAGTAGGCAAGGGACAGGTTCACACCCTCGTAGAAGCCCTTTCTCATTGCACGGCGCACCAGTGTTTCCACGGCGCCCTTGTTGTAGTCTATCGGATAGCGGACATACTGTATCTTTCCGCCATTGAACAGGTTCCAGAAACGCTCCTCCCTGTCCTGCTTCTGTATCGGAGTTATGTCCTCGGATACATGGCAGTGGAAGCTGTTGCTGACGTATTCCCGGTCGGATACGTTCTCGATGATGCCGTACTTCTTGCGGAACTGCTGTATCTGGAGTCCGCAGAGGTTCTCCGCAGGAGTGCCGTAAATTGCGTAGAGATGACCGTCCTCTTTCTTGAACTCCGCAACACGCTTGTTGATGTACTCCATGACCTTGAGCGCAAAGCTGCCGTCCTCGGCAATGGACTTTTTGTCCGCAAGCTGCTCCAGCTCGTTGAGCGCAGTTATGCCAAAGGAAGCTGTTGCGGACTTCAGCAGAGGCTTTATCTTGTCGTGAATGCCGAGATGTCCGCCCAGGAAGCCGCCCTCGCAGTAGGCAAGCGGATTTGTGCTTGCTTTCATCTCTCCGAGGTAATCATAGGTGCGAATGTGTATCTTTCTGATGAGGTTCAGGTAGTAATCCAGCACCTCGAAGAAATCCCGGCTCTCCTGCTGGGACTTCGCGTAGATCATGGGCAGATTGAGCGACACCGCACCGATGTTGAACCGTCCCACGAATACCGGCTGGTCATTCTCGTCCGCAGGCTCCATGCCGCCTCTCTCAAACCAGGGCGACAGGAACGCACGGCACCCCATCGGGCTGATTATCTTGCCGTATTTCTTGTAAATTGACGCCACATAGCCGTCTCCGGTAAGGCTGAGCCAGTCGGGGTACATGGCCTTTGCGCTGCACTCTATCCCTGCCATGAAAACGTCCTCAAGGGGCTTCCCGGGGCCGTGGAGGTTCTCGTCATACAGGAACACTATCTTCGGGAAAAGCACCGGCTTCTTGCAGGATTTCTTGCCCTGACCCTTGCGGCGGACGTCCAGCATGGTGATGCTCGCCATTTTCGCGAAACGCCCGGTGCCGGTGCCTGCGGTCATTGTGATGAACGGGTAATCGCCGCGGCTGGAGCTTACGGAATTGAACTTGTACTCCCACCCCTGGAAGCCCTGCTCAAAATCGGTCTTGACGTCCTTCATCGCCTCGCGGTCTGCGACCTCGTCGGAAAGCCCCAGGCTCTTGTAACGGTCGTACTGCTTCTTGTAGGACTTCTCAGCATACGGCTCCAGCAGCAGGTCTACGCTGGGCACGGTGAAGCCGCCGTATTGCTGGCTCGCTGCGGACAGCGTGATATCGCCGATAACATCGAACGCAACTGCCAGGGTCTTAGGCTCGTTGTACCAGAGATTTCCCATCTCAAAGCCGCCCTCCAGCACGTTCTTTACATCGAACAGGCAGCAGTTCATGGTATCTCTCCGGGCGCTCATGTCGTGGACGTATATATACCCGTCACGACACGCCTGCAGTTCCTCGGTGGTCATAAAGAACTTCTGATACAGCTCCTTGTTCAGCTCGTTGAAAATAAGGCTTCTTTTGGTGGAGACAAGCGCACTGTCGGTGTTAGAGTTCTCCTTGTCGCCGATATACATGATAGACTGACTCTTCTTGTACACCTCGTCCAGCATGCTGACGAAATCCTGCTTGTAGTTGCGGTAATCCTTATAGCTTTTCGCAACAGCAGGATTTGTGGCTTCCAGAGCGCCCTCGACGATATTGTGCATCTGTGCGATGGTTATCTCATCAGTATGAAGCGCTTCCGCCTTATCTGTCACAAATTTACAGATGAAATCTATTTCCTCCGGCGTAAAGGTATACATCACCCGGGTGGCGGATTTGTTGACCGCATTCACCACCTTCTGAACGTTGAAATCCTCTTTGGTGTTGTCCTTTTTGATTACCTTTATCATTTCCGACTTTCCTTTCGCATTTTGAGAAGCACAATATATCGTGCTCTTATTCTATATCTGGTAGTAGTATATCTATAATACCACTTTTTCTTGTACATGTCAACCACAATTCCGGGGTATATAAAAAATGAATATGTAAAATAAACTCGCTGCTTTTCGTACAATTTTACCCTTGACAACGAAAATGGAACACTGTAAAATTCAGCAGCAGTCCCGGCAATACAGAACCAATATTTCTTCAGGCATCGGTTTTGACAAAAAAAGGAACACAGATCCACCCACAGTAAATGCAGGCAGATCATGTATTCCCCGTTTGTATTTATCTTGTTTATCTGTTACTTAGTGCCGAAAAGCCTGTCGCCGCAGTCCCCAATGCCCGGAACGATGTAGAGGTCGTCATTCAGCCCCCTGTCGATAGAGCCGGTGATTATGTCTACATCAGGGTGAGCCTCCTGGACAGCCTTTAATCCCTCGGGACAGGTGATAATGCACATGAATTTGATCTGCTTTGCGCCGGCATTCTTTACGATATTGATAGCCTTGACAGCAGAGCCGCCGGTCGCAAGCATCGGATCGAGGATTATTACCTCACGATTTGCGATATCAAACGGAAGCTTGCAGTAATACTCATGCGTGGTGTTTCCGTTCACCTCATCACGGTAAAGTCCGATATGACCTACCTTTGCCGCCGGAACAAGCGCCAGCGCGCCGTCCATCATTCCAAGACCTGCACGCATGATCGGAACGAATGCCACCTTTCTTCCGCTGATGACCTGAGATTCCGCAAGACCCAGAGGAGTTTCTATCTGAATCTCCTTCAAGGGCAGATCGCGGGTCGCCTCGTAGCACATGAACATCGCTATCTCCTGAACCAGCTCGCGGAACTCCTTGGAACCGGTGTTCTTGTCTCTCAGCAGGGATATCTTGTGCTGCACCAGGGGGTGGTCACAAACGATCACATTACTCATATTACTTTTCCTCCAGCTTCATGATTTTTTCAACTCGACGTGCATGACGACCGCCCTCGAATTCAGTCCCGAGGAATATATCGGTTATCTCCGCCGCAAGACCCGCGCCGATCACTCTGCCGCCCATGCAAAGGACGTTTGCGTCATTGTGGAGCCTTGTGTATTTCGCGGAATACCAGTCGCCGCACAGGGCAGCTCTTATACCCTTTATTTTGTTTGCGGATATCGAGATGCCCACGCCGGTGCCGCAGATAAGGATCGCCTTTTCAGCCTCTCCGGAAGTCACCTTAGCGCAGGTCGCCTCGGCGATGTCGGGGTAATCCACGCTCTCGCCGTTACAGCCGCAGTCAACGAATTCCACGCCCTTTTCCTCAAGGTGCTTGATTATCTCACATTTCAGACCGTAGCCTGCATGATCGGAACCTATTGCAATCATTGCCATACCTCTTTTCACAGGAATATATGATTATTATACAACAAATATCCGTCAAGGTCAATAGCTTTTTCTTTTTTTCGTCAAAAAGTCCCCGGAAAAGAAAACCGGGACTGCACATACAGCCCCGGGATCTATTGACAGATAATGCCACAAAGATCATACTAATAACCGTTTAAACGAAGGAAAAGATTTGCTGAAAGACAGTACCGATACCCAGAGATACGCTGATTAAATCAAAATCGCCCCGCTCAAACGGGCTAACTCACGGGGCTGATTTTGATACGCTACGCTTTAATCAGCGTATCCCTT